>JAFGNR010000396.1 GCA_016926915.1 Anaerolineae bacterium
CAGCCGGATGAGTATCGCAACCGGGTGCTCTCGCGTGTAGATCGCCTCGATTCGACCGTGATCACCACGCAGGCCCGTTGGCTCATGCACGCTTGGCTATTCAATGAGGTGGCGGAGGCGTATGCGCTTTCAGCGGATTGGGATGACCGTTGGCGCAGTGGCGGCACGCTACAAGAAGTGATCGACGAGGCGCGCCTCTCGCCACGCTGGGTGTTGAGAGGGTTGGAGCGGTTTGTGGCGGACCGTGATGAGCGCCTGGCGCGCTGCACGTATCCGAATCACTAATCACCGAATCCCATCAGGTGAGGGAGCGTCTGCCATAAGCCCATTGCTGTGAAGGCTGACTCCTAGTGCAACGGCGGCGGCGGCGATACCAAGGCCGGCGATAAGGAAACCGGCCGATAGGCCCGTGATGCGCACCACTGCACCCCACAGGGGCCCTCCGCATAACGCGGCCAGGGCCCATGACATGTTGATTATCGCCACGGACGTCGAGCGGTCGGATGCATCCGTGTGCACCCCCACTAGCGCATAGCCTCCGGGAAGCGCAAATGAGTCCCCAAGTTGCGACGCCGCTCCTATCAGGCCCAGCGCCGGGGCCGCGGTGAAAAACGGCGTCACGGCCAGCCCGAGCGCGCCTCCTGCGACGCCGACCACAATAGCTTGTAGTGGCCCCATTCGCCTTGCCATCCAGGCATAGATAAACGGGGCCACAATTCGCACCGCCGTTCCTGCTGCTGCAACCAGGCCTATGGTTCCCGTAGTCATCCCCACACGCAGCAGGTGACTGAGGTAGAAACTGGAGCGGAACGTGAACCACCCTATCGTGCTCAGCGCCAGCAAGCTGGCGGCCATTCGTACCTGACTATTCCTGCGCAGCAAGTCATAGGCCGCTTTATACGCCGAAAAGAGGTTGAAGGGTGTGGGAGACTCCGCGAGTGGTGAGTTGTTCTGCTTCGGCAGGATGAGCGTGAGCAGGAAACCAGAAATGCTGATCAGCATTCCTAAGATGAACACGGCGCCGAAGCCATAGCCTTCCGCAACGTTTCCACCCACCGCGGACCCAATCATAGCTCCAAGGCTCAACAGACCGAAGGAAGAGCTCAGGAGGCTCCCCTTGCCCCCACTGGTAGCCTGCGTCAAATACGTCATCCCCCCAATTGTGAACAGCATATCGCCCACACCAGCCAGAATCGCGGCGCCGAGCAAAACGACTAGATTTCCGGTCACGGCGCCAATCAACTGAGCCGTAGCATAACAGGCAAATGCGCCAATCAACAGGGCCCGCTCCCCAAAACGATTGCAGAGCGCCGCTCCAGCAATAGAAAGGATGAGGCCGCTGGAGACGAAAGCGGACACAAGAGTACCCAGCAGCACATCACTGGCGCCCATCTCCAATGCTTTGAGCGGTGCAGCAAAGAGAATGGTTGAGAGCGATACGCCAATGAACAGGTAGATGACCGCAATCACGTATCGCTGTATGGTAGGTCCAAAGGAGTTCGTCCGGTCTGCCACGGAAGTCTGGTGATTATCCAACTCTTTTATCCCCTATCACTTTCTGGTAAGTTCCACACGGCAGGTGTGCAACGGTGTTGCTGCATTCACCAATGGGCCGGCCCATTGGTGAGAAGTCGGACATACGCTTTCACCATGGCACCGACAACTGGAAGACCTTGTGTACGCTCACGATCCCCGAGGGGCAGCGCCGTCACGTCCATCACGCGCCCCAGACTCAAAGCCACGCTTTCCCCAGGGGGCACTTGATCGTGGATTGGACAACAAGGATGATGCCCCACGCTATATCGTGTATCATCCGCCGCCATGGTTAAACTTATCACAACCTCCGTTCTCTGTCAACTCGGATTTCGAGGATATACTACCCTGAATGGGCTATCCTTGCCTGGGATAGAAATGATGGTACGCTTTTGGGGCGCGAGAGCGCCAGCCAAAAGTGACCACAAGTGTTTGTATTAGCAAGGAGGTCCATGACAATGAAACCCATCCGTACTTTTTCGATCGTTCCTGCGTTACCGGAGCCTTTGAAGCCTTTGTGGCATCTGGCTCACAATCTCCATTGGGCCTGGCATCATGATACCATCGAATTGTTTCGGCGGCTCGATGCAGACCTGTGGGAGGAGACTAACCACAATCCTGTGTTGATGTTGGGCGCTATCGGTCAGGGGCGTCTCGAACGCCTGGCACACGATGAGGGATTTCTGGCCTACATGCGCCGCGTTGCTCAAAACTTCGACGCCTACATGAAGGATACGGCATCGACGTGGTTCACGCAGACGTATGAGAAATCCGAGAGCCCGGTGATTGCTTATTTCTCCGCTGAATTCGGTCTGACGGAGTGCCTGTCGATTTTCGCCGGGGGGTTGGGCATTCTCTCCGGCGATCATCTGAAATCGGCCAGCGATCTCAACCTTCCCCTGGTGGGTGTAGGGTTGCTCTACCAGCAGGGATATTTCCAGCAATACCTCAACCAGGCCGGGTGGCAACAGGAGGCCTACGAGGATAACGATTTCGACAACCTGCCTCTTACGTTGACGTCAACCCCGGAGGGGGGACCTGTGATCGTGTCCGTCCAATTGCCTGGGCGGCAGGTCCACGCGCAAGTCTGGCGCGTGCAGGTAGGGCGCGTGGCGCTTTATCTGCTGGATACCAACATTCCCCAAAACCGGCCTGATGATCGTGACATTACCGACCAGCTCTATGGCGGCGACCAGGAAATGCGCATCAAGCAGGAGATCCTCTTGGGGATTGGCGGGTACCGCGCATTGGAAGCCCTGGGCATTCAACCGCAAGTCTATCACATCAACGAAGGCCATTCGGCGTTTCTGGCGTTGGAGCGTATCCGCTGCTTGATGGAAAAGCACAACCTCTCGTTCGATCAGGCCCGTGAGGCGGCGTCCGCAGGTCTGGTGTTTACGACGCACACCCCTGTTCCGGCCGGTCACGACCGGTTTCCTTCCCACATGATGGATCGCTACTTCACCGACTACATGCGGCAGTTGCGTCTGTCACGCTACGAATTCCTGGCGCTGGGGCGAGAGAATCCGAACAACGATGGGGAACCCTTTTGCATGACCATTCTGGCGCTCCGTCTGGCGGCATTCAGCAATGGCGTCAGCAAGCTGCACGGAAAGGTGAGCCGTCAGATGTGGTCCGATCTCTGGCCCGGCGTGCCGGAGGAAGAGCGCCCCATTACCCACGTGACCAACGGCGTGCATTTCCTCTCGTGGATTTCCCGCGATATGAAACAACTCTACGACCGGTATCTTGGCCCCCGCTGGCGGGAAGAACCCGCGGATCAGGCTGTCTGGGCGCGCGCAGAGCATATCGCACCGGAGGAGCTGTGGCGAACCCACGAGCGACGGCGCGAACGGCTGGTGTCATTTGCTCGCCATCGTCTGCGCAAGCAATTGGCGCGCCGGGGCAGCTCCCAACGCGAGATCGAATCGGCGGATGAGGTGCTGGATCCCGAAGCCCTGACCATTGGTTTCGCTCGCCGCTTCGCCACGTACAAACGGGCTACGCTGATCATGCGCGACCCGGACCGGTTGGCGCGGTTGCTCAATGATCCCGATCGTCCGGTACAGATGATCTTTGCGGGCAAGGCGCATCCCCACGACAACCCCGGTAAGGCGCTCATTCAGCAAATCGTCAATCTGGCGCGGGATGAACGGTTTCGCCGCCGGATCGTCTTCCTGGAAGACTACGATATGTCGGTGGCTCGTTATCTCTACCAGGGCGTCGACGTCTGGCTCAACACGCCGCGCCGTCCGCGGGAGGCCAGTGGAACCAGCGGCATGAAGGCGGCCGCCAACGGAGTGCTGAATTTGAGTATTCTCGATGGGTGGTGGGATGAAGCCTACACGCCGCAGGTGGGCTGGGCCATCGGGCGGGGCGAGATGTATGATGATCACGGGTATCAGGATTACGTCGAGGCCGAGGCGCTTTATGAGTTGCTGGAGCGCGACGTCGTCCCCACCTTCTACGATCGGGCGCGCAGCGGGTTGCCGCGCCACTGGATCGAGCACATGAAGGCTTGTATTGCTTCGATCTGCCATTTCTTCAACACCAACCGCATGGTGGCCGAATATACATCGCGCTTCTATATGCCCAGCGCGGAGCGTTACGCGGCGTTGGTTGCCGGGGATTTCACCCGCGCCAAGGCCCTTGCTGCGTGGAAGGGGCATCTGCAGCGCGGCTGGTCTCAGATCCGTATCGGGGAGGTCACGGGGGATTTGCCGCATGAGGTCAAGGTGGGCGATGGCATTGAGGTGCAGGCGGAGGTGCATCTCGGGACTTTGACGCCTGAGGATGTCTGCGTTGAGCTTTACCTTGGCGAGGTCGATGCTCGTGGTGAGATCGTCGAGGGGCAGGCGGCGCCCATGGATGTGGCAGCGTGCGATCCGGGTGGTAATTGCCGGTTTGCAGTCAAGGACGTCCTCTGTCACAAGAGTGGGCTGCATGGCTATACGGTCCGTGTTCTGCCTCGCAATGTTGATCTGGTGACGCCGTTCCTACCCGGATACATCATCTGGGCTGGATAACGTCGTCCGTTGGTAACTGCTGCGCAGCCCCAGGAATGGTACCTCCTGGGGCTGCGTTGGCACCCATTAGGGATCTCGTGGCAAAAACGGACAAAACAGGTACACTGGGCCTACATCCCATCAGGAGAAAACGACGGTTATCGATGAAAACAGCTGAATTGGAGTATACACTGCCGGAAGCGTTGATCGCCCAGGAGCCGGTTGAGCCGCGAGATCATTCGCGCCTGCTCGTGGTCCATCGCGATACCGGCGAATTGGAACACCGCATTTTTTACGAAATCGGCGATTATCTGCGGCCTGGCGACCTATTGGTGGCAAACGAAAGCCGGGTCATTCCGGCAAGACTGTTCGGACAGAAACACCCTTCCGGTGGTCGCGTCGAGATTCTGTTGCTCAGACCATTGGGCGATCACCGGTGGCGGGCGCTGGTCGGCGGCGCGCGCACCCGGATCGGAACCCGCATCCGCATGTTATCGAACAGCGAGCCTGTGGATCTTGAGGCCGAGGTCGTAGACATGGGGGAGCGTGGGGAGCGGGTCTTGGCCTTTTCGGAGGCGCTACAACCGCATCTGGATACCTTGGGGCATGTTCCCTTGCCCCCCTATATTCACCGTCCGCTGGATGATCCGGAACGTTATCAGACTGTCTATTCTCGCGCGCCGGGCAGCGCGGCGGCGCCGACGGCCGGGCTACACTTCACACCCGAGCTCTTGTTTGCATTACGCGACCAGGGCGTGCGGCTGGCCTTCGTCACGTTACACGTTGGGCTGGACACCTTCAGACCGGTCGTTGAAGACTCCCTTGAGGCGCATGAGATTCACCGTGAATGGGCCTATCTCTCGCCAGAGGTCGCAGCGCAAATCAACCAGACCAAAGTCATGGGAGGTCGTGTAATTGCGATCGGCACGACCAGCACGCGGGTTCTGGAAACCGCAGCGCGGCAGGGATTGCTGCAAACTCCCGACGGCATGTGTCCCTGGCGTCCGCTCTCCCCTTTCGAGGGTTTTACCGATCTTTACATCACACCCGGATTCCAGTTCCGGATCGTCGATGTACTGATCACAAACTTCCATTTGCCGAAGAGTACGCTGCTGGCGCTGGTGATGGCGTTCTCGGGCGCCGACCTGATCCGCAAAGCCTATGCAGAGGCCATTGAATGTCGCTACCGCTTCTTTTCCTTTGGAGATGCCTGCCTGATGGTGTGATGGTCCCCGGTTAGCCAGATGCGCCCCCCTGGATGCTGCGTTTCTGAAACGTTCTCTCTGCTTGCCAACCTGACTATTCTCCTATTGTACGCCGGTGGGACGGTGTGGTATATTTTTAGTTAGAGGATGTGAGAGGAGGAAGTAGCCATGCGTTTCGACAAAAACGCGGTGCGGTGGGGGCGTCTCGTTGTGCTTGGACTGTTGGTTGTTGTGTGTTTCAGCCCGAAGCAGTTTGGTGCGGCGCCTGTTACGGTGACTGCCGCACCTGGCTTGAGGGCGACGGCCTTGCGGGTCCCCGACGGCTACACGCCCGAAAGCCTGACGCTGCCCCCGCCTGGGGCGTTGCCGGAAAAGGCCGGCGTTTACGCCGTGGCTATCGTGGGGGATGTGGAATCCCATACATCGATTTACAAGAGCGACATGAATGGGGCGGTGGCCGCCCTGCAAGCTCACGGCGTTAACGTGACGAAATTCTACTACGGCGACAGCAGTTTCAATTGGAGCGATATTGTGACGGCCGCTACCGGTGCGCATTTCATTCTCTATATGGGGCACGGGATTTACTCGGGCGGCGATTGTGCGCATCCCGTAAGTGTCGGGGGATTCTATCTGGGCGGGGG
>JAFGNR010000397.1 GCA_016926915.1 Anaerolineae bacterium
AAGTATCAAAATCTGTCCGAAAAATGGAAGACTTTTCGGGGAAGAGGTGCTAAAGTATAGAATAACAGCCCTGCGCATGAGAACTCAATATGCATAACCACGGAATTTTAAACGCGATATCACTATCGCAGCGACAAGACTCTATACACGGAGGAGAGACGCCTCTGTGAGAGTAATTTCATTTACACATTTCATCAGAGAAGGAGGAAGCTATGAGATCGAAAGTATTATCACGCCGTGAATTTCTGCACCTGACCACGGCAGCCGCGCTCGGCGCGGTGGCGACGGCTTGTGCTGCACCGACGCCGCAGATCATCGAGAAGACCGTCGAGGTCGAAAAGGTGGTTGAGAAGACGGTCGAGGTTCAGGTCGAAAAGACCGTCGAGATCCCAGTCGAGAAGATCGTCGAGGTCGAAGTCCCGGAGGGACGCAATGAACCGCCTATGTTGGAAGCACTCGTCAAGGCCGGACAATTGCCCCCCGTCGACGAGCGGCTCCCGATGGTGCCTTTCGTGGTGGGTGGGCGCGATGCCATCGGCGTCTACGGCGGTGAAGTTCGCCAGATCCACTTCGACACCGTCTGGTCGACCGACACCTACGACTGGATGTCCGACCGGATGATGCAATACTCGGACGCGGACTTCCGCACCCTGGTCCCCAACATGATCGAGAGCTGGGAAGGTTCGGATGATGGCAAGACCTATACCTTCCACATGCGCAAGGGGATGAAATGGTCGGATGGGGTGGATCTGACCACCGAGGACGTGGACTTCTGGTGGAACAAATGGGCCACCGTGGAGGGCCTGGGATGGGTCGCCAATCCGTTCAGCGGCATCCAGAGCCAACGCTGCGAGCTTGAAATTCTCGACGACTACACCTTCCGCTGCACATTTGACTACACATTCGGTCTCTTCCCCCACATGCTCACCCGTAACATGGGCGGCTATCCACAGGAAGGTCCGTTCATGCCGGCGCACTTCTTGAAGGACTACCACCCCGATTTCGCCGGCGAGGAAGCGATCAACAAGTTAATGGCCGAGTTGGGGATGGAGACGTGGCAGCAAGTGACCAACCGCTTCTGCAGCCAGTGGGGCTTGAACACCTGGCAGTTCCCGGATTGGGCCAAGGACTTCCCCACCCTGGCGGCCTGGACCCCGAAGCAATATCCATCGGATGGTCTGATCATCTTCGAGCGCAACCCCTACTACTGGAAAGTTGACCTGGTGGGCAACCAGCTCCCCTACCTCGACACCCTGCGCCTGGATTACATGGCCGACCAGCAGACGATGGAACTGAAGCTCATCGGTGGCGAGCTGGACTGGCTGGGCATGCACGACGTCACCGTCGCCAAATACCCGCTGTACAAAGAGAACGAGGCCAAGGGCAACTACGTGATCGGCGATTATCTCTCCTGTATGACCGACCGCTACACGCTTTACCCGCGGCGCACGCTCTCCAAAGACCCGGTGCTGGAGGAGATCGTCAACCATCCCAACTGGACCCGCGCACTCTCGGTCGCCATTGACCGCGAGGAAATCAACGAAAGCCTCTTCTTCGGTCTGGCCCGCATGGGACAGATGGCGCCAATGCCTAACTCCGCGTATTTCAAGGAGAAGTACGGTTCGGCGTGGGCGCAGTACGACCCGGCGCTGGCTAACCAACTGCTGGATGAGATGGGGCTTACCAAGGGCAGCGATGGTATCCGCGTGCGGCCCGATGGCAAACCCTTGAGCTACATGATTGAGCACGCGGGCATCCGCGTGGGCGCTTCGGTTAATGAGTTCTGCGAGATGGTCGTCACCTACTGGCGCGAAATCGGCATTGATGCGACGGGCAAGCAGATCGATGAGTCGCTGTATGGCGAGCGGATGATGGCCAACGAGGTCGAGTGCGGTATCTGGCACGCTGACCGCTGCACCGATATGCTCCTGCCGATCCAGATGCAGTGGTACGTGCCGGTAGCCGACGGCCAACAGGGCGGCGTTTCCTACGCCTGGCAACAGTGGTACGCCGCCGAGGACAAGGAAGCCGAGGGCCTCGTCACACCGCCGGAAGAGATCCAGCAACTGTTTACCTGGGTTGACGAGATCAAATTGGTCGTCAGCGATGACGAGCGTGTGGCGATCGGGCAGAAAATCTTCGACTACCTGGCCGATACCCCTCTGGCCATCGGTACGGTACTCGAAAGCCCGTGCCCCATCCTCTTCAACAAGAACATGCGCAACGTGCCGCGACCCAAAGTACCCTTTGGCTGGGACACGTATGGCGTCAACACCTACCATCCGGCCGCCTTCTTCTACGAAGGTGGCGAGCGGGCGTAAGACCCCGATTATATAACACCGACCGGGCTGCTGGTCTAGAGCCAGCAGCCCGGTTTGGACTTGGGTGCAGGAATGGAACGCGGGACTCTGGCCCGCAGGCGGGCGGGACGCCCGCGTTCCCAGCTTTGCAGGAGGTGAACCCTTATGCTTGCCTATATCATTCAGCGCATCATTCGCGTGATACCCCAATTGCTGTTGATTTCAATCCTGGCTTTTATCATCATCCAACTTCCCCCAGGCGATATCGTAACAAAGCAAATAGAGCGCTTGCAGAGTTCAGGGGTTACGGTAAGCGAAGCGCAAGCCCAGGCCCTGATACGACAGTACGGGATGGATAGGCCGATGTACCAGCGGTATCTGCTTTGGATCAGCAATATCATCACCAAGTTCGACTTTGGATATTCGTATACCTTCGAGAAACCCGTGGCTCAGGTCATCACGGAGCGCATGGGCTACACCTTCGCCATCGCCCTGTTCGCGCACATCTTTACCTGGACGGTGGCGATCCCCATCGGCATCTATGTCGCGGTCAAGCAATACTCGATTACCGACTATGTCGTGACCCTCATTACTTTCATCGGGCTGGCTGTTCCGGCGTTTTTCCTGGCTATGCTCATTATGTATGTAGCCCTCACCAAATTTGGCATCCGCACCGGAGGATTATTTTCACAGGAATACATGGTGCTGCCATGGAGTTGGGGCAAGTTTGTGGACCTGTTGAAGCATATGTGGCTCCCCATTATCCTCCTTGGCACCGGCGGCGTTGCCGGCACCATCCGCACGATGCGCGCGATGATGCTGGATGAGCTACGCAAGCAGTACGTCACGGTGGCACGCGCAAAAGGGCTGTCCGAATTCAACGTCATTGTGCGGTATCCCGCGCGACTGGCCATCAATCCAATTCTGAGTAGTGTGATGTGGCTGCTGCCATGGCTCTTCTCCGGCGGTATCATCCTGGAGATTGTCCTCAATCTCCAGACGGCCGGCCCGGCGTTGTATGCCTCGTTGCGGAACCAGGACATGTATATGGCCGGCGCTTATATTTTGATCACCGGGGCCTTGACCGCGATCAGTGCAATCCTATCCGACGTCCTGCTGGCCGTGTCAGATCCGCGCATCCGGTTCGGCGGTGTGGAGGGCGCATGAGCAACACAACCTTTTTGAAAAAGTGGTTTGGTCGCCGGAAACCAGCAAAAGTCGATGACACTCAAGAGGAAGAGTTTTACCGAGCCGGGCAATGGCAGCTCGTGTGGTGGAAGTTCAAACGGCACAAGCTGGCCCGAATGGCGATGATCGTCCTGGGGATTTTGTACTTTATCGCCATCTTTGCCGAGTTTGTCAGCCCGCACGACCCCTTGCGGCGCTACAAACAATTTCTTTCCTTCCCCCCGACGGTGATCCATATCCGCGATATGGAAGGGCGCTTTCACACACCGTTCGTCTACGGTATGAAGATGGGGCGCGACCCGGAAACATTCAGACCCATCTATGAGGAAAATACGGGAATCCTCTATCCGATTGGACTCTTTGTGCGCGGCGATCCCTACAAGCTCTGGGGGCTGATTCCAAGCGATATCCATCTTTTTGGCGTTGCCGGAGGCGATGAGACCATGCCCTTCTTCCTGATGGGAACAGACACGATCGGGCGGGATGTTTTCTCACGTATTTGCTATGGAGCGCGTATCTCGCTGAGTGTCGGCCTGGTAGGCGTCGCCATCAGCTTTGTCCTTGGGCTATTCCTGGGCGGCGTCTCCGGGTTCTTTGGCGGCGTCGTTGATGAAATCATCCAACGCATCATCGAGGTGATTACCACGCTGCCGTCGATCCCGTTGTGGATGGCCCTGGCTGCCGCACTGCCCCGCGAATGGCCGCAGTTGCGCATCTACTTCGCCACCACGCTCATCCTTTCCATTCTGGGGTGGACGGGCCTGGCGCGGACGGTGCGCGGGCGGCTGCTCAGTATGCGCGAGGAAGACTTCGTCCTGGCGGCCAAGCTGGACGGGGAAAGCGAAGCCGCTATCATCACGCGTTACATGATCCCCGGTTTTCTCAGCTATATCATCGTCTCGCTCACCGGCTCGCTGCCCGGCATGATCCTCGGCGAGACGTCGTTGAGCTTTCTGGGCATCGGCTTGAACCCACCGACCATCAGTTGGGGCGTGATGTTACAGGACGCCCAGAATATTATGAACGTGGCCCACTACCCGTGGGTACTCTGGCCCGTGCCGGTGGTGGTACTCGCGGTGCTCATGTTCAACTTTTTGGGTGACGGCTTGCGCGATGCCGCGGACCCCTACGTGAGTTAGGAGGCGCCATGTCAACAGATCCTATACTTGCCGAAATCAAGAACCTGCATACGTACTTCTACCTGGCCGAAGGCATCGTCCGGGCCGTGGATGGCGTCGACCTGACGATCAGGCCGGGACGCACGTTGGGCATTGTGGGGGAAAGCGGCTGCGGAAAAAGCATCACCGCGCTTTCTCTCATGCAGTTAGTCCCAGCCCCGGGCAAGATCGAGGAAGGGGAGATCACCTATTACCAGACCGTTCACAAGACGGACTCAGGCTCGACATCGGACGTGATCGAGATCAGCAAACTCAAGCCCAATAGCCGCGAGATGCGCGCTATCCGGGGCAACCATATTTCCATGGTCTTCCAGGAGCCGATGGCGGCCATGCTGCCCGTGCGCACAGTGGGTGCGCAGATCATGGAAGCCATTATGTTACACCAGCAGGTGAACAAGGCCGAAGCCCGCGAGCGCGCCATCGATATCCTGACCCGCGCCAAGCTGCCCAACGCCGACCGGATTGTGGACACCTATCCGTTCCAGTTGAGCGGTGGGATGCGCCAGCGCGCCGTGATTGCGATGGCCCTGAGCTGCAATCCCAACCTGCTCATCGCGGACGAGCCGACGACGGCGCTGGACGTAACCACCGAGGCACAAATCCTCGATCTGATGCGGGAACTGCAGCGTGAATACAACATGGCGATCATGTACATCACGCACAACCTGGGCGTGATCGCCGAGATGGCCCAGGAAGTCGCGGTGATGTATATGGGCAAGATTGTCGAGCAGACCGATGTGGGGTCGATTTTCAGGAACCCGCTGCACCCCTACACACAGGCGCTGCTACGGTCCATCCCACAACTCGATGATGTGATGGCGCGCGCCGGTCAAAAGAAGCGGCTGGAGACGATCAAGGGGATGGTGCCTGATCCATACAGC
>JAFGNR010000398.1 GCA_016926915.1 Anaerolineae bacterium
GCGGCCTCCTCGTAGCGCCCGGTCAGGCGGAAGATGTTGTACATCCGTTTGGCGACTTTGCCGTAGTTAGCCGGGGCGGTTTGCAGATACTTCTCTACCTGTCCTTCAAGTGCTTTGACGTAGTCGTTCAGGGCGTTGGGAGACATGTGCTTGACCAGTTTGGAGAAGATCGGCACTGATTCGGTTTCCAGATAGATCTCCTGGAAGTAGGAATCGAGGTAGCCATCGAGCGGCGTGATGCTGCCGTCCGGCGCCTCCCAGGTGACGTCGAGCATATTGCTGGCATTGGCCAACTGTTTGCGATCGGGATCGACAACGACCCAGTCCAGTTTGCACCATCCCGGGTCCTGGGCAGCCTCCTCCCACTTGATGATGACCGGCTTTCCCTCGCGGTCTTCTCCCCGGATCTCGCCAGCCTGGACTTCTTCCGGCTTCCATCCGATGGGGGATCCTGTGGGGATAGGCTTCTCGCCCCTGAAGAAGTCCGCCGGGAACGATCCCAACTTGACCTCGATGAGCTGGTAGGTATCGCCCTTGAACGTGCTCAAGGCCTTCTCGTGCATGATTTCCCCTAGTATCCGGCAGGCTTCCTCGCGTGTCGGGGCCTTGATGTTCACGCGTTCGAAGAAATCGAGATCGCCCGGGTAAGTCTGAATCTTCGATTGCGCCGCCGATCCGGAAAGGGCCAGCGCCGTCTCCACCTTGCCCGGTTTATCGTAGAACTCCACTAGGCGCCCCACCTCGCGAAAGCGCGCCAGTTCGGTGGGACTGAAGTCCAGCATCGTGACGCCATGGCCGAAGACGCCGGTCCTGGCATCGACCACGATCTGGTCTTGTTGTCCCATTGTCTTGACGGCTTCCAGCCAGCTGTTAGCTTCTTCCTCGTTGATCTCGATACCCAGTCGTTTTGCCGATTCTCGAATACGAGCCAACTGCTCTTTACGTGAATTTTCGTTCATCGCTTCCTCCCTAAAGATTCATAAACGGATCAGTAGACAGTCCCAAGTCGGAATTACCTACACCTCCTCTGGTGATCGCTCTCGCGATTCCGCCAGAATCTTCGCAAAGATCTCCGCCTGATCTTGTGCGTCTCGTAGTGCATTATGGGTGAGTTTCCGGCCTTCGAGGTAGCGTCGCGATAGCTGTCGCATGGAGGTTCGGCTCCAGCGTGTTCCGGTCAACCCCATGTAGAAGGCCTTGATGTCCAGCGCGGAATGACCGAAGGGGTTGCGTTCCAGGAAACGGTGGAAGTAGTCGTTGACGAACATCCAATCGAAGGGGGCGTTGAGGGCCACAAAGACTGCCCGATCCCCTTCAGGCACTACCTCGTGTACCCAGTCTTCGAAGCGCGCCATGGCTTCTTTGGGGGGTAGGCCTTCCTTTGCCAGGGTTTCCAGGGAGAGGTTGGTGATGGCCAGCGCCCCTGGGATGACCTCGGTGGTCGCCGGTTGCAGCTCAACATAAAAACCCTGCTGTGGATTCGACACCAGGCATGCGCCGATCGAGAGCATGGCGTAGGTGCTGGGGTTCGGTCCGGCAGTCTCAACGTCGACAGAGATGAAGACCTCGTGATCGAGAAGTGGATGTTGTTTCACAATTGGCTCCTGACCTTGATGGTTTGAAGCTCCTTTGCCAGAAAACGCATTTCCCTCACCTGAGACGTGCATTTTTCAAATTTCTGTCGTAGTTATCAACACTATCCACAGGGTTATCCACAGGTCACGCGCGTTCTGTTAGAGCAAGGTTCGGCGGTCCGGAATCTGTCCGGGGTGCAGCAGGCGCACGGCGGCTTCGTAGCCGGGCGCTTCCATGGCGTCGGATTTCAGAAGCCGCAGATGTTGGATGGCGGCTTCGGGCGTCAACCCGCGATAGACGACCAGGAACCCGGCGAGGATGGCGCCGGTACGATCTTTACCCGCGTAGCAGTGAACCAGCGTGGGCTTCCCTGTCTCGATCTGCCTCGCGATGAATTCCCAAATGGGCAAGGCCTCGTGAATGAAAGCCTTCTGTAGTCCTTTTGATGTCAGCAGCAGGGGGGGGAAAGCCGCGCGATGATGCACGAACCCTTCAACGGTCAGATCCTCGATGTTATTCTCTTTGTGCAATGAAACTATCGCGCGAATGCCGCCAGCATAGAGCTCAGATGGAATCCAGGGGTGCAGCTGGGGGCCAGGGCGCCCCGCAAGTTGCCCGTCGATCACCCAGTATACGTGTTGCATATACGCATTGTACTCTTTTCCCCACAGATGAAAACCTGGGGAAAACGACGGGTTGCCAAACGGCTTTTGTGGGGTATAGTCGTATCGTCAGTGGGTTGATTGAGCATACAATCTGCTTTTAGGTTGTTGATAAGGCGTGGTACGGCTTGCGTGGCCGTAGAAAGAGACGAGCGTAGTAAAATGGATGATGTGGCAAAACAGTCAGGCTCGGAGCATACATCGGAAGAGGCGCAGACGTTGGCTTCGAGTATTGTAGCGGTAAACTTTCAGGAAGCAGGGAAACCCTACCATTTCCTTGCCGCTGCGGAACTGGATTTGGAGCCCGGCGCCTGGGTTATTGTGGAGACGACGAATGGCATGCAGGCGGGCCGGGTTGTCGGTATCGATATCGAAGTCGCGGATCGGAATACCCGCGACCTCAAGCCGGTCCTGCGCCGGGCAACCGGCGTGGATATGGCGCGGTATCAGGTATTGCAAAAGCGGGCAGACCGGGTTCTCGATGTCGCGCGTGAAGAACTGGCGGCCCTCAATATCTCGGAGGTGAAACTGGTATCGGCGGAGATTCCGCTGGATCAGGATCAGGCGACGGTCTTGTACACCGGCAATCTCTCCGGGAAGGATAACAGCGCCCTGCGCCGGAGACTCTCCTCGCGTATGCGCTCCCGTATCGATCTCCGCTCGGTAGGCCCTCGCGATCATGCCAAAATCCTCGGTGGGTATGGCGTCTGTGGGGAACCGCGCTGCTGCGCGCGCTTCTTGGGGGAATTCGATGCGGTTTCCATTCGCATGGCGAAGGACCAGTCGATTTCCATGGCCCCATCGGATATCACCGGTATGTGCGGGCGACTGCGCTGTTGCCTTTCTTATGAACACCAGGTGTATCTGGATGCCGGAAAAGGGTTTCCGAAGCGCAAGTCGCACGTGCAAACTGCCGAAGGCGTCGGGCGCGTCCTGGATTGGGATGTGCTCAAGAACGAAGTAATCGTGGAAGTGCCCCCGGATGGTCCCCGGCGCGATCGTAAACGCTTCCGCTTTGGCATCGACGAGGTGGAAGTGATCTCACGCGGAAAAGGATGACGCTTGGGAAGCAAGCGAGTCCCTGTTATGATGGCTACCCCGGCGTCTATTCGACGCCGGGGTATGTTTATGGCACGACGTCGATCGACGTCAACAGGATGGCGTTCTGCTCGGGGAGAGCGCCCTCCCCCTGCACCGCCAGACGTTCCCCGGTTTCCGGCGCGTACAGCCCCGCCATCAATTGGTACCTGCCGGGGGGGATATTCGGTGGCAGCGTCAGGCTATACGTGTCGCGCAGTGGAATATTCGGAATCCATAGGTCGGTTGGGTAAGCGCCTTCCAGTGGCGTCTGGTCATCTTGCGCCCACAAGGGACCCTGGGTAGCCGGGTTGTATGCCGCACCTATGAGGTGGGTGAAGACCGTATAGCGCTCTGGCGCCCGTTCCGGCGTCATCCAGATGATTTGTAGCTGTAGCGTGTCGCCCGCGCGCGCCTGGGGCGGATCCCCGCGTCGTGCGCCCTCGAGGTCGTATCCCAGCAACCTGATCTGCTCACCTATCTGCGCGTCCATGGGATGCGCCGCCCGGTCGGGGTTCGCTGCCCGGTACGTGTGCGTGACCCGTAGTTCTCCCAACGGTAGGCTGCCGGCGGCGGTGGCTATCTCGATGGTGTATTGCCCCGGCGGCGTGTAGGGCAGAATTTGAAAGCGCGCTTCGTGCCGGGTCAGGCCTGCCTGCGATGTCACGTCCAGAATGATTTCCTCCCGGAATCCGCCGTTGCCGGTCATAGCGACAGGAATCTGGGCGTCTGTTCCGGCCTCGAGATAGACGCCCACCCGCGCAATGTCGAGCGCTCTGAACTCACGGGTAAGCAGATCGTAGCCATGCAGAGTCACACCGGAAGCCAGGGTGGCCGATATTTCGTGTTGCGGCGGTAGATTCCACATCGGGACGGTGGGCGGGGCGCCCGAGGGATCGAACAGGCTTAGGTTATTGTATCCGAAATCGCTAGACAACGTCCGGGGGTAGCGCGCTGCCAACCACACCTCGGCAAGCCCTTCCGGGTCTTGCAGGGTACGCTCGATCTGCACCAGCCACAGCCGTTGGTATCGAGCGGCGATGGAGGCCAGTTCGTCCGCGACGTTTTCTTCCGTGAGCACAAAAGCCCCCTGCGGGATCCGGTACACTGGAGGCCGGTTGGCGGGGGCGGGCGCGCGGTCGTAATAAGATGAAAAGATGGGATAGCGGTCGCCGGAGACCAGCAGCACGGCATCTCCGGGTTCGGCATAGGCCCAGAGGGTGCGCGTCAGGGTCGTGTAGGCGTCCTTGAAATAACGCGGGGTATAGTGTTGCGGCAACGTCCATGCAAAAAGGCCAAGAACTGCCGCCAGGGCGACCGGAGTTAACCCTCTAAGGCGGCGGACTTTGCGAAAGCCGGCGCTGGCCCACGCCAGCAGCAGGTAGAACACCGGCGCAAACGGCAGCAAATAGCGGGCTTCGACGCGAGGATTGTAGAAGAATCCTCTGGGCTGCGCCAACGCCCAGATCACCAGCGGCGGCATCAGGACGCCCAGGCCCGCCAGGAATAGCCGTTGGCGGCGCGTGCGCCGGGTCAAGCAATCGTCCTGGTGGCTGAGCAACACGATGCTGCCGGCGGCGGCAATCGCCATGACCCCAAAGGCGGGAACCGCGTAGCGCCCCACGTCGGTGGAGATGCCCAGGGTAAGCAGTACGGCATTCAACTCCAGCACGAAACTCAGCGCCGCCGGTTCCTGTACCACCGACCAGGAGCGCATACGGGGCAGCGCCAGCGCCAGCCAGGGCAGCATTCCCAGCCCCACGAGGGCCTGCGTGAGAATCCAGCGCCCCCAGAATCGCCGCCGGTCCGGGCGGCGCAGCCCTGCGACCAGCATGAAGAGATTCTCGATGGGGACGAGCACGATCGACGAGTAGACAGTGTGGAAGGCGCCCAGCGTTGCCAACACCCATCCGGTGTGGTTGCGCCATTGCCGGGGCGCATCGGCGATCCGTATCGTGAAATAGAGCGACAGCAGCGAGCAGAGACCGGCGAGCACATACATGCGCATTTCCTGCGACCACCAGATGTGGAAGCGAGAGAGCGCCAGGAGCCACAGCGCGGCCACGCCAACAGCGGGATGGCGGGTCAGGCGCCGGCCCAGCGGAACCATGAGGGCCGCTGCCAGCAGGGATTCCATGACGGTGATGAATCGCAGCGCGAATTCGCTTTCGCCTGCCAGCCGCGCCCAGGGCCACAACAGCCAGAAATAGAGCGGCGGGTGGACATCGGCAGCGGTCCACAACGTCGTCCCGGTGAACGACATGCGGGCCGCCAGCACCGAGAGACCCTCGTCCCACCAGATATTCTGGTCGCCCAATTTGTAGACGCGTAACGCAAAGGCTGTGAGAAGGCCCCCCAGGATCAGGGCGCGCCGCCAGGTCTTGTTCATCACGTTCCAGTTATCTCCCGGCGCTTATTATAACGGCAAGAAGCCGGGGTACAACCTGAAAATGGAGTACGTTGTCATCTACCCTCCCGGTGTTATAATCCCGCCTGTGGACGACAACCCTGTGAAGGTCATCATCCAAATCCCTTGCTACAATGAGCAAGACTCCTTACCGGAGACGGTGAAGGACTTGCCCCGCGAGATCCCCGGCGTCTCCGTCGTGGAATATCTGGTAATCGACGACGGCAGCACGGATCGTACGGTAGAGGTCGCCGCGTCCCTGGGGGTGCATCACATTGTACAACACCCCCACAACCGGGGGCTGGCGCGCGCCTTCCTGACCGGGCTTCAGGCGGCCCTCGAGGTCGGCGCCGACGTCATTGTCAACACCGACGCCGACAACCAGTATCGCGGCGACTGCATTCCCGACCTCGTCGCTCCGGTGCTCTCCGGGCAGGCCGATATTGCCATCGGAGACCGGGGCATGACCACGCATCCTTACTTCTCCGGCCTTAAACGCGCCTTGCAGCGGCTGGGCAGCTGGATCGTGGGACGGGCCGCGCGTCTGCGGGTTCCCGATGCGACCAGCGGCTTCCGGGCGCTCAATCGCGAGGCTGCACTCCGTATGCTGGTATTGAGTAACTATTCCTACACGCTGGAAACGCTGATCCAGGCCGGCGCGCAGCGGATGGCCGTAGCCTACGTCCCGGTCGGCGTGAATCCCCAGACCCGCCCTTCGCGCCTCATGAAAAGCCTCTGGCATTTCATGAGCAATTCCGCCATCACCATCGTGCGCGCCTACGCCACGTACCGGCCTCTGCGTATTTTCCTGCTGGCGGGGGGCGTGTAGATCTCGGTGGTCGCCGTATCATTAAAAAAAAAACGGGCA
>JAFGNR010000399.1 GCA_016926915.1 Anaerolineae bacterium
GGGCAGGTGGAGTGCGCCATCGAGTATCACGAACAGGCCCTCGCCATCGCCCGCGAGATCGGCGACCGCCAAGGCGAGGGCAACCATACCTACAACACCGCCTGCGCCCACGCCCTGCTAAACCACACCGCCGAAGCCTGCGCCTGGCTGGAAAAAGCCATCGCCCTGGATGCAAAGTACTGCCAAATGGCCCGCACCGATTCCGACTTCGACGCCATCCGCGACGCTCCTTGCTTCCAGGCCCTCTCCAATCTCCAAACTCTGAATCCTCACCTTCTCCCTAGTGTGCGTCTGTAAACACATCAGCCCGCCACCCCCTCGGACGGCGGGCACTTTCTTGCCACTTTGTACCCCAGGCTTCAGCCGGTCTCTCCCTCCCGCTTGCAGCCTTCCCGCTTTCCCCCTATAATACTCGTGTACAACAAAAAGCGCCCCGCAGTGCGTGAACACCCGGGGCTTCGACCAACGGCGATGAGCGCGCCGTCGTGAGGATAGAATACCATACTCGCCCCCGCGCGTCAATGCGGCTCAGAAGCCGACGCTGGGGGCGTTTTTGATTTTGTGGGACACCCTATGAGCAAACCAAAGAAGAAACAGTATTACGTTGTCGTTGCCGGCCACAATCCCGGTATCTATACTCAATGGTATGGCGAGGATGGCGCTGCGGATCAGGTAGAGGGATTTCCCGAAGCTATTTACAAAGGCTTTTATACGCGCGAACAGGCCATTGAATGGCTGAAACAATTCAGTCGAGAGACATTGAGCAAACTCGCGCCTAACCTGCTAGATCTACTCGATCCCATTCAACCGACCGAAGTGCAAGAACCCAGCCTGGAAAACATGCTTCAAGCCGGCAAAGTCGTGATTTTTACCGACGGTGGCGCGATTGACAATCCCGGTCCAGGTGGGTATGGCGTCGTCTTACGTTACAAAGAACACAGACGCGAACTGTCGGAGGGCTTTCGCCGTACCACCAACAATCGTATGGAGCTATGGGCTTGCATCGCCGCTTTAAGCGCTTTGAAGAAATCGTGCGATGTCATCCTGTACAGTGATTCGAGTTATGTCGTCAATGGCATCACGCAAGGCTGGGCTAAACGCTGGCAAGCCAACGGCTGGATGCGCAACAAAGAAGATAAAGCCGAGAACGTCGACTTGTGGGAACAACTCTTGGACTTGTGCTCGCGCCATACCGTCACCTTCAGGTGGGTCAAAGGTCATGCCGGCAACGAATACAACGAACGCTGCGACCAACTCGCTACTCAGGCTGCGTGCAGTAAAGCGTTGCGAATAGACGAAAGCTATGAACAAGGGCGAACACAAATACCTGCGTTATCTTTGTTTTCATCAAAGTGAGGCCCTCTATATTCGTAATTCGTAATCGTAACTCGTAATCGAGCTTCGATCTCGATTACGAGTTACGATTACGATAACGATTACGATTGGAAATCACGCATCACGGATCACGAGTTACGATTATGACAGAACAATTCTTTGACCAACCCATTCTCAATTCGCCCTATGCCTATCCCGCCCGCCATTGGGAACTGGACGCGGATGGCCAGCCCACCGGCCATATCCTCGACCGCCGCCGCCCTGCCGATTTTATCTCCCCTGTCCCAAAACCCAAAAAACGCCGGCGCGCTGAGGGGGAACAGTTGGGCCTGGGTTTGACGAGCGCTACCGGCTTCACGGTGACGGTGGATGGCAAAACGGAAGCCTACGACCCCACTGAATTCATCCAGGCTGTCCGTCAACAGGTGGACCAATGGCGCGCGCTTCCCAATCCCCAGGATTGGAAAGTGACGCCCGAAACCGCCCGCCTGCTCCAACACTGGCGCACGCATTCCTTTCCGGGCCTGCGCCCCTTCTTCTGCCAGATCGAAGCCGTCGAAACCGCGATCTGGCTCACCGAGGTTGCGCCGCAACTGGGTGTGCGTGGGCAGCGCTTTCTCGATCATCTTCAAAGCGCCAACGAACAGGCCAATCCTGAACTCTTGCGCACCGCGTTCAAACTGGCTACCGGCGCGGGGAAAACGTTGGTCATGGCGATGCTCATCGCCTGGCAGACGATCAACGCTGTGCGCCACCCGCAGAGCCGCCGCTTTACGCGCGGCTTTCTCGTCGTCACGCCCGGCATCACCATTCGCGACCGGCTGCGCGTCCTCTACCCCAACGACCTCGACAGCTACTACACTGCCCACGAGCTGATTCCCGGCGACCTGCTGCCGGATCTGGGCCGCGCCAAAATCGTCATCACCAACTTCCACGCCTTCAAACTCCGCGAGCGGATGCAACTTGCGGCCGGAAATCGCCGGCTGCTGCAAGGCCACGGCCCGGAACTCAACACCCTCGAGACCGAAGGCCAGATGCTCCAGCGGGTGATGCCCGATTTGATGGGGATGAAAAATATCCTCGTGCTCAACGATGAGGCCCATCACTGTTACCGCGAGCGCCCCGACAATGAGGACCTTGACGATCTGGACCGTGAAGAAAAAGAGGCCGTGCAAAAGGAAAACGAGGCCGCGCGCCTCTGGATCACCGGTCTCGAGATCGTCAAACGCAAATTGGGCCACACCGCCGTCTTCGGCCTCTCGGCCACTCCCTTCTTCCTCAACGGTTCCGGCTACGTCGAGGGGACGCTTTTCCCCTGGGTCGTCAGTGACTTCTCCCTGATGGACGCCATCGAGTGCGGCATCGTCAAGCTGCCCCGCGTGCCGGTATCCGACAATATTCCGAGCGGCGACATGCCCAAATTCCGCAACCTGTGGGAAAACATCCGAGACAAAATGCCCAAGAAAGGGCGTGGCAAAACGGCCCAACCTCTCGATCCGCTGAGCCTGCCCGCCGAACTGCAAACTGCGCTTCACGCGCTCTACGGCCATTACGAGAAGACCTTTGCGAGCTGGGATCAGGCCGGGATTGCCGTTCCGCCCGTCTTCATCGTCGTCTGCCAGAATACGGCAATCTCCAAACTCGTCTACGACTTTATCTCCGGCTTCCATCGCGCCGGGCCTGCTGGCGCGCCATCTGGCGCAACCACCGTCTACCACGAGGGGCGCTTGCCTCTCTTCCGCAACTTCGACGAACACGGCAATCGCCTCCCGCGTCCGAATACGCTCCTCATCGACAGCCAGCAACTCGAATCCGGCGACGCGCTCGACAAGGACTTCCGCGAGATGGCCGAGGACGAAATTGAACGCTTCCGCCGCGAAATCATCGAACGCAGCGGCAACCCCGCTGCCGCCGACACCATCACCGACCAGGACCTCCTGCGCGAAGTGATGAACACTGTGGGCAAGGCCGGGCGCCTGGGCGAACCGGTGCGCTGCGTTGTCTCCGTGTCGATGCTCACCGAAGGCTGGGATGCCAACACCGTCACTCACGTCCTCGGCATCCGCGCCTTTGGCACGCAATTGCTCTGCGAGCAGGTCGTCGGGCGCGCGCTGCGCCGCCAATCCTATGATCTCAATGAGGCGGGGCTGTTCAACGTCGAATATGCCGACGTCCTGGGCATTCCCTTCAACTTCACCGCCCGCCCTGTGGTCGTCAAACCCAAACCGCCGCAAGAGACTGTCGCCGTCCACGCCGTGCGGCCCGACCGCGATCACCTGGAAATCCGCTTCCCGCGCGTCACCGGCTATCGCGTGGAACTGCCCAACGAGCGCCTCACCGCACAGTTTACCCAGGATTCGGTGTTGGAATTGACCCCACTGCTCGTCGGCCCCTCGATCACCCGCAACGAGGGCATCATTGGCGAAGGCGTGAATTTGACCGTGAAGCATCTCAGCGAGGTGCGCCAGCCTACCATCCTCTATCATCTGACCAAACATCTGCTCTACAGCTACTACCGCGATCCCGGCGAGGAACCCAAGCTGCACCTCTTTGGGCAACTCAAAAGCATCGCCCGGCAATGGCTGGAGGGCGGCTACCTGCACTGTGTCGGTGGGACGACGCCTGCGCAACTCCTCTACCAGGAGATCGCGGATATGGCCTGCCAGCGGATCAAGGCCGCGATCACCGCGTCCATGGTCGGCGAGCGGCCCATCAAGGCGCTCATCGATCCCTACAACCCCAGCGGATCGTCCGCTTACGTCAACTTCATCACCTCCCACAAAACGCGCTGGAAGACCGATCCGCGCCGCTGTCCCATCAACTGGGTCGTCTGTGACAGTGATTGGGA
>JAFGNR010000400.1 GCA_016926915.1 Anaerolineae bacterium
TCGCCGGCAAAGGCGCGAATGCCCTGGTTCAGCTCGCTGTGGGTGTAGATGCCGTAGCCCCCGTTGGCGTCGAAATAGCCGGCGAAGTTGTAGTGTTTATTGCTGTTGGTGCTGGCGTAGATTCCGTGACCGTCGTTGCTGGTGAAGTAGCCGGCGGTGCCGGTATTGGCTTCCCCGCGAATGGCGTGGGTCGTTGAGCTGTAGCCATAGACGCCGATGCCGTCGCTTTCGGCGTGGACGGCGTGACCGGTGGCGGTGCGCACGAAGAGCGCGTGATAGTTGAGCCACGATGCGGCGGTACTCTCGATGTTGACGACGGCGGTCCCGAACGTACTGCCGGTAGACTCTCCCACGATGTGGGCGCCCGGTCGCAGGCTAAAGGCGTAGGGCGCGGGGTAGACCGGCTCGCAGCCCAGGGGGGCGCCGGCGACTTCAACCTCGAGCCAGATACCTCCGCCGAAGAAGATATTCGGGTTGATCTCGGGAGCGACGTCGAACAGCCCCTCTGTGACCGGAACGTTCGGCACGGTGGTCACGTAGACTGCCACGCCGGAGCAGGCGTTGTTCGTGAAGAAGTTGAAGGTCATGTTGCGATTGCCGGTGACGGGGACGCCGCCTTCGTGCAGCACGCCCTGGTAAGTGATGCGCTTCGCGACGACGGCATCCAGGGTGGCCTCTGAAGGCGCCTGTTCCACCGCGCCCGGTGGCGCCTCTTGGGCAATGGCGCTATTCGCCAGCCAGGCGATGGTCAGAATCGCCGCGGTCACGATGATTGTGAGCCATGGTCGACCAAAACGTCTCTTTTGCATGTTCATGTTACACTCCTTTTCTTGGGACACAACACATAGCGGGATAGAGCCCAACAATCCCTTCATCTCTCGCCCTCTTCAGCCTCTATCTTTTACTCTTTCTATCCTCCATCCTTTCCCCTATTTCCTATCTTGTTCTCTCCCTCCAAAACTGCGCCTGTTCGCCCGCCCATTCGGCTTTTTCCGTCTCGTCCAACACCGTGTAAACTTCCGCCAGATAGCCGTAGGCTGTGAAATCCGTTGTGTCGAGATCTACGGCGCGCTCCAATTCGGCGCGGGCGGCCCGCCACTGCTCTTGTTGGGCCAGTAACAGGCCCAGACCGGTGTGATAAGTCGCGATGGTGGGCGCCAGCGCGACAGCTTGCCGGTAGGCCACCTCGGCCTTGAGCAGATACGCCGGATTGTCCGTGCCCAGGACCGCGTAGAGCTCCCCCCGCGCAGCCCACAGGCGGGCGTTGTTGGGCGCCAGGGCCGTCGCGGCATCCAACGAGGTCTCCATCCCCGCCCAATCTCCCTCGATGGCCTGTACCGTTGCCAATCCTAGACGGTAGGCCGGTTCCTGGGGCCAGAGCGCCACGGCGCGCCGGGCTGCTGCGGCCCGGTTCGCGAATGGAACGTCGTTTTGCTGCGCCCGGAAGAAGGCCATATCGGCCAGCAACGGGCGGGCGCCGGCGACCCACACCAGGGCCAGACCGGCGACCAGGGGGAGCAGGCGCTCCCAGTGCAATGCCGGTGCGGGCGTTTCCACCGGTCGTTCCTGGCGGGCGACGCGTTCATGGGCGATCCCCAACGCCAGCGCCAACCAGAAGGTAACTGCGGTCGTGGTCACGCTGAAGGAAAACTGCAGATCGACCAGGTGTCCCATGACGGCCGCTGCGAGGCCGGCCCGGGTGAGCGTGTCGCTGTGGCTACGTATGATTGTGCGTCCCCACGTTGCCAGCACTGCGAGAAACGCCAGCACGCCCGCCAGGCCCGCGCTCATACCAAGATCGAGCCAGAGAGTATGGGCGCGATCGGTTAGCACATGACGTCCCTGGTAATAGACCAGTTCCGGCGGGAACACGCCGGCAAAAACTATGGGAAAGGTGTCGGGACCATATCCGAACCAGGGCCGCGCCGTGACCAACGGCAGGGTCGCCCGCCAGATCGTGAGCCGCGCGGCGACCGAACCGCCGTCCGGCAAGGCAATCACGCCCGTGAGCAACAGGATGAGGCCCGCGAAGCAGACCGCTGTTGTCATGCTGGCAATGATCCACGCCAGTTTCACCCGCCGGACGGCAAAAGCCCCGACCACCACGCCGGTCATACATCCCGCTGCCAGCCCCACCCAGGCTGCCCGCGCGCGCGTCAGGGCCAGCACGGCAGCCTGTGCGACGAAGAGCAGGATCGCTCCCGCCTTCTTGGGGCATCTCAGCGCCCAGACCGCTGTCAGCGGCAGCGCCAGAACCAGATAGCTGCCTAAGAAGTTCGCTCGCCCCACCGTCGAGAGTACCGGCGAGGCGGCGTCCGACTGCCAGGCGCATGGGTCCAATCCGGCAGCCTGCACCAGCCCGTAAACGACGACGGGCGCGCTGCCCCAGACCAGGGCCTGCTGCAGTCTTCGGATGGCCGCCGGAGTTTCCAGGCGTGTGGCCGCGACGCCGAAAAGGGTCAGATACGAAAGCTGGGTGAGCAGCCCCTGCTGTCGTTCGTAAGAGCCCCACACGCTGGCGCGCACATTCGTGGAGAGCAGCGTCGCCGCAATCCACACTCCGCCCAGGGCGACCGCGCCCCAGACCGGCGCCGGTATCCGGTGTTTGCGCGGCGCCGGCCACGCTGCCGCCAGCGCCAACAGCAGCGCCAGCGCTCGTACCAGCACGGCTTTGGGCAGCGCGAAGATGTTGCTGCCCCACGGATTGTATGCCGCCGGCGCCAGCAGCGCCGCCGCCAGCCACAGCGCTTCCGGAGGGCTTTCGGGGAACCAATGATGATTTACTTTGGGCTTCGCTGTGTCGTTCATGGGATCGCCAACTATCTTACGGGCGCATACGCGATACCAGGGTGAAGTGGTGGAGATAGGGAAGCATTGTACAGAATCATCTACCTACATCCATTATAACAAAAACCAGATGCAAAACCATAACATTTCGGGTGCGAATCAGCTATCAGCGCTCAGCTCGGCTCACGGCTCCATGAAGCCTTTATCCTCGCTCTCGCTCTTCCATACGCCATTCTCTTCCCTTAAACGAGACGCAGGCCGGGTCTCTTCACAAAACCCGACCTGCTAGTGCATTTCTGCCTGCTTCCTAGTCTCGCATCAAGACCGGGATGAAGATCTGATGCTCTACTAGGTTGCCGTCGCTCACGACACCCATCCTCCGGAACAGCAACCAGCCTTCAGTCCAGTTCATACCCGTGCACCATATCTATATCTTATCTTCCTGTCTGCCTATCCTGCTATCCCCCTCCCTCCCTTTGCAGCACCACCGGCAGGTAAACCGTGTAGACCGGCGGGTGCACTTCCACCCCCGGCCCGCACCACAACCCGGCGCAGATCAGCTGCGTCTCCGAGTGCACCGTTCCCGCAAAGGGCTGCCCTACTGTACTCCGGACCGCGTAGACGGTGTGCTGCACATCCCCGCCGCCCCCGCTCACTGTATGCCGCGCAACCCGCCAACCCCCGCCGCTTGCCAGCGCTGCGCCGGCGATGAGCAGCAGGAGCGCCGCGCTGCTGCCTGCTATGATGCGTTTCATGCTGGCCCTCCGTTAGGGCGCCCCGGTGCGGGTTAGATTCGGATCGCCTTCCGCCCACGGCGCGGGTTCCAGATAGTGATCTTCGTAGCCCAGGCGCTTCGCGACGACGCGGTAGGAGAACGCGACCGCCGGGTCGCCTTCCCGTAGGTGTACCTCGAACGATGTAGCCGTGCGTTGGCTGACGTAGACCTCGGCGTCTCCGTAGACCTGGACGAAGACGTGGTAGGGTTCATCCAGATTGACGGTTTGCGCGTAGAGGGCCTCGATGCGGATCGTCGCGACCCCGCCGTCGAGCTGCCCAAAACCGTAATGGGAGAACCACACTTCACTGGATTCTTCGGAATAGAGCAGCCGTGGGCCGTCGTTGGTGGCGACCACAGCGTTCTTCGTGCCGCCCGCCACATTCAAACCGGCCTTCTCTTCCGGCGCACTGATGTAGACGCCGTTTCCGTTTTCTGTCAGGAAATAGCCGGCCCACCCGTCCGGCGCTTCCGTCTCGCCTCGCACGCCGGTGGACGTCGCGCCCGATTCCGCCTGGCTCCAGCCGAACACCCCGTATCCCCCTTCGTCTTTGCTGATGCCGATGACGCCGTTCCGCCCGCCGAAGAGGCCGCCGGGCTTGTTGTGGCGATCTAGGTCGCCAGCGTCGTAGCCGGGCTGCGTTCCCAGCACGCCGATATTGCCCGGCGCTTCGGTATGCCCGAAGATGCCGGCGCCGGAATTCGAAATGCCTTCGATGCCCGCGCCGTTGCCCGTGTGCTCGCCTACGATGGCTGCGTGATTGGGACCGGACGTCATGCCATATAGCCCCGAACCATCGCCCTCGTGCTGCCCGATCACCGTCGCCGAACCGGCGGCGAAGTTGATGGCATGGAGTGCGGGACCGTAAGCCGCGCCGCCATAGAAATTCACCACGCGCAGGGAAGCGTCTTCCTGGTTGCCGTCGATGTCTGCACCGGGTTTTAGCCCCCACGCGTAGGGTACGGGGGTCGCCGGTTGGCGCGGCATGGTGATCCAATCGACGGCGCCGGTAGGCCGGACTTTGAGCTCGATCCACCGCGGGCCGCCGCTGAACAGCGGATCCAGGCGTTCGACGGGCTTCAGGTAGAGGGTGAAATACCCGTGGTCCACCGGTTCGCCCGTCATCA
>JAFGNR010000401.1 GCA_016926915.1 Anaerolineae bacterium
AATTAAAGTCTGCTTTGCGATCTCGGCGTTCTCTGCGGTGAATTCCCCCCCCGTTTTGCAGTGGAGGCATTTATGACTCTCCTGAAAAAAGGCTACCTAACCGCAGAGTGCGCAAAGGACGCCGAGCTTACGTAGCGGCAAGGGGCAGGTAGAGGGTGAAGGCGCTGCCGGCGCCGACGCGGCTGGCGACGTCGATGCGACCGCCGTGGGCAACCATCAGGTCGCGGGCAATACTAAGCCCCAACCCCATGCCCTGTGGGAAACGGCGATTGGCAGGCCCGCGATAGAAGGGTTCGAAAATACGCGCTTGCTCCTCTGGCGTGATGCCAGGCCCGGTATCGGCAACCCGAATCCAGAGCGCGTCTCCCTCGACGCCGGCGCCGACGGTCACGCTGTCCCCGGGCGCAGTATACTTGATGGCGTTGCTCAGCACATTGCCCAGCGCTTGCGCCACGCGATCGGGGTCAAAACGAACCACGGGCAGGGTGTACGGAAGATCCGCGTACCAGCGCAGGTCTTTCTGAAGCGCCGCCTCACGCCACGGCGCCAGCACCTCCTGCAGCCAGGGCAACGCCTCAGTCTCCCGGCGTTCCAATTCCAGCGAGCCTAACGCCTGCCCATAGAGCTGGGTGAGATCATCAAGCAGGTGCTGCATGCGCACAACCTCGGCATCCATGCCGGAAAGCAATTCCTGTCGCAGGTCGGGTTTGGCAACGGCCCCGCCCGCCAGGGCCTGGATGGCCGACCGTAAGGCGCCCAGGGGACGCCCAATCTCGTGAACCAGGTTGGCGAGAAGGCGCTGGCGGGATTTCTCGAGGTTCTGGAGCTGGGCCGCCAGGGTATTGAAGGCCTGCTGCAAGAGACGGTACTCGCGAGGCCCCTGTTCGGGCAGCTGCTCCAAATGTTTGCCGTTGGTCATGCGAACGATGGCTTCGGTGCTGCGTTTGAGCGGGCGCTCGAGATTCAGGGCGAGGAAGAGGCCCACGCCCAGACCCAGCACCAACCCGCCCACCAGCACGCCAATGATCAACGTGCGCGTCTGGGGGAACCGCGCGTAGACGCTCGCCAGGGGATCGGTCAGCCGGATGACGCCGATCACACGATTGAGGGCGATGACGGGCACCAGGACTTCAGCCTCGCCGGCGCCGGGTTGTTCGCCATAATCGACGCGCAAAATCGCGCCGGTGCGCAGCACCTCCTGGAATCCCGGAATCACCAGGGATTGGCCCAAGCGACCGTCATCCCCGGGATCCGTCGAGGCCAACAGCGTGCCATCCGGCGCAATGAGCATCATCCGCGCGGAAAGGTAAGGATCCATGCGCGCCACAAACGCCCGGGCCTGCAACGTATCGAACCAGATCTGGGGATAATCATCGGCTACGTCGGCCACGAGAAGCGCCTGGCGCTCCAACTCGTTGGATAGCCCTGCCAACAAGACTTGCGTCTCAAGCAGGTAGGTGAGCGCGATCCCCACCAGCGGCAGGGCGACGAGGAGCGGGAGCACGTGGCTGAGAATCAGCCGGATACGAAGCGAGCGCATGGACCAATTACCGGGAAGAGGAGGGGTATGGGTTCAGGATGCCGGATCGACAAGTTTGTACCCTACCCCTCTCACCGTCACGATGCGTTGGGGATGTTTGGGATCCTCCTCCAACTTCTCGCGCAACCACCGGATGTGGACGTAGACCACCTGCGGTTCGCCGGCATATTCCGCCCCCCAGACGCGGGCCAGCAGATCATCCAGAGAGATCACGCGCCCCGCCTCCTGGGCCAGCGCGTGCAACAGATCGAATTCCCGGGGCGCGAGATCGACCGGCTCCCCGGACAGGGTCACGGTGTGGGCCGCCACATCGATGACCAGATCGCCGACGCTGAGGGGGTCAGCGGGTTGCAGCTGTGAATACGCGGGCGTCCCGAAACGCCGCAAGACAGCCTTGATCCGCGCCAGCAAGACATCGAAGTCGAACGGCTTGGTGACGTAATCATCGGCGCCCAGCTCGAGGCCCAGCACCTCATCCAACTCACGACGGCGCGCGGTCAGAAAGATCACGGGCACATCCATCTGGGCGCGCAGCGCGCGCAGCGCGTCCAGGCCATCCATGCCGGGCAGGCCGATATCGAGCAGAACCAGGTCGGGCGGTTCGAGTTGGGCTTGCGCAAGGGCAGCTTCGGCCGACGCAGCCGCCGATACAGCGAAGCCGGCCTGTTCCAGATTGAAGGCCAGGCTGCGACGCATCAATGCATCATCATCCACCAACAGCACCCGTTTGGTCATCGCTTCTGCCCCTGTGGGGGAACACACCCGGCGCGCGCCAGGGGCGCGTGCGCCTGATTGATGAGGTGCTCCCTTCAGCTGAGTTCGTCAAACAGCCCTGCAATCTGCGCCTCGTTGAGACGCGATAATGGCTGTTTGACCAACGGCCCTTTCTGCAACGCGGGTTCCAGGAGTTCATAACCGGCGACCCGCTCGCCGCGATAGAAGACGCCAATGGGAATCCGGTCTCCCCACTCCTGCGCCCGCTGCCATGCCAGGTTCCGGTCTGTAGGATCGTAGGTCTCATCCTCTTCCAACAGGTAGATGCGCTCGTTGTAGTAATCGTAAGCGCGCTCGCGGTTGAAGGAGACGCAGGGCTGCAAGATATCGACCAGGGCATAGCCAGGCCACTGTAACGCCTGCCCGATCAAATCGATCAAGTGGTTCAATTGGCCCGGATAGCCCCGGGCGACGAAATTTGCGCCGTGGGTGATAGCCAGCGCCAACGGCTGCACGGGATGCTCGAGAGAGCCTTGCGGCGTCGTCGACCGGCGCTTCCCACGCTCGCTGGTGGGAGAGTATTGCCCCTTGGTCAACCCGTAGATCTTGTTGTTCTGCACCAGTTCGGTGATGTTCGGATTACGGCGAACCTCGTGTGCGAAATGGCCCAGGCCCTCGCCGTATCCATCACCGTCGCCATGCACAACAATGACGCGCAGGTCGTGGTTGGCCAGCTTGATCCCTTGCGCCACAGGCACGGGACGCCCATGGAGGGTGTGCAGCCCGTTGATGCGCATATAGTGGGGAAGCTTGCTGCCGCAGCCGATGCCGGTTACGACAATCGCCTCATGAGGCGCGATGTTTTGCTCGACCAGCGCGCGGGTCAACGCGTTCAGAATACCATAGTCGCCGCACCCGGGACACCAGGTGGGACGTTCCTGCCCTTTGTAATCAGCGCGCGTCGCCATCAGGCCACCTCCTCCAACTTCTCGATAATGTATGCGGCGCGGAAGGGCCGCCCATCGTACTTACGAATCGCCCCATCCATCACCAATCCGGTACGAACCCGGATCAATTGTTCCAATTGCCCGGTCGCATTCATCTCAACGATCACCGTCTTCTGCGCCTGCCGGAGCGCATCCTCGGCCCCGGGCGGGAAAGGCTCCAAGGCGTTGAAGTGCAGCATATTCGCCGCGCCGTCCAGACGATCGACGGCTTCACGAACAGGCCCGTAGCTGGATCCCCAGCAGACCAACGTCACGCTGGCCTCGTCGGGGCCGTAGCGCGTGAGCGCGGGCGCCTCGTGCTCGGCGCCGTGAAGCTTCCGCGCGCGTTTATCGACCTGGATCGTGCGATTCTGCGGGTCCTCACTGATGGCGCCCCGCTCATCGTGCTCATTGGTCGTGGCGACCCAGACTGCATTGGGATGGCCAGGCAACGCCCGTGGGGAGATCCCCGATTCGGTCACCTGGAAGCGCCGGTAAGGCGTTTCGAGAGCCTCCAACGCTTCGTCCGTGAGCAGCGCGCCACGATCGATCTCCACGGCGTCGAAATCCAGCGCTTCGGGCGCAATCGTGCGGAACCCATCGGCAAGGAACTGGTCGCTCAGCACCATGACCACTGTCTGGTAACGCTCCGCCAGATTGAAAGCATTCCATCCGGTATGGAAGAGTTCTTCGACGCTGCCGGGTGCAAACAAGAATCTGGGGAATTCCCCCTGCGATGCGTGGAGCATGAAGAGCATATCGGCCTGCTCCGTGCGGGTGGGCATGCCGGTTGCCGGGCCGGGACGCTGGGCGTTATAGATTACGACGGGCGTCTCGGTGATGCCCGCGAACCCCGTGGCTTCGACCATAAGAGCATAACCGCCGCCGGACGTCGGGACCATGGCGCGCGCGCCCGCGTGGGCGGCGCCGATGGCCATATTGATAGCGGAGATCTCGTCTTCGACGTGTTTGGCAACAGCGCCGTATTTTGCGGCATGTTGCGCGAACCAGATCAGCACGGGAGAACCGGGCGTCATGGGGTAGCCCGCGACAAAACGGCATCCGCCCGCCAAGGCGCCCATGCCGAACGCCTGGGTGCCATTGATGAAGAGCCGCCGGGGGGCATCGGGAATCGCCGCGAGGCGATAGACGAACTGTTCTTGATACGGGGCGGCAGCTTCGGCGCCGGCGTGGATACATCCCAAATTGCTCTCGACGACCGCGTCGCCCTTCTTCGCGAAATTATCCCGGATCACACTCTCGACGTAGCGGGGGTCGAATCCCAGCAGGCCCGTCGCCACTCCTAGCGCCACCGTATTGCGCATCACATCCAGGCCGCCGATTTCGCGCGCCAGTTCGGTCAACGGAACCGGGACGAAGATCACGCCGGGTTTGCGCAGTGCATCGGGCGCCTCGTCCTTACTATCATAAACGACAGCGCTGCCTTCCACCATATCATCAATGTGGCGGCGCACCGTCTCCATATCAAGCGCCAGCAAGAGATGCACAGGATTTTCGATGGCGTAAAGCGGCTTTTCCGACACGCGGAGCGTGAAGAAGTTATGCCCGCCTCGAATCCGTGAATAGAAATCCGGCAGCCCGAAGACCTGCAGGCCCGCGCGCACCAGGGCTTTCCCAAAGCCGGCGCCGCTGGATTCCAGGCCCATTCCGGCCTCGCCGCCAATGCGAATTGTGAGATTGTTTTCGATCATACGATCCCCCTTTCAAATAGGAACCTATTTTCCAGAAACACAGTAACCGTACCAAGATCACGGCGACAGGTTCCGCCCCCGCCGCCCCTCATGGCAATTGGCACGTCGTGGCATTCCAGCCAGCCAAGCCGCCCAACACCACAACGACGTCTTTCCACCCGCCGCGTTGCAGGAAGCTGGCGGCGATCATCGCGCGGGTCCCGGAGCCACAGAAGATGAATACCGGTTCATGCTTGGGCACCTGATCCCGGCGTTTGTAGAGCTGTGTGACGTGAATGTGATGCGCGCCGGGAATTTCGCCCTGCGCTACCAGTTCCCCATCACTGCGGACATCGAGAATCCAGGGATCTCGCCCCGCATCCAGAATCCGGCAGAGCTGATCCACCGTCGCCATGCGTGTGGCGCGACTGCTGCGCCCGGAGGTATGCCAGGCCCACATATCGCCCGCGAGATAGCCCTCGATATTCTCAAAACCCAGACGCACCAGGTAACGCACGGCGGGATCAGGCGCCCCCTCCGTAACCAGGAGGATAGCGCGATCGCGATGCAGGAACCAGCCGGCAAAGCGCGCTAGTTGTTCCAATCCGATATACTGCGCGGCAGGAATGTGCGCCGCGCCGAAGGCCAAATCAGAGCGGGTGTCAACCACCACCGCCGACATCATCTTCCGCTCGAAGTCGACCGGCGAGAGCGGCGGCGGCGTTGGCACGTGGAGCAAGGGCGCGTGATCCAGGTTGAGTTCCTCGACCTTGTCGAAGTAGAGGGGCTTTTCCAATTCCCGCGCGGCATGGGTCAC
>JAFGNR010000402.1 GCA_016926915.1 Anaerolineae bacterium
AACAAAGAGCGGGCGCCGGCAGCCCCCAGCGCCACGGCGACCGGCACATTGAGATCGTACCCTTCGGCCACCACCGGGCTTTCAAAGAAACTGCCGTTCCAGGCCACCAGAGCGTAGGTAAACTGCTGCTTGCCCAGATCGGCGCGCATATCGGGCGCCATCGCCGATTTCAACAGGGTGAGTTCCAGCGTATGGCCCAGCACACTGATGCCGTATTTGCTATCGTTGAGGATCGCGACCCCGCGCCCTTCTTCTGCCAGCGCCGTCCATTTGTGCTGGCACACCTCGAAACGGTCCGCGTCGAAACGGCGGGAATGGTGGGTAGGCCGGCGCACATGCCCGTACTGGATTTCATGGATAGCCTCGTTGGCATGCACCGTGACGGGAAAAGCGACCTTGAGCAGCTTGTGCCGCTCGCGCCAATCGATAGTCGTGACGAACTCCAGGCGCCGGCTACCGCGCCGCAAGCGGATTTCCTGGGTCATGGGCGAATCGTGCAGAGTGCGCGTCACCCGCAGCGAGACAACCAGCGGGCCTTCCAGCCCCACCTCCACCTTCGCCTCACGATCGAGCGGGACGGGCGTCTCCCGGTACATACTGTCGATGTCCCAGGCATCGAACCAGCCCGGTACATCCTTGAAGAGTTTGAAGACGTTGCCCGGAGCGGCGCAGAGTTCGCGCCCACTTTCTTTGTCGATGTAGCTGCAGAGCTCGCCGGCTTCATTGAATTCAGCGCGAAGGTAGGCATTCTCTACATATCCCGGCCCCACCCGCAGGAGGTTTTGCCCTATGCACGGCTGGGAAGGTGCAGCGTCCAGCACCAACGTCGTCCAACCGCAGGGCGGAGCCTCGGTCTCGACCCAGGTTTCCCCTTCGCACATCTGGGAAAGACACGCTTCCCCGGCGGCGTTGCGCGCTCCCCGGTACCCCGCAGGCAACGGCGCCAGGACCGTTCGGGGCCAGGAGAGCGAATTGAAGATGGTCAGGGCCTCGTCTTCCGTGACGAGCGCGCTTTCGGCTTCACTGCGAATAGCGGTCGCTGTGGCGATGACCTCAGCATAGGCGCGCTCGGCTTCCTCGTAGACGCGGGCGATGGAGGAGCCCGGCAAGATATCGTGGAACTGATTCAGCAGCACCGCGACCCAGGCTTGCTCCAGCCGGTCGCGGGGGAGATCGTAGCCCGACAGCGCCCGGGCGGCAACGGCCCACAATTCGGCTTCCCGCAGGGCAATTTCACTCCGGCGATTTCCTAGCTTGGTACGCGCCTGGGAGGTGTAGGTGCCGCGATGCGCCTGGAAGTAGAGCTCGCCCACGTACCGGGCTTGTGGACCGCCCCGCGCCTCCAGATCTTCGAAGAAAGCCCGGGGCGACGCCATGCGAACGCACGGCGCCCCCTCCAAATCACGGGCGCGACGCGCGAACTCCAGATGATCCCGCGTCGGGCCACCGCCGCCGTCGCCATAGCCAAAGGGCAACATCAGACCGACCGGCCCCATGCTTTGCGCCCGTTCGCGCCAAGCCCGGATCAGGTGCGCCGGGGAGGTCGGGTAGCCATATCCATGGCAGATATGCGCGATGACTTCCGAACCGTCGATGCCTTCCCAGATGAACTCGTTATAGGGGAACCGGTCGCCGCCGCCATAAGCCCACATGATCTTCTGTGTGGCAAAATAGGGCACGCCGCAGCCGCGCATGATTTGGGGCAGCGCCCCCGAATAGCCAAAGACGTCGGGCAGCCAGAGCAGCACACTTTCGATGCCGAAGCGCTCCCGGAAAAAGCGCTTTCCGTGGAGAAATTGGCGGATGAGACTTTCGCCTCCGGTGATATTGGTATCAGGTTCGACCCAGGTTGCCCCTTCGGCTACGATCTGTCCCGTCCGCACCTTCTCCTGGAAGCGCGCATAGAGCGCCGGGTATTGTTTCTCGAGCATGGTGTAGAGATGGGGTTGGCTTTGAAGGAAGATATACTCCGGATATGCTTCCAGCAACGCCAGCTGGTTCGCAATCGTGCGCGCCATCTTCCGTTCGGTCTCCTGGAGCGGCCACAGCCAGGCCACATCGAGGTGTGCGTGCCCAAAAGCGGTCAGAACCGGCGCGGTGCTCCCATTGATACAGGCCAGCACCGGCGCCAGACGCCCACGCCCGGCCCTCACAACTTCCAACAATTCATCTCGCGGCAGCTCCAGATCGACGATGAGCGTCACATCTTGCAGCGCGCGATCGATCTCCGCCACCCGAAGCGCCTGCAGATCCAGATGCTCGCGCAGCTCCAACAAGGTAGTAACGTCGAGCCAGAGTTGGTAAAGCGTCTCGTCCCAGATACCGAAGGTGGTCTCCCCCACGATTCGTTGTGTGGAGCCAGGTTCAGGGACCGTTTCGACGCCATGGGGCGCCGGGTCGCCGCCCACGGTAATGGCGCCGTGACCGGCATAACTCTCCGCAAGAATCGTGTAGCGCGTGCCCGGCACGCCTTCAAGGGCTAATGTCAATTCAGCGTGCCTGGTATCGCGCGCCCCCGAAGCCCGCCCATCGATCCATACCAGGCTTTCGGCGCCGGTAGCGAGACGCAACACGACACGCTCGCCCGCGGCCTGTGCAGGGAGTGTAAGCGACCCCTTGAACCAGCCATACTCCCATTTCGCGCCCCAGGGCGTCCCTGGCGGCATAGGATGAAACAGCGCAGCCAGCGCCTCTCCGGCCTTGAGTTGCTCGAGCGTCGTAAAACCTTGCAGGCTTACGACACCCAATGGGCGATAGAACAGCTCAGAAAGCACCTTGTGCCAGTTGGTGATACGTCGCAGCCATTCAGGAGTAAGCGTCATTGCATCCCTCACTAACATGGTATAGTCATGCATCACGCACAACAGGGCCGTGCGCTTTCCAATTGTAATCGCGATGTCATAAGGAGACAATCGGCAGTTGCCCACAGGGTGCGCGGCGCTATACTATGCGCATCAAACATGCATTCGAAACCGTGTCCGCACGCTGGAGGTGTTTGTGAACGAGATCCTGGATTGGCTCTACGTGGGATCAGTCAAAGACGCAGAGAATTACGCGGCGCTAAAGGCCCACCACATCGAAGCCGTCCTGACCCTGGCCTGGCCCATCAAGCACCCCGACATCACGGTCAAACGCGTCTTCTTCGAGGACGGAGAACCCATCCCCGATGAGGTCTTTTATGAGACCCTAAGTTTCGTTCGCCAACAACGACGCCTAGGGCGCAAGATTCTAATCGCATGCAGCGCGGGCATTAGCCGCTCGCCCTCGATTGCCGTCGCTGTTTTACACGAGCTCGAGGGCTACCCTCTCGTTGAGGCCTTCCGCGCCGTGATCGATACGGTCCATCTGGCGCAACCAAGGGCAGTTACCTGGAATTCCGTTTGTCGTTTTTACGGGCAGATCGTGACGCCGGCCGATGTGTGGCCGAACCCAACCACGAGTCACGACGGAAAACCACCTGAGGAAACGCAATGACATCCCCCAAAGCTTCCCACGACCCGGCTGACGCCTTGCGCTTCCCATTGCTGCGCCCCCTGGACGTACGCCCGTTGACGCACGAGGGACGCCCCTACCTCTGGCTGCGCGATCCCCTGGCGCTCTCCGATGGCATGGTGTTGGTACCGCAGGCCGTGGCCCCGCTGCTGGGCCTGCTCGACGGCACGCGCGACGACGCGAGGGCGATCCAGGCATCGCTTGCCGTGCGCCACGGCCTGCGTGTGGCGATCCCACAGATCGAGCAGTTGCTCGCGGC
>JAFGNR010000099.1 GCA_016926915.1 Anaerolineae bacterium
CCGGCAGATGTAGTGGCGAGGGTAACGCACACCCTCGCCACTAATGTTCGGAGGGGGTTCAAAACGGGCTGGCGCTACTGCTTCCACGCGGGAAAGCCCACGCTACTTCCACGATGTAGATCTAGCGCTCCCCTTGAAGCAAAACAGAACACCGCCGAGAATCTGGGTTCCGTTTTGGGCTGTTTCCAAGTCGTGTAGTATACTTTTGGCATGGAGACAGCGCTATTACAGACGAAACTCTATAGCCCGCTTCCACGCCCTGACGTCATCCCCCGCCCTCGTTTGCTGGAGCGACTCGACGCGGCGCTTCAGCATAGGCTGGCGCTGGTCTCCGCGCCGGCCGGATTCGGCAAAACCACGCTGCTAGGTACGTGGGCGCGGCGCTGTTCCGTCGCCGTCGCCTGGCTCTCATTGGACGGGCAGGACAACGACCTCACGCGCTTCTTGCGATACCTGATTGCTGCATTGGTACAGGCCGAACCCACTCTAACTATCCCCCCTCCCGGCGGCGCTATGGCGCCCTACGCGGCGGTGCTTGTGCCGTTGCTCAATCAACTCGCGCGCCTGGATAGCTCCCTGGCGCTGGTGCTTGACGATTACCACCTTATCACGAATCCTACCCTTCATGAGGCGCTCGTCTTCCTGGTGGATAACGCGCCGCCCGGTCTGCATCTGATTGTCGCGACCCGCGCCGACCCGGCGTTCCCGCTCCCACGCTGGCGCGCCCGCCGGCAGCTGGTCGAAATCCGCGCCGAGGACCTGCGCTTCAATCAGGCGGAAACCGCCGCTTTTCTCAAGACCAGTCTGGGTCTGGCGCTGGCTGCGCGCGAGCTGGCTGCGCTCGATGCTCGCGCTGAAGGGTGGATTGCCGCGTTGCAATTGGTCGCTCTTTCGCTCCGGGATCATGAGGATGTTTGGGCGTTTGTCGAGGCGTTGAGCGGCAGCCATCGTTACGTCCTCGACTATCTTGTCGAAGAGGTGCTGCAACAGCAAGCGCCCGGTGTGCGGACTTTCTTGCTCCAGACGGCGGTCCTGGAACAGTTAAACCCGGCGCTCTGCGCGGCGGTTATGGATGACGTAACTGCGCATACCCAAAGTACCCTGACGCAGCTTGAGCGGGCCAATCTCTTCCTGGTGTCGCTGGACAATGAGCGCCACTGGTATCGCTATCATCATCTATTCCGCGATTTTCTGCGCGCCCGTCTGGCGTTAGAACACGCCGAGCTGATTCCGGAACTGCATCGCCGGGCCTCCCGGTGGTATGCCGAAAATGAACTCCCGGGCGATGCCGTGTACCACGCTCTGGCGGCAGAAGATTATCCACGGGCTTCACAGTTGATCGGCGCGGCGTATCCCGGCATGCTTCAGCGCGGCGAGGTCGCCACCCTCAAACGCTGGGTCGAGTCGATTCCGGTATCGATCCGCACTGCCGAACCTTCCCTGATGCTGGCCCATGCCTGGGCGCGGGTGATCATGATGGACGTGGACGGCATGGCGACGTGCCTTGACGATCTTGAGCGCCTGGTGCAGGAGAAACCGGATATTTCCTCTGAGCAGCGCGCGGGCTGGTTGGGGGAACTCCTCGTCATCCGCGCGTCCCGCGCCCATCTCATGGGGGAAATGGACGCCACGATTACGTATGCCGGGCAGGCCCTGGCGACATTGCCGGAGACGGAGGGCGCGGTGCGCAGCGTGTTGGCCATCAACCTGGCAAATGCCTATGCATCTCTCGGTGCGATGGAAGACGCCATGGCTGCCTACCAACGCGCGATCACCGAAGGCCAGCGTTCGGGCAATAACTTGACTGCTTTCTGGGCCGTCGCCAATCTCGGCGCCGTTCACCGGCTTCACGGGCGTTGGCGAGAAGCCGAGACCCTGTATCGTGATACCCTGGCGCGGGCTGAGCGACAGGGCGCGCAGCCTCTTGACGGGTTGCTCCACGTCGGCCTGGGCCTGCTGCATTGGGATCGTTGGGAACCCGCCGCGGCCCAACGACACCTTGAAATGGGCGCCGAACGCTGTCGCTGGTTGGGCGCCCCTCACGTGGAGGCCGAGGCCTACCGGGCGCTGGCGTGCCTGGCGCAGCACCAGGGCGAGGCTGAAGCGGCGCGCCTGTGGCGGGAAAAAATGGTAGCTCTGGCGCGCGCGCTCGATTATACCGAAACATCGGGGGACGCAGCGCTGCTTACCGTGCAATGCCAGATTGTCCGGGGGGATGTTGGCGCGTTGCGCCAGTGGTTGAAAGACCGGGAACCATTGCCCGCGCTCTCGGTGGATCTTCGCGCCTGGGAGAGCCAACTTGTGGCGCACGCCTACCTGGTCCTGGGCCAGACGCGTCGCGCTTTGGATGCCCTGGCGCCCCTGCGCGAACAAGCCGAGTCGCGAGGTTGGATCCAACGCGTTGTCGAGATCCTGGTTCTGGAGGCGCAGGCGCACGAGGCCCTGGGGGAACGCCCCCAGGCGCTGGCGCAGCTGGAGATGGCGTTGCAACTGGCCCAACCGGGGCGCTTTGCCCGCCCCTTTGTCGAAGCCGGCGCATCCCTGCTGCCCTTGTTTCAGACGCTTGCCGCCGCCGGCCCTGCGCGCGAGCCTGGGGATGTGCTGGCGCACATTCTGGCGGCGCTCGACGCTACGCTGCCGCCTGCCGCTTCTCCCCAGGCGCTTATCGAACCATTGACTGAGCGCGAGCTGGAGCTGTTGCGTCTGCTTCCCGCAGACTTGACCACTGCCGAGATTGCCGAACAGCTGGTCATCAGCTACCATACCGCCCGCACCCATCTCAAGCACATCTACGAGAAATTAGTTGTGCACAGCCGTCACGAAGCCATCACCCGCGCACGCGCGCTGAATCTCCTGGAGCCACGACGCGACTGAATCTGATCCTGATCAGGGGAATCCCTGCTGTTTGACCTGGCAGAAAACGGGAGTCTTACCCTGGGACCGGGGCTGGTTTAGCGTGTGCTAGGACCGGTAATCTTTATGTAAGCGCCGGTCAGTCAGCGCCGTCTCCCGCCTGAACACCCCAACTACCTCATCCAAATACCTCATTGAGGGATGCTTTATCCCCCTCTTGTTGGCTATACTGAGAAGTGTATGAAAAACGGTTCCGCAGTTATTGCGAGGAGACAGATGCATTACGAAATTCGGGTTCAGGGTCACATCGGGCAGATATGGTCGCAGTGGTTCGACAACCTCGCGGTTCAAGAACTGGAAGACGGCGCGACCTGCTTGCGCGGCGCCCTGCCGGACCAGGCCGCGTTGCACGGTGTGCTCAACAAAATCCGCGATCTGGGCATGACGCTGCTTTCCGTACAGCGTCTCGATCCCGACACATCTCACACGAAAGAGTAAGGAGAAAACATGATGAATACGCAAACAGTTGCCGCCGGACAGACCGTCTTCAGGGTGGCGGTCATTGTCCTGGTCATTGCCGCAACGCTTTCGCTGCTCTATGTCAAGGACAATGCTACGACACTGCTCAAACCGTCCTTGCTGGCGCAGCCCTTCCTCGATGGCCACTTGAAGTACCAGTTGATCACGCTGGGAATCGCGGGATTGGTGCTGCTGGCGACCTATCTCGCCGGCCCTGCGAACTTCCGGCGCTTCTTCGGCTTCGGTCAAATCGCTGCCCCGGTGACGCCGGTGAAAGTCATCGGCATCAATCCCGGCCCCAACGAGACCTGGCGGCAGATCGGTCTCAACTTCGCCGTGATAATCACGGCGGTAACGGCGGTCTTCATCTACCTCCAGGCATTCCGGGGGAACAGCATCGCGCGCGAAAACCTCCGTTTCTTGCCGTGGATCCTGATCTTTGCGCTGAGCAATTCCTTTGTGGAGGAGATGATCACCCGTTTCGCCGTGGTGACCTCCCTGGACGGTCTGATTTCCCCCACGGCCATCTACCTGATCTCTGCGGCTATCTTCGGCCTGGTGCACTACTTCGGAACGCCGGGTGGGATTCCGGGCGTGCTGATGGCGGGTTTCTTGGGCTGGTTCGCGGCCAAGTCCATCGGCGAAACCGGCGGCTTCTTCTGGGCCTGGCTGATCCACTTCCTGCAGGATGTGGTCATTTTCGCGGGCTTCTTCTTCCTGAACCTATAATCTGAGGAGAGATTTCCAATGTCCCTGATATTCACTCGTATACTAACGTTTGCGCTCACATCCGTGGTCATTTACCTGGGGATCGCCGCGACGTTGATTCTGACCGGCAAGCCCAAACGTCCCCATGATCCGGAGAAGGGGTTGTCGTTCGACGCGTTGTTCTTTGACACTTCGAACTTGCCCGAACTCCAGACTTTCAAAGCGCGAGATGGCGCGCTGCTTTCGTACCGTCACTATCCCGCCCATGCAGATAAGGCGCTCGTGCTGCTCCATGGCTCAGGGTGGCACAGTTCCTATTTCCTACCGTTGGCCGAGTTCATCAGCACGGAGAACCTGGCCCACGTCTACACGCCCGATCTGCGCGGGCATGGTTCAAATCCCGCGCAGCGCGGCGATATCGATTACATCGCGCAACTGGAAGATGATATCGCTGATTTCATCGCTTTGATCCGGCGGTCCCATCCCCATGCTGCCGTGATTGTCGGCGGGCATTCGTCGGGCGGGGGGCTGGCGTTGCGTTTTGCCGGCAGCCAGTATGGACAGCAAGCGCGCGCCTATCTGCTTCTGGCGCCTTTCCTACAGCACAACGCACCGACGGCGCGACCGAACTCCGGCGGCTGGGCGCGACCCTACACGGCGCGCATTGCCGGCTTGACGATGCTGAACAACGTAGGCATCCGCTGGTTCAATCACCTGACCGCCATTGACTTCAATATGCCTGAGCAGGCCCGCGACGGTACCGAAACGCTGGCTTATTCGCACCGTCTCAACACCGGATTCGCGCCTCGGAACTACAAGCGGGATCTGCGCGCGCTCACACAACCGCTCCTCGTTGTCGCCGGGACTGCGGACGAGGCCTTCTACGCCGAGAAGTACGAGTCCGTCGTCACGCAATACACCGAGGCGCAGGTAGCCTTGCTGGATGGCGTGACGCACATGGGCGCCGTCGTCGATCCTGCGGTCCGCCCGGTTGTCAAAACCTGGCTTGAGACTCTGGAGACTGCGCTTCACTGAATGCAAGAGGCTAAACACATGACTGAAGAGCGTAACGGGCCGCAAAGCCGGGCTATGCCGGGCCGCGCGGCCCGTTTTGTACGTCCAAATCCTCCCGTGCGACCGGCAGCGTTGGCGTGCGCGGCGCGAGACTGGCTCAAGAAGCTGCTTACGGAGCGATGCACAGAGCTGGCTAAGAGATATACAGAGGGGCGAATCTGTGTGCATCCGTGAGCCTCTGGTGGTCTCGTCTCTACCCTCGCACTGCCTCTATTCCACCCCCTAATCCAACTTTCGATGGATGACACTCCACCCTGCTCTGTGTTATGCTAGACACGATTGCTAACCGGATAACACATAGGGAGGTTTGTCCATGTCCAAAGTCACCGTCAAGCAGCGCCCGCTCCGGCAGCGGATTCGCGCGCTCGTTCTGATTGTCTTCATGTTGTCTTTTCCCATCATGATGAATTTCATCTCGCCTTATGTCATTATCGATGGGGCCAGCCAGGGCGTCGTCGCCGGCAGTTTCATCGTATTCGGCCTGCTCTTCGTCTCGGCGTTCTTCTTCGGCCGGCTGTGGTGTAGTTGGGCCTGCCCCGGCGGGGCGTTCCAGGAAATCAGCTTCGCCGTCAATGCTAAACCCGTCAATCCCAAGAAGCTCGACTGGATCAAGTGGGTGGTGTGGGGGCTGTGGGTGGTAGCGATTGCAGCTGTCGTCATCTCGGCCGGCGGTTACACCCGGGTGAACTTCCTCCACCTGACGGAAACCGGCATCTCCGTCGATGAGCCGGTGAAGTACATCACCTATTACTTTGTCATCCTGCTCATCATTCTGCCGGGTATTCTGGGGGGACGCCGGGTGATGTGTCACACCATTTGCTGGATGGCGCCGTTCCTGATCCTGGGACGGAAGCTGCGCAATCTGCTCAACACACCGGCGCTGCGTCTGCAGGCCAACGCCGGCGCCTGCATCCATTGCAACAAATGCACCCAGGGCTGCCCCATGAGCCTGGATGTCGAAGGTCTGGTCAATTCGCCGTCGATGGAACATTCCGAGTGCATTCTCTGCGGCAGCTGCGTCGACGCCTGCCCCAAGGATGTCATTCACTATACCTTCAGTCGCGGCAAGTAGGGCGGGTAAAGGGGAGACCGGCATGAAGAAGCGTCGTTTTTTGACAAGATATTGTGGACAGGATGAACAAGATTTTGGGGAATCCC
>JAFGNR010000403.1 GCA_016926915.1 Anaerolineae bacterium
GCGCGCGTCATGTGGGCGCGCGTGTGGCGCAGGGTAAGCCCGACGAACGCGGCTCGCGCCAGGGGGTCGGGATAAGGCGTGCGCTCGCCCGAGAGATAGGGCAGGAAGAACAGGCCCTCGCAGCCCGGGGGCGCATCCGCCGCGCCGGAGAGCAGCGCAGCGAACGCCATACCCGGCGCCAGGGTATCGCGATACCACTGCAAGCTGCCCGCGGCCGACAGCATGACGCCCATGAGATGCCAGCGCCCGGGAACGGCGTGGCAAAAGGCGTGCAACCGCCCCTCGGGTTCAATATAGGGTGCGGGTGTAGAGGCGAAAACGACGCCGGATGTTCCCAGCGTCAGCGCCACGATGCCCGGTTCCACCGCCCCGACGCCCACGGCTTGCGCGGCCTGGTCGCCGCCGCCGCCCACCACCGGCGTGCCCGCCAGAAGCCCGGTGGCCTCCGCGCCCCCTGGAGAAACGACGCCGGTGATCTCCGGCCCTTCGTGGGTCGCGGGCAACCACGCCGCCGGGATCTCCAGCGCGTCCAGCACGTCAGGCGACCAATCCCGCGTCCGAATATCCAGTAGTACCGTGCCGGCGGCGCCGGCTTTGTCGGCGGCGTAGTCGCCCGTAAGCCGGAAACGCACATAGTCCTTGGGCAGCAGGATATGGGCGACGCGCGCAAAGACCTCCGGTTCGTGCTCTCGCACCCACAGCACCTTGGGCGCCGTGAACCCGGCGAGGGCATCGTTGCCCGTGATCTGGATGAAACGGTCTTTGCCTATCCGGGCGCGGATTTCAGCGCACTGCGCCGCCGTCCGCTGGTCGTTCCAGAGAATCGCCGGACGTAGGACGCGCCCGGCTTCGTCGAGTAGCACCAACCCGTGCATCTGGCCGGTCAACCCGACCGCCTGCACGTCCTCTCCGGCAGCATGGGCAAGCGCCAACGCCCGGCGGATGCTTTGGGCGATCCCCTCCCACCAATCGCGCGGGTTCTGTTCCGACCACAAAGGTTTCGGCGTTGCAAGCGCCAGGGGATGGGTCGCGGTCGCCGCCACTTTCCCGGCTGCGTCGATCAGCAGTGCTTTGGCGCCGGTCGTGGAAATGTCCAACCCCAGAAACAGCGGTTGTGCTGCCATGCACACCTCCCGTCAAACAGAGTACCGGGCTGCCGGTACGTTAGCGCACGCCCAGCAACAGTTCGTTGACCAGCTGGTCCAGTTTCTCGTAGCCCAGGCCGCGTTGGCCCAAAGCAATCCGGTCAAATGCATAATCCTTCAGCGCTGCAGCCTTCGCGCTGGAATAGGTCCCCAGGAGCGGCGCCACGCTCTCATCGCCGGCGCGAATCTCCGCCAGCAACCCCTGGATTTCGGCGTCCGCGTTGAATTGTGCAGCCTTCTCTTTGAGAATGAGGTAGGTGCGCATGCAGCCACGGGCAAAATCCTTCACGCCGTCATAGTCTTCCGTGCGGTAGGCGTGGGCGTCGAAGTGGCGCGGGCCGGCGTAGCCCACATCCTCCAGGAACTTGACCAGGAAGAAGGCTTGCTTGAGGTTCTGCGCGCCAAAACGCCAGTCCTGATCGAACCGCGCGTAGTTCTGATCGTTGAGATCGATATGGAAGAGCTTGCCTGCTTCCCATGCCTGGGCCACGGCATGCATGAAGTTCAACCCCGCCATATGCTCATGCGCCACTTCGGGATTGACGCCCACCATTTCGGGATGCGCCAGCGTCTCGATGAACCCCAGATAGGCCCCCGTCGTCGGGAAGAAGATGTCGCCGCGCGGTTCGTTCGGCTTGGCCTCGAGGGCGAACTTCAAAGCGTATCCCTGATCGATGACATAGTCGCAGAGGAAGTCGAGCGCTTCGCGGAACCGCTTGATACTTGCAACGGGATCCTTGGCTGCCTCCACCTCGATCCCTTCGCGCCCGCCCCAGAAGACATAGGTCTCCGCTCCCAGGCTGGCCCCCAGGTCGATGGCGTGCATGGTCTTCTGCAGCGCATACGCCCGCACGCGTGGATCGTTCGCCGTGAACGCACCATCCTTGAAGACCGGATCGCCGAAGAGGTTGGTCGTTGCCATGGGCACGACCAGACCGGTGTCGGACAGCGCTTTGCGGAATGCTCTGAGAATCGCCGCGCGCTCTGCCAGGGTCGCGTCGATAGGGATCAGGTCATTGTCGTGGAAGTTGACGCCGTAGGCGCCCACCTCGCCGAGAAGGTAGACGATCTCTGCCGGGGTGCGCCTGGGGCGCACATCCTGACCGAACGCGTCGCCGCCGGGATTCCCTACCGTCCACAGGCCAAAGGTGAACTTGTGCTCCGGTTGTGGTTGAAAACGATCTGACATCTTGTTGCCTCCTTAAGTGAAATGGCGAATAAGCGAATGATGAATGGGCGGCGAGATGGGTCCTTATGCAAGTGAAGAGAAAGGTTCGCGGAGGATGTCGTCCAAGACTAGGGCCACCGCGCCCATGACGCACGCATCCGCACCGTGGGCGGATGGTAATATCTGTACACCTTGCCGGGGGCCATCCAGCGCGTGTGCTTCGACGGTCTTCTCGACAACCGGCAAAAGGACGTCGCTTGCCAGATTGAGGGCGCCGCCCAGGACCACCATCTCAGGATTGAAGACATTGATCAAGTTGGCGATGCCAACCCCCAGATACTCGCCGGTGTCCCGAAGCGCCGCCAGCGCTAACGGGTCGCCCGCTTCTGCGGCCTGTACCACCACGCCAACGGTCAGGCGCTCCAGGTCGCCCGCCGCCAGCTCACGGATCAGGCTTGCAGGAGCGCTATCCAATGCGGCGCGCACCCGGCGCACAATGGCGCGAGGGCCGACCAGCGTCTCCCAACAGCCCCGTTTCCCACACCCGCACAGGTCGCCGCCGGGATCGACCGTCATGTGCCCGATTTCACCGGCGTACCCCCCGCTTCCGCGAAAGAGTTTGCCGTTGAGAAGAATCCCCCCCCCCAGACCCACCCCGGCGCTCAAGTAGATAAGATTCCGCACAGCCCGCGCCACGCCGAAGAAGTATTCCCCCAATGCTGCGGCATTGGCTTCATTCTCCACGAACACCGGCGCGCTGAAGCGCCCGGCCCACCTGCGACCGATGGACACATCCCGCCATCCCAGGTTTGGGGCGAATTTCAGGGCGCCGTTGTGCACATCGACCATCCCGGGCAGCCCCACGCCGATACCCAGGGGATGCAGGCCCTGCGCTCCGCCTGCGACGAGGGCCTCATCGATCAACGCTTCGGCGCGCGCGATGATCGTCGCCTCTCCATCCTCGGCTCGCGAGACCACGCGCCGGCGCCACAATACCCCGGCCACGAAATCGGAGAGCAAAATCGAGATGAAATCGACGCCGATTTCGATCCCCACGGCGCAGCCCCCGCCGGGATTGAGCTCCAGGGACATACCCGGCCGCCCGATTCCGGCGCTGTGCAATTCCGTCTCCCGGACCAGTCCCCGTTCGAGCAACTCGGTCACAATACTGGAAACGGTGCTCCGGTTCAGGCCGGTGCGCGCCGCAAGGTTAGCGCGGGAAAGAGGGGCGTGCAGCCGCAGGGTATCCAGGATGAGCGAAGTATTGAGTTTGCGGACCAGCGCTTGATCACCGGTCACGGGGAGCCTGGGCATATCGACCTCCGGTTATTTTGTTTGTTGTGACAACAAACTATCAATAGTATAGCCGAAGATCAGAAAGCTGTCAAGCAGGGAATGATATGCTGAAAAAATACGCCACACGCGCGCGCTGATGTAGGGCGGAGCGGCGCTCCACCTCCCGGCAACCGGGCGCCATTCACGAACTGGAATGGTCGCGCCGCCCATCGGCGGCAACCGGCTTTGGCGCATCCGGGTAATAGC
>JAFGNR010000100.1 GCA_016926915.1 Anaerolineae bacterium
CCGACGCCGAGCAGGTGATCTTCGATAGCCTGCGTTGGCTTGGCATGGATTGGGATGAAGGCCCTGATATCGGAGGCCCGTGCGGCCCTTACACACAATCGGAACGTCTGGACATCTACCGGCAAAAAGCCGCAGAACTGATCGACAAGGGCTGGGCCTATCGCTGCAACTGTACCCCGGAAAGGCTGGATCAAGTACGTGATGAACAGCGCGCTCGGGGGGAGACGCCCAAATACGATGGACATTGCCGCAATCTGACTCCCGATGCCATCGCTCCTGATGAACCTCACGTCATCCGGCTCAAAGTCCCCCAGGAAGGCACAACCATCGTCCATGACAGCCTGCGTGGCGACATCGTCTTCGACAATACATTGCTCGACGATCAAATTCTACTGAAAAGCGACGGCTTCCCGACCTATCATCTGGCCGTAGTCATCGACGATCACCTGATGGGCATCACCCACGTGTTGCGGGGGGATGATTGGATTTCCAGCACCCCCAAACGCGTGCTCCTCTACCGGGCTTTCGGCTGGCAACCGCCGGTCTACGCCCACGTTCCCCTGGTACTGGGCGCCGATGGAAAGAAATTAGGCAAACGTCACGGCGCAATTTCCATCGCGGAGTTCAGGCGCATGGGGTACCTGCCGGAAGCTGTATTCAATTTCCTGGCGCTGGTCGGATGGTCGCCCGGAGAAGGTGAGGAACAGGAGGTATTTACCCGCGAGGAGCTCATTCAGAAATTCGACATCGAGCGCATCAACCTCGCCCCAGCCGTCTTCTCCTATGAAAAACTTGATTGGATGAATGGCGTCTATATCCGGAACCTGAGCCGGGAGGCGCTCCTCCAGCACTTGATTCCTTTCTGGGTGGAAGCGGGTTTCATTCCATACCCCGTGCCGGCCGGCATCCTGAGAGTCCTGGAAATTATGGTTCCACTGGTACAAGAACGTCTCAAACACCTGACCGACGTCGTCGAGCTCACGGATTTCATCTTCACCGACATCGCCACACCGTCGCCCGAAGATCTCATCCCTAAGAAAACAACGCCCGAACAAAGCCTGGAAATCGTGCGGGCAATCGTCAAGGAGCTCGCCAAACTCGTGTCGTGGGACGCGGAAAGTATGGAACCGGCATTACGCGAAATGGCGGCAGAATTGAATGTCAAAGCAGGTCAGGTGTTCAATATCATCCGCGTCGCAACCAGCAACAAGCGCGTGGCGCCGCCGCTCTTTGGCTGCCTTGAAGCGCTGGGCCGCGAAACGACCTTGAAACGCCTGGGACAAGCGGAAGACGTGCTCGTCAGCCACATTGCCCAACAAGGCAGCTAAGATTTCACGTGACCACAATGCGCCGGCCCCACCTTCTGAACGAGGTGGGGCCGGTGTGTGCAACCAGATCGCAAAGGTCTTTGCAGTCCCAGGTAGGGCGCTTGCCCACGCACTGTTAACGCTGCTGAATTTTAGCCCACGTATCTCGCAGGTTGACCGTTTGATTGAAAACCAGGTGACCGCGCACGCTATCCGGATCAACAGTGAAATAACCGAGTCTCAAGAATTGGAAACGATCTCCAGCCTCCGCCTCCGCCAATGAAGGCTCCAACTTGCAGCCCTCAAAAATGTGGAGGGAGTCAGGGTTGATCTTGTCAAGGAACGTCTCCCCTTCTGCCACATCCGATGGATTTTCCACGGTGAATAGGTAATCGTAAACCCGCACTTCAGCATCGACAGCATGTGCGACCGATACCCAGTGAAGCGTACCCCGAACCTTGCGCCCATCCGGCGTCGTGCCGCCGCGCGATTCCGGGTCATACGTGCAATGCAGGGTCACGATACGGCCTTCGGAATCTTTGACTACCTCATGGCACGTGATGTAGTAAGCATATTTAAGGCGCACTTCGTTCCCCGGATAGAGACGGAAGTACTTCCTCGGAGGCGCTTCCATGAAATCTTCGCGCTCGATGTAAAGCTCACGAGAGAACGGCGCCAGACGCGTGCCCATCTCCGGTCTTTGAGGGTGGTTTTCGGCCTCGAACCATTCGACCTGCCCCTCCGGGTAATTATCGATCACGACTTTGATTGGATCCAACACCCCCATAGCTCGTGGCGCCCGCTCGTTGAGATCCTGGCGAATACAGTGTTCCAACAGAGCTATATCGACCAGGCTATTGGCTTTGGATACGCCGATGCGCTCGCAGAAATCGGCTATGGATTCTGCCGTATACCCCCGGCGTCGCAGACCGGCGATCGTGCACATACGGGGATCATCCCAACCCCGCACATACTTCTCGTTGACCAATTGCAGCAACTTCCGCTTGCTCATCACCGTATACGTCAGATTAAGACGCGCAAACTCGATCTGTTGGGGGTGATAAATCCCCAACTCATCGAGAAACCAATCATAAAGCGGACGATGATCCTCATACTCCAACGAACATAGAGAGTGCGTAATCCCCTCGATCGAGTCCTCAAGTCCATGCGCCCAGTCGTACATGGGATAGATACACCAGGCATCCCCCGTTCGGTGATGCGGTTCGTGCAGAATCCGGTACATCACGGGATCGCGTAAATTCATGTTTGGCGAGGCCATGTCGATCTTGGCCCGCAGCACCTTTGCGCCACCGGGAAACTCACCGGCGCGCATCCGGCGAAAAAGGTCCAGGTTCTCCTCGATGGTACGATCGCGATAGGGACTATTGCGACCGGGTTCGGTCAACGTACCGCGATAGTCACGAATCTCTTCGGCGCTCAGATCGTCGACGTAGGCCCTACCCTTCTGGATCAGCATTTCAGCCCATGCATACATCTGCTCGAAGTAATCGGAGGCAAAGAAAATCTTGTCTCCGAAATCGTGCCCCAGCCATTCGATATCAGCAGTAATCCCTTCGACGTATTCCGTTTCCTCCTTGGCAGGATTCGTATCATCAAAACGCAGGTTGCATTTGCCTCCAAAATCACGCGCCACACCGAAGTCAATTGACATCGCCTTGGCGTGACCAATGTGGAGATACCCATTGGGCTCCGGCGGGAAACGAGTGTGGACACGTCCCCCAAACCGTCCCGTCCGTAAGTCCTCCGCCACCATCTGGCGGATGAAATCCATCGTGATGGGTTCCTCTACGGTCACCCCGGCATCTGCCACGTCTTCTTTGTCCAATGGTTCGTTACTCATGTCATTCCTCACTTCTGGGACACCACAACAGGCGGTGGTCAGGATTGTATGAATTGCTATCTCTCACCAAAAGAAGGGCCGGTTCCATCTATGCGGTCGCCGGTCCAGGTGGGGCATCAAGTAGCCCTCAGGCCACAGAGAAGATTTCGTGTCTCAGCGCAGCACCCCCAAGGGGCGCTGGACGCCTCGAGGGAGATAGGCTTTTCCGGGAAGCGATGCTCTATCTATCATCTGAATGCACTCCGCAACCTATTATATCACGGAACCACAAGTAGATAGGTTCCGGCCTGCACAGCATAAGGCGGCGCGA
>JAFGNR010000101.1 GCA_016926915.1 Anaerolineae bacterium
ACCAGGTCATAGATTTTTGTCATGTTTCCTCTCCTTAGTGCGCCTTCTCTGTGTAAAAAGAGTTTAAGGCTTGCCAATCATCTCCCGGTGCAGGCTTACGCTGCCTGGTTGGCCCGCTTCTTCCGGCTTTTCAAGTAAATAGAAACCACCGGAATCAACGCGACCACGATCTTGAACGCCACGGCAACGGCAAACTGCCACGACGTGGGATCGGTAGCCGCCGCGCCCAGAAAAACCAGCGAGAACGAGCCGGGAATGATGCCGATCACGGTGCCCGCCATGAAGGTCGGCACAGATACCCTCGTCAGGCCCCCAACGTAGTTCTGAATCTCCCAGGGCAATACCGGAATCAGCCGCATCAGAATGACGAAGGTCAACCCCTTTTCGCCCTCGGACTGCGCGTAGATTTCATCCAGTTTCTTCCCTTCCAGGCGTTTGGCAACCCACTCCCGGCCTAGCCGCCGCGCCAGGGAAAAGGGCACCAGCGCCGAAACGGTGGCGGTCGCGATGACCAGCAGCGTCCCCCACAGGGCGCCGAAGAGCACCCCGCCCACCGCCGAGAAGATGGGCGCCAACAGGGGAATGGGGGCGCAAATGATGTAGAGGATGGCGTAAGCCACGGGCGTCCACGCGCCGAAGCCGCGCACGAATGCTTCGATGTTTTCCTGGTTAATGGCATCGTATTGTGAGAAGTAGGTAATCCCCACCGTGATCAACAGTGCAATGACAATGGTAAGATGCGCCACCGTCATGAGGGTCTGTCCGGCTTTCTTGTTCATGTTGTTCCTTTCTTGGGCGTGCCCTGCGCGCAAGCACAGGGCTTACCTTCTACACCAGGTTAGACGCCGGACCGGCAATCTGCCTTACCCGCCGCCGCGCGAAGTTTTCTAACCCGATACTTAGGACGCACTTTCGAATCCATTCAGGCGACTCTCCTGAAAAAAGGCTACCTAACCGCAGAGTGCGCAAAGAACGCAAAGGTAAGATCAAAATTTTTCGAGAATGGCACAACCTATCGTCAGAAAATTAAAGTCTGCTTTGCGCTCTTGGTGTTCTCTGCGGTGAATTCCCCCCCTTTTTAGCGTCGTCATTCCGAGCGCAGTCCCCGGAGTCGCGGAATCTTTGCGACACACGTGACGGGACAAACTCGCCCTTACCTGGAAACGCACCCTCTTTCCAACTGACGCAAGCCACACGTTCTTGTGTCTCCGCGTCCGCTCTGTGTAAAGCTCCTGAAGAAGGACGTCTCACGCCTCGGCGTCGTCAGGCGCCCAGCCGAACCGCATCAAGTCGATGCGCCCCTGGGCGTCGAACACGACGCCCTCGGTTTCGAGCCGCGCGCGTTGTTCTTCGGCGTCGAAGAGACTAATCTGCCCCTTTGCGTTGACCACGCGGTGCCACGGCGCGTGCTCCTCCGGTGGCAGCGCCCGCAGCGCCCAGCCAACGGTCCGGGCGCCCCGGGGCCAGCCCAGCAGGCGCGCGATTTGGCCATACGTAGCCACTTTGCCGGGCGGAATCTGCCGCACCAGCGCGTAAACTTCCGCAAACTTTTCATTCACCACCGCCGGCGCCTCCTTGAAGATCGCTTCCAGCCCTCAGCTGCCTTTAGCCGCGCCTTCCATAGTGCGCCGCTCCCGGCATTCAACCTTCTGCGCGCACCGCTTCCGAGGCTGCCTGTCCGGCGAGATACCCGCTGCTGAACGCTGCCTGGAGATTGAAACCGCCGGTATCGGCGGCTAGATCCAGAATTTCGCCCGCCAGATAGAGACCTCCCACAATCCTGGACTCGAAGGTGATGGGATCCACTTCTTTGAGGGAGACCCCGCCTGCGGTCACCATGCTGGCTGCCAGAGGGAGCGAGCCCGTGATGTGCCAGCGGAAATCCTTGAGCAGAGTCGCCAGCGTCTCCCGTTCTTCGGCGCGGATTGTGTGCACCTTCCGGTCCCCCGTGATAAAACTCATCTCGGCTAACACATCGGCCAGGCTGCCGGGAACCCACCCGCGCAGCAGCGTGGGGAGCTGGCGGTGGGGGTATTGCTCGAACTCGCGCTGGAGGCGGGCGCGGACTTGCTCTGCAGTCATGCCGGGTTTCAGGTCAATGGAGAGCGTGACGGTCTTGCCGCTGCGCAGCGCGTCGACGGCGGCCAACGCGGAGGAGAGGATGAGCGGCCCCGAGACGCCGAAATGGGTGAACAGCAATTCCCCGGTTTCAGGCAGGGGGTAGGGGACCTGGAGCGGACGGGCTTCTTTACCGGGTTTCGCGGCCCAGAGCGTGCAGTGCACGTTGCGCAGGCTGACGCCCTGCAACGCTTTGGCGCGGGCGCGCTCCTCCACGGTCAGCGGCGCCAGCGCCGGGCGCAGGGGGACAATCGTGTGCCCGAGGGCCTGCGCCATGAGGTAGCCGTCGCCCGTCGAGCCGGTCGCGGGCCAGGAGGCGCCGCCGGTCGCCAGGATCACCGCCTGCGTGGGCACAAAGCCGCCGTCCGCGAGCCGCAGGCCCACCACGCGACGCGGGCGCCCGGCGCCCGCGTCCGTCTCGATCCCCTGGATGCGGGCTTGATAGCGGATGCTAGCCCCATGCTCCGAGGCGTACCGCAGCAGCGCGTCGCGGACATCGGCTGCCTGCCCCGATGCCGGAAAGATGCGCCCGCCCCGTTCGACCTGGGTGGCGACCCCATACCGCTCTAGCAAGGCGAGCAGTTCGTCGCGGAAAAAGCGATGGAAGGCGTTGCGCAAGAAGCGACCATTGCGGCCGAAATACATGAGGAAGGTCTCCAACGGCGCGGCGTTGGTCACATTGCACCGGCCCTGGCCGCTGACTAAAATCTTCTTGCCGGCTTCCGGCATCTTTTCCAGCACCAACACGCGCACACCGTGCGCGCTGCCGGTCTCTGCTGCCCGGCCCGCTGCCATTAACCCGGCGGCGCCTGCTCCGATAACGATGATTGAGGGGTCCACGTCAAGCCCTCCGCAATCCCAGGACGAGCAGCTCCAAGGGAGTCTCTTCCGAAGGGTTGGCGATGCGATAACACTCGGCGCCCCGCACGAGGGCGGCGTCGCGAGGACGCAGCGGGCGCACTACCACCGGGCTGCCGTCTCCAGGCCGGTGGTGCAGCTCCCCATATCCCGCCAGGGCGACCAGGACGTGATCGACGCCGGGATGATCGTGCATGCCTGTGCGGGCGCCCGGCGCCAGCGTCGCATGGTGCAGAAAGGCGAAGGTCGCACCCGCCAGCAGCGCCTCCTCGGAACCGGGCAGCTCACTGAAGAGCCAGCGAATCACCGTCTCGCCGGTTCCTTGCCACGGCGCCGGCAAATCCGGCGCGTGCGCCTCGGGGACGTAGCGCACGCGCTTGACATTGGCATCTCGCTTGTAGATCACGCCGGAGACCTCGTCGTAAGGCGCGCGGTTCACGTTGGCGTGGGCGTCGGGCTGGTGGAATTCGCCGGCTGCCACCGGGGCCGGTTCCCATGGCGCGTCGGCTTCATGTTCTGGATTCATGGCAACTCCTTTTCCCATATTATCCCCCTTGTAGCAACTTGCGCAACTGGGTTGCGGAAGGGATTGACAAACGCGGCGCTTTGGAGTATAATTTCGATAAGATGTATTGACATCTACACATCACTACATCTCGCCGGAGATAGACTATCGGCTGACAGTTGAGATCAGGTGAGTGTGAGGTGTCATGGGAGGAAAATCCGCGTGAAAATCAAAAACGTGTCGCGTCGCCGCAGGTCCCTAGCGCTCCGTGAGTATGCCGCCTTCTATGGGTTCGTCGCTCCCTGGCTGATTGGATTGCTGGTCTTTACGCTTTACCCCTTGTTAGCCTCCCTCTATTATAGCTTGACCGATTTCAACGGTGTGGAGATGAATTTCATTGGACTGGAAAACTATGTGAAGATGTTTTCCCAACCGTTGTTCTATCAGTCGTTGTGGGTCACGGTTCGCTACGCGGTGGTAGTAGTCCCACTGAATATGGTTGCGGCGCTGGCGCTGGCTTTACTGATGAATCAGCAGATCCCGCTCCTTTCGTTCTGGCGCACGCTCTACTTCCTGCCCTCCATCATCTCTGGCGTGGCCTCGGCGATGCTCTGGCGTTGGATTCTCAACCCGGATATGGGCTTGCTCAATTCGCTTCTGATGTTGGTCAACATCGAAAGCCCGCGCTGGTTCTGGGATGAACGGTGGGCGTTGCCGGCCTATTGGCTGATGAGTCTCTGGTCGGTGGGCGGGTCGCTCGTCATCTACCTGGCGGGGTTGCAGGGCGTCCCCACTGCGTTGTACGAGGCTGCGGAGTTGGACGGCGCCAACGCCTGGCAGCGACTGACCCGCGTCACTTTGCCGATGATTTCCCCGGTTCTGTTGTTCTCCTTCATTACTAACTTGATCAGCTCATTCCAAATTTTCACCCAGGTGTTCGTCATCTCCGGGCAGGGCAGCGGCGGTGGGATCAGCCTGGGGGGACCGAACAACTCCACCCTGATGTATGTGCTCTACCTGATCTCCAACGGTATCCGTTCCAACCGGTTGGGATATGGCTCAGCGCTTTCGTGGGTATTGTTCCTCATCATCATGGCGCTCACCATGCTGTTCTTGCGATTATCTCAGCGCCTGGTCTATTACGAAGACGAAAGTGTCCGTTGAGCGGTACATCCACAGGTAGGAGTGCATGATGAACGATACATCCAACTATGAAGGCCGGCGGCAGAACGTCTGGATTCGGCTGCTCAGTACGGTGTTGGTGATGCTTGGATCGGTGGTTATCATTCTGCCGCTGGTGTGGATGGTTTCCACGTCCCTCAAAACTGCCGGCAACGTTTTCTCGATTCCCCCGGAATTCATCCCTCGCGAGGCCGAAACCATTGAGGTGGACGGCAAGAAGTACGTCTTGTATGATGTGCAGCTCGCTGGGGAGGTGAAAACCCTGGCGATGGTGCGCCTGCATCCGGAAACGAGCGAGTTTTTCGATCCGGAGAACCCCGAATTACGCTACTACGCCCCGGCCACAGACGCAACCAAGCACCGCATCGTGCGCTTTCATTGGGAGAATTACCGCACCATTTGGACCTACGAGTATGCACCTTTCTCGCGCTATTTAGCCAACACGGTCTTCTACGCCACGTTCAGCACCCTTGGTTCAGTGCTGGTCAACTCGTTCGTGGCCTTCGGCTTTGCCCGCCTGCGCGCCCCTGGCAAAAACTTACTTTTCCTAATCGTGTTGGGTACGATGATGATCCCTGTCTACGCGACGATTATCCCGCAGTACGTGATGTGGGCGCGCCAGATTCCGGAGTTGCTACATTCCTTGCTAGGCGTGAACGTCAAATTGATCGACACCTATTGGCCGTTGATTCTACCTTCCTTCTTCGGCAGCGCTTATGAGATCTTCCTCATGCGCCAGTTCTTCTCTACGATTCCGCGCGACTACGACGACTCTGCACGCGTCGATGGCGCCAGCTACGTTCAAATCTGGTGGCGCGTTATCTTGCCCATGGCAAGTCCGGTGCTGTTGGCGGTCGGCATGATCGACGTGATGTTCTACTGGAACGAGTACTTCTACCCGCTCATCTACTTGAACTCGCCCGAAAAACTGCCGCTCTCGGTGGGATTGGCAACGTTTCAGGGCGTATATACCATCAGCGGGCCGCCGCCCTTCCATCTTATCATGGCTGCCTCGCTGGTTTCGCTTTTGCCCTTGGTCGTCATCTTTTTTGCCCTCAACCGCTACTTCATCCAGGGAGTGGTGGTTAGCGGCATCAAGGGATAGACAACTGTTTCATTCAGGAAAGGAGTAACTATGCACGTAATGGGTATGAATAAGCATCAGACCGGTATTGGATTCATGAGGTTGATCTGGTTCGCAGTCTTTGCTGTGGTAAGTCTCGCCGCAGTGCGTAGCGCCGCAGCCTCGCTGCCGGCGGAAGCCGTACAGGACCCTTCCGTCTACTATGTAGATGCAGCCGTCGTTGCTTCCGGCAACGGTCAAAGCTGGGCCGCAGCCTTCAAGACTATCGGAGAAGCGCTGGCTCAGCCTCTGGAACCGGGCAGTATTGTATGGATCAGGCCGGGCGTGTACGTCGAAGACATCGGCGTAGACCAATCCGGTGCGGAAGTTGTGCCGCTGACCACCGGGGTTGCGGCGCTCGCTGGAAATCAGGTGGTCTTCCCTGCCGGGACTGACCTTTCGGGTGTAGATCTGGCGGCCCATCCCGGCGAGTATTTCCTCTATGTTGCCCGCAGCTGGGTTTCCAATAACGGCGTCTATGAAATCACGGATGTGGATGTCCCCAGTCGCACTGTCACGGTGGCCGAAACGGGACCGCTGTTGATTACCGAACCGGATTTTGTCCCCGAAACCGGCGTCGCCGGCGACGCCGCCGCCCTTTCTGCTGCCATCGGTCGCCCGGTCCAGGTCCGCAACGCCGATCCCCAGGCCGGCTATGTTGTGCTCGACGCGCAGGGTACCAGCATCTATACCCTGCTCTACATTGGCGATGGTTGGGTGGATCCCTGTGGGGCCGATAACCCGGTCTCCTACATCCTCGTCGACGGACTGCACTTGACTAACGCCTCCGGCGGCGCGCACGTTCAGGATGCGAGTTTCACCGTGTTGGCCAACAGTCGCATCACCCACATGTCGGAGGCAACCGGCATCTACGTCAACGGCAACGTGACGCATCCGGCCCGCTACAACTACTTCATCAACAACGAGATTTACGATCCCACCAGCGAGGCTATCTACATCGGCGCCGGCGATCAGGGAGAGGATTGCAATTACACTCAGTTCACCCACGTCATCGGGAATGACATTTCCCACAGCGAAAACACCTGGATGGAGAACGCCATCGAAGTCAAAGAATATCATGACACCGGCACCGTCATCGAGGGCAACGTCATCCATGACTTTACCCTGGATTACTTCTGGAACGGGGCCATCAATCTCCAGGGGGGGGCTAGCGATACCTTAATCTATGGCAACACGTTGCGGGATATCACCCCCAACTACGAGGAAGGCCCCATCTATATTGTGGGTCTCGAAGCCCGCGAAGACATCCTGACCCGTGATGTGCACTTCTTCAACAACCGGATTTACAATACGACGCCTTCTACCCAGACGATCTACGCGATTGCGGCCCGTGGCGACAACACCGAGAATGTGGGCATCTACCACAATACGATCCACAACATCAACGGCGGCTTGTATCTGCACTATGATGCCGGCGACGGCTCCGACAACGGCGTCTATTTCAAGAACAACATCGTCGATATTCCGGAGGGCTTCCCGTTGATCACCGACGAAGATTGGGTGTTGACCGGCACGTTCACTCTTAGTCACAATTTCTTCTCACGTACTCCGGAGGCCTATAGCGATGTCACCCTGTGGACCGGCGATCCGGGATTCGTTGCCGCGCCTGGCGACCTGCATCTTGCTGCGGGCAGCCCGGCTATCGACAAAGCTGCCTCACTAACGCCTACCCTCACCCGGGATCTGGAGCTGGCGCTCCGGGATTCACATCCTGATCTGGGCGCCTTCGAATATCAGAAACCCAGTTCTGTGCTGTTTTTGCCGCTTGTGCTGCGTTGAGACCCACGGATCGCTAAGAACGCCCGACCGTGGGATAGTACATTGTCCGAGTTGTTCAAGTTCACGAAAACACAATTAGGAGAGGAAAGATGAAACCAACAAACCGTTTCCCGATGCTGGCGTTGGCAGTGTTCATGGTGCTGACCCTCATCATGGCAGCCTGCACGACGCCCCCCACCGCCGAGGAGCCCCAGGCCACCGAGGCGCCGGCGACCGAAGCGACTGAGGCGCCGGTTGAGGAGCCGGCGTCTGATGAGCCGGTGGAGCTGGTCCTCTACACCAGCGATGGTGTGGAATGGTTGACTTTCGTTGCCGACGAGTTCATGAAACAGAATCCCGGCATTGACGTGACCGTCATGAATGTGGCCTGGGATGAGTTCGATACCAAGATGATCGCGATGAACACCGCCGGCACGCCCCCCGATATCTGGACCTCCTGGGGGCCTAGCGGCTTCATGGACTATTACGCGCGCGGGTTGATCGCCGACCTGACTCCCTACATCGAAGCCAGCAACTTTGACATGAGCGATTTCTATCCGGAAGTGGTTGATTACTTCACCATCGATGGCAAAATCTACGGCATCCCACACACCGTCGGTGCGGCTTACATCTTCTATAACAAGGACATGTTTGATGCCGTCGGCGAGCCGTATCCTCCCACCGACTGGAACGATACCTCCTGGACCTGGGATCGGATGCTGGATGTGTGCTCCAAGATCGCTTATCATGACGAGGCGGATCCCGCCAATTCGACCTGGTGTGTTAGCCGGGGGTTGTATCCCGTGAACACTTATGCCTGGCTGTGGGATAAAGACATCTTCCCTCAGAGTATCTATGAGACTGGTTACGCCGAGGAAGCGAACCTGAGCGATCCCGAGCTGCTGGAAATCTTCCAGAAGTACCAGGATATTACCTACGAGTACCACTACGATCAGACCGGCCCGGAGTGGATGGCTACCGGCGGCGATCCCTTCGTGATGGGGAAGACTGCCATGCAGATGTGGGGCGTCTGGGGCTTCGATAACACCTTCACCGTCGAGGACTTCAAGTGGGGTGTGGCTGCTGTGCCCTATGGCGATCCGAATGCCGACCGCAAGGTCCATATCTACGCCAACCCCTGGATGCTGTCCAGCCAGAGCCGGCATCCCGAAGAAGCCTGGAAGCTGTTGGCTTTCCTTTCGTCGCCTGAAATGCATCTCGATTCTCTCAATCGCGGCACCACTCCCCTGGCCCGCAAGAGCTTGATGGATGAGTTCTATGCCATGGTTCCCTACATGACCGCAGAGGAATTGGATGAGGTGTTGAATGGCGCCATCGAACACGGGCAAATCGCACCCGCTACAAGCATTGTGGGATGGGGCGAGATCAACAACGTGCTCGGCACCGCTTTCGACGCTATTGAAAACGGCACCGACACTGCGGCCAACTCCCTGCCGGCGTTCGAGGATGAGTTGATCGCCAAGCTCAAGGAATTGAAGGCGACCTACGAGAAGTAGGCGCGCGACAGTACACGAGTTTATCGGGCGCGGGGGAGCAGGTCGCCCCCCGCGCCGTTTGAAAAGGCGTTCTATGATGGATTCACGCTTGCGTGTTGGATTGGTTGGCTGCGGCAATATCAGTAGCGAGTATTTGCGTACTTTGTCAGGTACATCTGTGCCGGTGCGCGTCACTGCCTGCGCCGATCGTATTCCCGCCCGCGCGCGGGCGTGTGCCGGCCGGTTCGGCATCCTAGCGCTGGAACCGGAGGCCTTGCTTGCCAGCCCGGAGGTGGACATTGTTCTGAATCTGACGCCTCCCGCTGCCCATTACGCCGTCAGCCTGGCCGCCATCCGGGCCGGTAAGCACGTCTATTCTGAAAAACCTCTCGCTGCGACCTTCGAGGAGGGAAAAGCCCTCCTCGAAGCTGCCCGGCAGCATGATGTCCTGATCGGCTGCGCCCCCGATACCTTTCTAGGGCAGGGCATCCAGACCTGCCGTCAGGTCATCGCTGCCGGACGGATCGGCTTGCCTGTCGCCGCGACGGCTTTCATGGTTTGCCACGGTCACGAAGACTGGCATCCTGCTCCTGATTTCTACTACCAACCTGGCGGCGGGCCGCTCTTTGACATGGGGCCGTATTACTTGACCGCGTTGGTCCATCTGCTGGGATCTTTGCGCCGCGTCGGCGCCTTTGCCCGGGCCTCCTTCCCGCAGCGTACTGTTGCCAGCGTGCCCGGTCAGGAGCGCATCCTGGAGGTCGCGGTCCATACACACTACGCCGCCAGCCTGGAATTCGAGACCGGTGCGCTGGCGACCCTCGTGATGAGTTTCGACGTCTGGCAAGCGAACTTGCCACATCTGGAAATCTATGGCAGCCAGGGATCGTTGTTCTGTCCCGATCCCAATACCTTTGCCGG
>JAFGNR010000404.1 GCA_016926915.1 Anaerolineae bacterium
CAACCTCACCATCTGGGTCAAGGACATCAACCAGACGATCTACAAACTCAATCCAATGGGCAGCGTGTGGGAGATTTACACACCGTAAAAAGCGTCATCTCACCGGCAAACCTTAAATGCCTGTCGGGCCGCTGTCACCGTCTGCTCGATATCCTCATCCGAATGAACGGCTGACATAAAACCTGCCTCGAATTGGGACGGCGCCAGGTAGACGCCGTGCGCCAGCATCGCCTGGAAGAAACGCCCGAATTGGCCGGTGTCGGATGTTTTGGCGCTGTCGTAATCGGTCACCGGATGCGATGTGAAGAAGGTGCAGAACATCGTCCCGGCTCGCGTCTGGAACACGGGCACACCGGCCTCTTCCGCCGCCTGGCCGATTCCCCCCGCAAGTTGAGCCGTCTTCCGTTCTATCGCTTCGAAGACACCAGGTTCGCGCAATACTTTGAGCGTTTCGATGCCTGCCGTCATCGCCAGAGGATTGCCGGAAAGCGTGCCCGCCTGGTACATCGGGCCGGCCGGGGCGACGGTCTCCATGATCTTCCGCTTGCCGCCATAAGCGCCCACAGGCAAGCCGCCGCCGATGACCTTGCCCAGCGTGGTCACGTCGGGGTCGATCCCATACCGCGCCTGCGCGCCGCCATAGGCCACCCGGAAGCCCGTCATCACCTCATCGAAAATCAAGAGCGCACCGTTATCCCGCGTGACGCGGCGCAACCCTTCCAGAAAACCCGGTTGGGGCAGCACGACGCCCATATTGCCGCCAACCGGCTCGACGATAACCGCCGCAATCTGATCGGGATAGATGCGGAAAATCTTCTCTACGCCCGCCAGATCGTTGAAGGCGACGGTGAGCGTGTCCTGGGCCGCGCTCTTGGGCACGCCGGGACTGTCCGGCAGGCCAAGCGTCGCCACGCCCGATCCCGCCTGCACCAGCAGAAAGTCGGCGTGCCCGTGGTAGCAACCCGCGAACTTGATGATCTTGTCGCGGCCCGTATACGCCCGGGCCAATCGCAGCGCGCTCATCGTGGCTTCGGTGCCGGAATTGACGAAGCGCAGCATCTCCACCGACGGCAGCGCCGCAATGACCAGCTCGGCCAGTTCCGTCTCCAACGCCGTGGGCGCGCCGTAGCTCGTTCCGCGATCCACCGCCCGCTTCAGCGCCTCGGCGACCTGCGGATAGGCGTGCCCCAAAACCAACGGCCCCCACGAGAGCACGTAGTCGATGTAACGGTTTCCATCCGCATCGAAAAGGTACGCGCCCGCGCCTTTCTCAATGAACAACGGTTGGCCTCCCACAGCTCGGAAAGCTCGGACCGGACTGTTGACACCGCCAGGGATGACGGCTTTCGCAGCCGCAAACAGCTCAACGGAACGCTCGATCTTCATTCGACGACTCCTTTCTCTCAAACTTCTTCCTCAAAGTAGCGAACCCGCTCTTTTTTGAACTCTTTCACGCTGTAGAGGAGCGTGTGCGCCTCAGGGGCAATGGCGTCACGAATCTGCCCGGCAATGGCCTCGACCTCAGCTTGCTCGTGACCGTGGATCATCGTGAACAGATTGTAAGGCCAGCGAGGCGGAAAGGCCGGCCGTTGATAACAATGGCTGACCGCGCGGAAAGTTGCCGCAACCTCGCCCGCCGCGCCGATACGTTCCTCCGGCACCACCCAGCACCCCATCCCATTCGCCCTGAACCCGGCCTGCCGGTGGCGCAACACCACCGCAAACCGCCGCATCACGCCTTCCCGCTCGAACGCCCGCAGCACGTCCAGAAGCGCCTCCTCGGAGATGCCAACCCGAGCTGCTGCCGGAGCGAAGGGACGTAGCGTCAAGGGCAAATGGCCCTGCGTCGCCCGCACAACCTCGCGCTCGACGGTCGACAACGGGGTGGTTCTGACCTGAGACACACGCGGCGATTGGCTGAGCCGGCGGGATTCAGTTTCGCTCAGATCGAAGTGAACGCCCAGGCGGAAAGTACGCAGCGCGGGAAGGTTCAGATAATCCTCTACATCCGACTGCGCGGCGATCCGTTCCACCTCAATCGCTATGTCCCGCTCGCCGAGCAGTGTCAGGGTAAACCAGAGGTTGTAGACGTGATCGCGGGCGTAGTTGTGACTGACGCCGGGGTGAGCATTCACTCGCGCGGCGACCTCTTCAAGGCGCTCCGGCGCTACGGAAAAGGCGACCAGTGTGCTCCGGTATCCCAATTGCTGCGAATCGAAGATCGGGCCGATTTGGCGAATGATACCCTCGTCCATCAAACACCGCACGCCCGCCAGGACCGTGTTCTCGTCCAGCCCAACCTGTTCCCCCAACACGGCAAAAGGCGCCGGCGAGAGCGGAAACGCGGCCTGCATCAGGTCGAGAAGCTGCCGGTCTGTGGCATCCATGGCCTAGCGGTTCTCCCGGCCCGGCGGTTCGTAAACGCAGTATGGCTCCTCCGCCAGATAGTTGCCGGTGATGCCGTAGGCCCGGGCGCGACATCCCCCGCAACGCCGCACAAAGGGACATTCCCCGCACTTCCCCTCAAGCTGGCTGAAATCGCGCAGGCTCTGGAAGACAGGGGATGTCTGGTAGATCGTCTGGAAATCCTGCTGGCGGACGTCTCCAGCCAGAATGGGCAGATAGCCGCACGGGAAGACCTCGCCGCGGTGACTGATAAAGCAATACCCCATGCCCGCCAGGCAGCCACGGCTCATCTGATCCATGCCGGGGTGACCGCCGGGATGCCCACCCGGATGACCGCCAGGCCGCTGCCCGCCCACCAGATTCGGCGGCGCGGGCGACTCTTTCTGCCGCGTCATCACCAGCCGCATAAACTGCGGCCCACAGGTGACGCGAATAGGAACCGGCGAGGTCTGCGCCGTATCGTAGACCCAGTTGAGAATGTCCTCATAGGCCTGAGGGGTGATCTCGTCATCGATTTTGCCGCGCCCGGTGGGGACGAGCATAAAGACGTGCCAGGCCGCAACCCCTAGCGCGATCACAAACTCGCGGATAGCCTCCAAATCATCCACATTCTGCCGCATCACCGTCGTGTTGACCTGGAAAGCGAGTTCACCCTCGCGGCAGTAGCCCATGCCGCGGACGGCAGCCTCGAACGCGCCCGGCACGCCGCGAATAGCGTCGTGGCGCTCGGCGCACGATCCGTCGAGGCTGACGGAGATCCGCTGGATGCCCGTCGCCTTCATCTGCTCTACCCGCTCCGGCGTGATCAATGTGCCGTTGGGCGACATCGCGACTCGCAGTCCCTTCGCGGTCGCGTAGGCCGCAATCTCGAAAACGTCCGGGCGCATCAACGGCTCGCCGCCACTGATGATAAAGATCGGCTGCGAGAAGGCCGCGATTTGGTCGATCAGGCGCTTCATCTCCTCGGTGGTCAACTCGTCGGGGGCGGGCGTTTCCTGGGCGCTGGCCCGGCAGTGACGGCAGACGAGGTTGCAGGCGCGGGTCGATTCCCACGCGATAACGCGGGGGACAGGTTGATCGGACGGCGGGCGCATCATGCCACACCTCCTATCCAGCGGGCGGCATCCTTGGCCCAGTAAGTGAGGATCGCGTCGGCGCCGGCGCGCTTGATAGCGATCAGGCTCTCCAGCGCCGCGTTGCGCTCATCCAGCCACCCCATCCGGGCGGCAGCTTTGATCATCGCGTACTCACCGCTGACGTTATAAGCCGCGACCGGGTAATCGAAGGCGTCCCGCACCTGGCGGATGATGTCGAGATACGGGAGCGCGGGTTTGACCATCACCATATCCGCGCCTTCCTGGATGTCCAGCGCGACCTCGCGCAACGCCTCGCGGGCATTGGCCGGGTCCATCTGGTAGGTGCGTCGATCGCCGAACTGCGGCGGGGACTCCGCTGCCTCGCGGAAGGGGCCGTAGAAAGCCGAGGCATACTTGGCCGCGTATGAAAGGATCGCGACGTGAGCGTACCCGGCGTCATCCAACGCTTCGCGTATCGCGCCAACCATGCCGTCCATCATCCCCGAAGGCGCGACCACATCGGCGCCGGCGCGGGCGTGAGACACGGCGACTTGACCAAGAACGGGCAGCGTCTCGTCATTCAAGATACAACAATCAGGCAGGCCGACGCTGGAGGCGCAGCACTCGGGATTCCCACCTATGGCTCCCTTGATCAAACCGCAGTGACCGTGATCGGTGTACTCGCACAAGCAAACGTCGGTGATCACCGTCAATTCCGGCACAGCCGCCTTGATCGCGCGCGTGGCCTGCTGCACAACACCGTCCTTGGCAAAGTTTTCCGCGCCGACAGGGTCCTTCGCCGCGGGCAAGCCGAAAAGGATTACCGCCGGGATGCCCAACCCGGCGACATCTTCGACTTCTTGGGGCAGCAGATCAACCGACAGGTGATAGACGCCCGGCATGGACGCAATCTCCTTCTTGATGCCTTTGCCGTGGACGACAAAGAGCGGGTAGATAAAGTCCGCCGCAGACAGAGTGGTCTCCCTCACCATACGGCGGATGTTTTCGCTCATTCGCAGCCTGCGCGGGCGGTAGATTGGAAACTGGCTCATCGTTGGATCTCCTCGTCGGTCAGATAACAGGCCGGATCGGGCGCCCAGACGTCGTCGTAGACCGCCTCGGCGCGCACGCGGAAGTTGCCGTTGCACACGTCCAGATACCGGCACGTGGCGCAGCGCCCGGTGAGCAACGGCTTGCGGTCCTTCAACCCCGCCATCAGCGGGTCGGAAATGTCGGTCCAGATGTCGCCAAAAGGCCGCTCGAGGACGTTGCCGAAAGCGTAGTGCTGCCAGAACTGGTCGGCGTGGACGTTGCCCAGGTGATCAATGGCAGAAATACCGATGCCGGTGGCGTTCCCGCCGTTGGCCCGCAATAGCTCTAGCACCTCGTCGTACCGCTCCGGCTGATCGCGGGCCACCCGCTGTAGCAAGTACGGGCCGTCGGTGTGATTATCGACGGTGAGAATCTCGATGTCGAGGCCTTCGCGGCGGAAGGCCAGCGCCCGGTCGAAGATCATATCCACGGCGGCGCGGGTTTCCTCTAGCGTCAGATCGTCGGCCTGCATGCGCTTGCCACGTCCGGCGTAGACCAGGTGATAGAAGCACGCGCGCGGGATACGCTCCTCTCGCAGCAGGTCGAGGATGTCTGAGAGGTCCGCGACATTGTGCTTGTTGAGGGTCAGGCGCAAGCCGGTGCGCACGCCCGCCGCCTCGCAGTGCCGGAAACCACGCAGTGCAGCCTCAAAAGCGCCGTCCATCCCACGGAAGCGGTCGTTGGTCACGCCGATGCCGTCCAACGAGATGCCCACGTAGGAGAAGCCCGCTTCTTTGATCCGCCCGGCGGCCTCCTGGTCGATCAGCGTGCCGTTGGTGGAGATCACGGTGCGCAGGCCACGCTCCACGGCGTAAGCGCCCAACTCGAACATATCACGGCGCATCAACGGCTCGCCGCCGGAGAAAAGCAGCACCGGCGCGCCGAAATCGGCCAGGTCATCGATAAAGGCTCGCGCTTCGGCGGTGGTCAGTTCGTCGGGGTCTGGCTCGGCGTGGGCGGTGTAGTAGCAATGGATACAACGCAGGTTGCACGCCTTGGTCGAATTCCATACGACAATGGGCTTGCGCTTCAGGTTGATCTCCAACTCACTGGAAGTATCTGCCTCTTTACGCCAACGGTAACGCAGACGATCCTGCGGGCCTATCTGATCACAGAGCAATCGGGTTACACTAATCATACGTCCTCCAAAGGTATACTTTTCGCAAAATGATGAACCAGACTTTCCACCAACCCATCAATGGTATAGTCCTCGGCCACAACGTGAACCGGCAGGCCCACCTCGCGCGCCGTGTCGGCGGTGATAGGGCCGATGCAGGCAACGGTGAGGGATTCAGGCAAATCGGGCAAAGGCGCCAGCGCCGCGACGAAGTTGCGCACGGTAGACGAACTGGTGAAGGTGATGACGTCGATGTCGCCCGCCGCCACCATCCGGCGAATCTCCTCGGCCTTGTCCGTCTCGCCGGGTCCGGTGTGATAGGCGTCAATTTCATCCACCTGGGCGCCCGCTTCCACCAGTCCCTCGGCCAGCGTCTCACGGGCAATGTCGGCGCGGGGGAGGAGAATGTGCTGGCCCTTCACCTGACCGAACGCCTCAAGGATTGCCTCCGCGACGAACTTCTCCGGCATCAGATCGGCCTGGAGGCCGTGCTGCTTCAGGGCTTCGGCGGTGGCCGGGCCGATGACCGCCAAGCGCACACCGGCAAATGCGCGCGCATCCTTCCCGGCCTGTTCCAGCCGCTCCCAGAAGAAGCGCACGCCATTGGCGCTGGTAAAGATCACCCAATCGTAAGTTGAAAGGCGTTCAATCGCGGCGTCCAACTGACCCCAGTCCTCCGGCGGATTGATAGAGATCGTCGGGAACTCCACCGGGTTTGCTCCTACCTGCCGCAACTGCGCCGAAAGGCGGCTGGCCTGCGCAGAGGCGCGGGTGACGAGCACACGCCGCCCGAAGAGGGGCCGCGCGTCGAACCAGCACAGCTTCTCGCGCAGCGCCGCCACCTCGCCCACAACCGTGATTGCCGGCGGGCGCAATCCGGCCGCCTTCACCCGCTCGGCGATATCCACCAGCGTCCCGGTGACCACCTCCTGATCGGGCGTCGTCCCCCAGCGAATCGAGGCGACCGGCGTCTCCGGCGAGCGACCGGCCTTCAACAACTGCGCGGCGATCAGCGACAGTGCGCCTAGCCCCATCAGGAAGACCAACGTGTCGATGCCCGCCAATCCCTCCCAGTCGAGACCGAGCGCGTCTCCATCCTCCGCGTTCTCGAACTCCGCCCGGCGATGCCCGGTGATGACGGCGAACGAGGCCGCCACACCCCGGTGCGTGACCGGAATACCGGCATAGGCGGGGACGGCAATGGCGCTGGTAACGCCCGGCACCACCTCGAAGGGGAGTCCCGCTTCGACCAGGGCCAGCGCCTCCTCCCCGCCGCGCCCAAAGACGAAAGGATCGCCGCCTTTGAGACGCGCCACTTTTAACCCGGCCTGCGCCTTCTCCACCAGAACAGCGTTGATCTCCTCTTGAGTCAGCGTGTGGTGATCGGGCAACTTACCGGCGTAGATACGTTCCGCGTCGGAGCGGATAACGTCCAGCAGTTCGGAGCCGACCAGATGATCGTAAACCACCACGTCAGCTTGCACCAGGCACTCACGACCACGCACGGTAATCAGGCCGGGGTCGCCCGGCCCGGCGCCAATGAGGTAAACGATGCCAGTTTTTTTCAATTGACCTCCCCTTCAAGCTCCAGCAGATTCAGCGCGCCCCCAGCTAACAGTTCCTCCGCCAGGGCACTACCGAGCGACTCCGGCTTGTCTACCGGCCCACGGCGATCTCCATGAATGACAGTCTGCCCATCGGGGCTGGCGACAAAGCCGCGTAGCCAGAGGCCGCCTTCATCCACAATGGCGTATGCGCCGATAGGCACGTGACATCCGCCCCCCAGGCGGACCATAAACGCCCGTTCGGCGGTCACGGCGCTGCGGGTGACGGGATGATCGAGGGGCAGCACCAGAGCGCGCGTGGATGCGTCGTCATCGCGGATTTCCACGGCCAAAGCGCCCTGGCCCACCGCCGGGAGCATCACCTCCGGAGGCAAGACCTGGGTAATCCGGCCGGCCAGTCCCAGGCGAACCAGCCCCGCTACAGCCAGGATGACGGCGTCGTAAGGTTCCTCTGCGGCTTTGCGCAGCCGGGTATCGATGTTCCCGCGTATGTCCAGAATCTCAAGGTCGGGGCGTTGGGCCAACAGTTGCGCGGCGCGGCGGCGGGAACTGGTACCGACGCGCGCGCCTTCGGGCAGCGCGTCCAGCGTGAGTCCCAGGCGGGAGACCAACGCATCCCGTGGATCTTCGCGTTCAGGCATCGCGGCGATGTCCAACCCAGGCGTGACCCGGCCGGGCATGTCTTTGAGGCTGTGAACCGCCAGGTCGATCTCTGCGGCGAGCAAGGCGACTTCGAGTTCCTTGACGAATAGCCCCACACCGCCGGCCTGGAAAAGCGGCCGGTCGCGCACCCGGTCTCCGGTGGTACGAATTTCGATCACCTCAAAATGCGCGTGCGGGTGAAGCACTCTCAAATGCTCCACCACCCACGTCGTCTGCCAGAGCGCCAGGGCGCTACCGCGCGTTCCTACACGCACAACGTCTCTCATCAAAACAGGCTCCTCAAAACAGAATACTGTGCAAGCCGGTCGGCGCTAACAAGTCAGCCCCGATGAACGTTAGCAATATCGAGACAAAGCCCCAAACGATCAGCCATGCCAATCGTCGTCCAGACCAACGCGCTACGTGCCGCGCATAGAAGTAGAGGCCATAAATGCCCAGCGTGATCAGGCTCATCACCTGCTTAGGCTCCCATACCCAGGGCGTGCCCCATACCTGCATAGCCCAGACAGAACCGAGCACGATTGCAACCGTCATCAGGACAATCCCCACGATAGCCGCCCAGCTTCCAAGATCGCCCATCACCGTGAGCGGGGGAAGACGCCAGGCCAGTTTCTTCCGCCGCAGCGCCCGATCCTGAAGCAGATAGGCCAGCGCCGCAGCAAAAGCCAGGGTAAAGGCGGCATAAGCGGCAAAAAAGATGCTCATATGGGTAATCAGCAAAGTGCTTTGGAGAAGCGAGAGCAGCGGCACGTGCGCTCTGGGCAGCAGGCCGGTGAACAGGATCAGCAGTGACCCCAAAGGCGTGATCATCGGGCCGATAAGCGTGTAGCCAAAGCGCCATTCGGTGAGTAGATAGAGCACTCCCAGCGCCAGCGCATAAACAGCAACCACTTCGTGGAGGCTAAAAAATGGGTAGCCGTATTCGAACATCCTGCGCGTAATTGTCAGCGCATGGACTGTCACAGCGCAGAGCAACAAGCCTGTGGCCCATTTTCGACTCTGGGGATGATGAGCGAACCAACTCACCACGTAGAGATAGGCGCTTAAGCCGTACAGGAGCGTACCTGTTCTGAAAAGCGTCACACTGGTCATTCTGACTTCACGCTCCCATCCAATCCGAAGAGGTCGCGCACGGTCGCGGCATAGTAATAGCCATCACTGACATTGGCGTGCTCCTTGAGCCGTATAGTGGGCTGATGAAGGATTTTGTTGATGATGCGCTGCGTCATACCCTGAATGATTTCCCGATCCCGAGCGGAGAGATTACCCAAACGGCTGAGCGTGTGCTCCAATTCCCCCTGGCGAATACGGTCCATCTCTCGCCGCATGTCCACAATGGTAGGCATCACTTCCAACGAGCACAGCCAGGCCATAAATTTCCCCTGCTGTTCGGCAACAATGGCTTCGACTTTGGGGATCTCACGTTGGCGCTCGGCCAGGCTGGTTTCCACGACAGCCTTCAAATCGTCAATATCATACCGGTAGACGCCCTTCAGCCGGTCAACTTCGGGGTCAACATTGCGCGGAACAGCGATGTCAATAAAGAACAGCGGGCGGTTCCGGCGCGTCGAGAGAGCCTGGCGGACATTGTCTGGACGAAAGATAGCCTGCGGGGCGCTGGTGGAGGCGATAACGATGTCGGCCCAGCGCAGGGCGCTGTCGAACTGATCCCACCCCAACGGACGGGCGTTGAACTCCGTTGCCAAACGCTCAGCCCGCTCCCGCATCCGGTTCAAGATTGACAGACTCTTCACACCATAGACAGAGAGGGTGCGCGCGGCTAACTCGGCCATCTCCCCGGCGCCCACGAGAAGCACCTGACAGGCATCCAGGTCGCCAAAGATGCGGCGCGCCAGTTCCACGGCCACGTGGCTGACCGAAGTCGCGCCCTGGCTGATCGTCGTTTCGGTCCGGGCGCGCTTTCCGGTTTCCACCGCGCTGCGAAAGAGCGTCGTCAGCACCTTTCCCGCCGTCTTACATTCCAGGCACGCCTCCAAAGCATCGGTCACCTGTCCCAGGATCTGGAACTCACCAAGCACCAGCGAGTCTAGTCCGGCAGCGACGGAGAAGAGGTGCGCCACGGCCTCTTCGTTAGCATAGGTGTAGAGAAATGGCCGGAACGTCTCCCGGCATTGACCATGGCAGGCTTCGAGAAACGCACAGGCCGCTGCCTCAGCCTCCTGCGGACTTGGACTCAGGGTATAAATCTCAAGCCGATTACACGTGGAAAGAATCACGCCTTCGGAGGCATGGGGACAATCGCCATCGTCGGGATGAAAGCGGGCCAGCGCCGGCTTGAGCGTGGCAGGGGAGAAGGCAAGCCGCTCACGCACTTCGACAGGCGCAACTTTGTGATTAAGCCCGACCAGGACTATTGGCATCCATGATCCTTATAGTGTGTAGGTGTCGAGAATGTCCTCAGCACGGCGGCGAGCGGCGCGCTCATCGCCTGCGTGTATAAGGTCGAACAGATCTGAGGCCAACAACTCGTTCCAGAAAGCTCCGCGACGTTCTGCCGGAACGGTGATCAGAGAGCGCTGCCGGATTTCTCCCAAGAGCGTCACATAGGGATCGTATTCCGGGCCGAGGGTTTGCTCGAATTGCTGGCGCAAATGGCGCGAGAGAGCCGGGGCGTGCCCGCTGGTACAAACTGCCAACGTGAGTGGCCCGCGCCGCACCACCGCAGGAGCGATGAAGGTGCAATATTCTGGATCATCCACCACGTTGACCAGGATGTTGGCCGCGCGCGCGGCTTCCCAAACCTGGTGGTTGACCTCGGCATCGTCGGTGGCGGCGACGGCGAGGAAAGCGCCATCGAGGTCGCCGGGACAATAGCCCCGTCGAAACACCTCAACTTCGCCGGAAGCAACGTATGCCTCCATAGTGGGGCACAGGTGCGGGCTGATGACCGTTACTCGAGCGTCAACCGCGCGCAGCCCCGCGACCTTGCGGGCCGCCACTTCCCCTCCACCGACGACGATGCAGCGCTGGCGATCAAGGTGAACGAGGGAAATGGGATAGGCTTTCAAACAAGCACCCCTTCGCACAACGTATGGCGCGCGGCTGTCTCGTATCCTTCGAGCGCGGCGAAAAACACGTGATCGAGAAACTCACGCAAGCTGCGGTGGATGTGGACATCCTCGGCGTCGTATTGACCGCGGGTGGAAAGCCCCGGTCGGGTCGAACGGATGAGCGTCTCGCGGAAAAAGAAGAAGGCGCGCACGGTTTCGACCAGGGAAAGCCCACGGGCCACGGCATCCTGCCCGTACTCGCTGCCGATCCGACGTCCGCGCTCCAGGATGGCCTCGCGGCCTGTGGTGCGCAAGGTGTACTGGAGCGCCAGGCCTAGCAGCAGACGCCCGCTTTCACGGCGCGCATCGAGGTCATCTTGATCAAAGGCAGCGTGCCAGCGTTGCCTTTCCACGCGCTCGGTCGCCATCTCATGTCGCGTTTGAGTAAGCAGTGTTTGCGCAAAGACATCGTGAGTCTCGGGAGAGGCCGGTTGTTCACGCGCATTGAGAAACGTCTGAACATCCTCTTCACGGAAACGACGATGCCCGCCTGGGGTGCGCGTGCAACGAATCTCGCCATCGTCGGACCAGCGGCGGAGCGTCCCCGGATGGACGCCTAGACGATCGGCGGCCTCTGTTAAACTCAACCAGCCTGGAAGTTGTTTTGTGTGGGAAATAGCGGTCATATCTTATCCAAAACTATATAAATATACCTAAAATTATACATTCATTGTATAAATGGTCAAACTCACATAACACCTCGACCGTGATCCCAAACAAGACTTTTGTCGTAGTCAACAACGTCTTCGTGTGCTATCATCATAATGTAAACCTGACAGGTTTGACGAAAAAATTACCTTATGGAGGATTCTGATGTTTTGTTACCAATGTGAACAAGCCGTCAAAGGCGAAGCCTGCACCGTTTCCGGCGTTTGCGGCAAAGACCCGGTGGTCGCCGCGCTGCAAGATCTGCTTATCGAAAACCTCACCGGCGTCGCGTTTTACGCGCACAAGCTGCATAGCTTGGGCAAGGAAACGCCAGAAGCCGACACTGCCACCATCGAAGGGCTGTTCACCACCATCACCAACGTCAACTTTGACCCGGAGCGAATGCGCGACATCGTCCTCGAATCGCAGGCCGCCAA
>JAFGNR010000102.1 GCA_016926915.1 Anaerolineae bacterium
CGGCCGCCGCGTTCAGTTTTCACATCTAGGCCAGCTGCGCGGCCTCCTCGTCTATACCCGAGAAAACCGGTTCGACCACTTGATTTCCCTGGGGAGCGCCGCAGTAGGGACAGAGATTCCATTCCAGGTCCAGGGCGCGCCCACAGGAAACGCACGCTTTCTTCAGCTGCGTGTGGCAGTGCGGGCAGAACAGAAAATCGGCGCGGACCCTGGCCGCGCATGAAGGGCAGACCTCTGGCTCCTCGATGGCCTGCAATAGCGCTTCCTGTTCCAGCGCGCGCTCGTAGGCTTCTGCCAGCGTCTCGCGCGGCCGGATAAGGAAATAGACGATCAGGCCGGGCAACGTGAGCACCGCCACCATCAACGTCGCCACGATCTGCACAATGAAATCACGGGTACGCGCGCGAATATCGCGGAACGTCCATAGCACCATGCCCATCCACAGGCTGGTGATGAACACCGCAATGACCACGATTAAGCCGGTCACAATCTCCGGCAGCTGCTCCAGGAGTTGATCTATCATCGAATGCTCCGTGTCGTTGATCTTTCTATCCAATCATAGGCTGGCCCGCCGCCATGCAGCACGTTCCGGCCACGAGAAGAAATTATACCATTGCCCAACAGGTAAGCAAGACCCATATCACCCGCGGGACACTGCTTGTTTCCGGCCCATCCCTGGTCCCGCTTGCGACTACAGTCCATGTTGGGATCGTGAGGACTTTATATCCGCGTCGCGCCATAGCGCAGCTACTGGTCGCCGGTCTGGATACATAATCCCTTGTCTTTTCCCCTCTTGTGGACTACAATAATGATGTGGACAAAATCACAGCAAGGGGGCGCCGATGACCAGACCCGTTCTCGTCGATACGACAACCAGTTCACACGCGCGCTTGCGTCCCGTACCCCTCGATGCGGTCACGCTTCACGATGGCTTCTGGGCGGCGCGTTTGCGCCAGAACCGGGAGGTGATTCTCCCTTCACAGTTTCCCATTCTCGAAGAGACGGGACGGCTCGACAATTTCCGGCGCGCTGCCGGTAGGGTCGCTAAGCCATTCCAGGGATACTACTACAACGATTCCGACGTTTACAAGTGGCTCGAAGGCGCGATCTGGGCGCTGGCGACGGGCGACAATCCGGAGCTGGCGCAGCAGGTCGAGACGGTAGTCGGGTTGATCGTTGATGCCCAGGCGCCGGATGGGTATCTCAATACCTACTACACCTTCGAGCGGGCGGACCAGCGATGGTCGAATCTCCGCGACAAGCACGAGCTCTATTGCGCTGGGCATCTGATCCAGGCGGCGGCGGCGCACAAGCGCGTTACCGGCTCCGATCGTCTGCTCGACGTGGCCCGCCGGTTTGCAGATCTGATCTGCGAGACCTTTGGGCCGGAACGCCCGGGGACCTCGGGGCATCCCGAGATCGAGATGGCGCTGGTGGAATTGGCGCGGGTCACCGGCGATGCGCGCTACCTGGAACAGGCAGCTTATTTCGTCGCGGCGCGCGGCCATGATGTCATCGGTGGGCGGGCCTATCACGTCGATCACGCGCCGTTCCGCGAGATGACGCGGCTGACAGGGCACGCGGTGCGCGCGGTCTATCTCTGCGCTGGGGTCGCCGATCTCGTCGCCGAGACAGGGGATGCCGGGCTTCAGGAGACGTTGGAGCGCCTCTGGGACCAGATGGCGGCGTACCAGGTCTACGTGACCGGCGGCATCGGTGCGCGACACTCGGGCGAGGCTTTTGGCGCCGATTACGAGCTGCCCAACGCCCGCGCCTACGCCGAAACCTGCGCCGGGATTGCGTTGGTGATGTGGGCCTGGCGGATGCTGGCGCTCACCGGGGATGCAGTCTATGCCGATATGCTCGAACGCGCTCTCTACAACGCGGCGCTTCCCGGCATCAGCCTCGACGGCTTTTCCTATTTCTACGACAATGCGTTCCAGGACGACGGCAGCCGCCGGCGCCGTTCCTGGTATTCCTGCGCCTGTTGCCCGACCAATATCGTGCGGCTGTTGGCAACGGCGCCCGCCTATCTCTATGCCACATCCGAGACGGCGATCTGGGTGCACGGTTACGCGGCAGGGGAGGTCCGGCTTGCGCTGCCCAGCGTGGGCGCGGCGACCCTGACACAGCACACGCGCTATCCCTGGGATGGCGAGGTGACGCTCATGGTTGCCGGTGAGGGGGCATTCGAAGTGCGGCTGCGGATTCCGGGCTGGTGCACCGGCGACGCGGCTCTCGAGGTCAATGGTGCGCCATGGCCCGGCGACCTTACACCCGGTACGTATGTCACGCTGCAACGCGTCTGGCAGCCCGGCGACCGGATCGATCTGCAACTGCCTATGCCCGTGGTTGCCGTCGCGGCTCATCCCTATGTCCTGGAGGACACCGGACGCGTGGCTCTGATGCGCGGGCCGCTGGTCTACGCGCTGGAAGGCGTCGATCATCCCGGCGTCGACCTGCGCGACGTGGCGGTCGCGCAGGAGACGTTCGAAGCGACGCACGCGCCCGACCTGTTGGGCGGCGTGACCGTCCTGCACGGGACGGGCGTCGTGGTTCCCCCGGCAGCAGCGTGGTCTGACCGGCTTTACCGCCCGGCGACGCCGGAGCCGGCGCCTACCGGACGCCCGGTGGACATTTTGGCGATTCCCTATTATGCTTGGGCTAATCGTGCACCGGGGCAGCTCCAGGTCTGGATCAAGCGCCCCGGACCGTAAGCAACCAGTAACCAGCAACCAGTGTCCCCCCCACTGCCTGAAGCCGAACGCATGGAGAGATAGCTATGATGGATTTCGAAGCGTCGATTCCTGATCCCGAAGTGCAATTACGTCGTGAGACGGCCGCGGATCGGGTGTCCCTCGAGCGCGCCCTGTTGTGGGTTTCACCGCGTATTCGGGCAGTCGTCGAGGCTATTGCCCAGGGAGAGCGGATCGATTTGCCGCCGGCGGCGCCGCCGCCTGAACCGCCGCCGGGTAAGGTCCCTTACGCTTTCTTTACGACCGCCGATATGGCGCGCTCCTGGTTAGGAGATCCTTACCCCACGCTATTGCGCCTGATGGAAGAGGGGATTCTCACCCCAGACGAAGCGGTATCGGCGGCGCAAGTGATCGATGGTATTGTCGGACGGTACATGACCGGTACGCGTTACGCGGCCCCGTGACCGGATACCGGCTTCACCTGGGCTGTGGCCGGATTCATCGCCCCGGCTGGATCAACCTCGACCGGTATGTTGCGCCGGCCGCTGATCTGCGGGCGGAGGCGCTGCGGCTGCCGTTTCCCGGCGGCTGCGCGCAGGCCCTCGCGGCTTATCATCTCCTTGAGCATCTGGGCTACGCCGGTGCGCGGTTTGCTTTCTACGAGTGGTCGCGCGTGCTGGCCCCCGGCGGCCTGCTGACCGTCGAGACGCCGGACCGTTCTGCGACTCTGCTCCGGGCCAGCGAGACGCCTGAACC
>JAFGNR010000405.1 GCA_016926915.1 Anaerolineae bacterium
ACGGTATTGTCCTCGTCAAAGAGCAGATTTTCGACCTGGCGATGTTGTGGCCTGAGCCAACCGTGGCGCTCGATGGGCCAGGCCTTGCCTACATCACCACACAGACCGTTTCCCAGGGCATCGAGCTGCCCGAACTGTTCAGAATTACCGTGGCCGACAGCGTGCCTTTGGGATTCACGCCCTTTACGGCAACAGTGACCTATAGCAACGAAGTCCAGGAGACGGTGCGCTTCCAGATCGTGGAACAACGCTTCATCTATCTACCGCTGGTACTCCTCAACCACAACGGCAGCACCGGAGCGACGTCAATGGCGGCAGCCACTGGCGCTTCCAAGTTCGGGGGAGAGACGGTCAATGCCCCCACCGCGGTCAGTGGGTGGAGTTCGTGGAACTACTTCTGGGCCGGCTCGCACGGCGCTCAACGCCTGTACAACCAGATGCCGTCCAGCGATCCGCAGAATCCCTCCAGTTGTTATAGCGGCTGTGGCGCTACGGCCTGGGCGATGCTGTTTGGGTGGGCCGACAACCAGGCCGCCAGCGGCAATGCCTACTGGGCAGGCCGCTGGGGACTGTACCGTCAAAACGGTGGCTACGGCGCGGATGCCGTCGCGCCGCCAACCTGGGATACCGGCGTGAAGAATATGATCTGGGAGATCCGCCAGCGCATCGGCACCTTCTGCGCCTTCGGCAGCGGCGCGACTGCGCCCTGGGATATGAGCGGGGCCGCCGGTTACCTCACCAACCGCACGGGGACGCGTCTCTACACGAACTACAACGCTGTGGGCATCTCTACAGGCGGTTTACGCGAGCGGGCGCGAGATTCCATCATCGACCGCAAAACCCCCGCCATCATTGGTACCGGCCGGCTCAATCACTACCCGCTGGCCTATGGCTATGCCTGGCGCTCACAACGGCGCTGCTTCATCGCCTGCTGGACCGAGTACGACCGCCGGTTCTACGTCAACCAGGGCTGGGGCGGGAACGACAACGGCTGGGTCTCGGCGAGCACGTGGTTCGCCGGGGAGATCCGACCGTAAGACTAAAGTGAGTGCAACGCACTCTCACAAGTGCGTTGCACCTTAAGATTTTACGCTGAAGGCTTGTCCTCTTTGCGTGGGCGGAGCAGGGCGGCGGCGCCCAGTGCTGCGACAGCACCAAGCCCCGCAAGCTCAGAAGGGACTTGCCCGTTCAGGTTTTTCAGCTTCACCACCGTTGGCTCATCCCGATCCCCAGCGGCGGGAATACACTCATCGGGGTCGCCATACCAGGGATAACACTCATCGGGGTCGTCCGGCGGTAGACACATATCTGGCTCACCGACTTTGGGCGCACAAACGTCTGGATCGTTAATGGGCTCAAGAGGTATGCACTCATCCGCACCAGGCTCAGGACAAAGGTAATCCGGTTCCACTTCTGGGACACATATGTCCGGATCTCCTCCCGGGATACATACATCCGGTTCTGTCGGCGGTATACATTCATCCGGCTCTCCGACAGTACAAAGATCGGGGTCGGGTATGGCTGGATCGCACACATCCGGCGTCTCCGGTGGGGCGCAATTATAGTCGGGATCACCCTCGGTACTATGGCACTCATCCACCTCACCCTGCACTGGCGCACAAAGGTCAGAATCGCCATGTTCCGGCATACAGGCATCTGATTCCCCAAAATCGGGAACGCAATAATCATCATAATCATGCACCGAACTACATTCGTCTTGCTCGCCCTTGTGGGGAACGCAGGTATCTTCCACTTTTGCTGCTGAGGTGCAGTCGTCCGCATAGTCTGGTGGGGTGCAATCATTGTCCGCCAACACTGGCAGCGCCCCGCCGAAATTCAAAAACCGGAAGTGGCTCAACCCCGCCGCCGCCGCCGAGGCGACCACCACTTTCAGAAACTCGCGTCGGTCCATTTTTTTGTTCATCATCGTACACCCTCCTTAACGACTAAAGGGAAACGATTAGCAATCGCGCCAAAAGTATGTCTTTCTGCAATCACCTCCTTGTCTACCGCAAAAGCGGCTCAGGCTCTTCCTCACCCACCAGTTGCCGCCAATAGTCGGGATAATCGCTGCGGAGGGTGTCGTACATCCAGATGCCCATTTCGTACCAATGGCGGATCTCCGCACACCACCACTCTTCCGGCTCGGCAAACGTGCCATCGTTGCCGGAGACGTACCAGGGGCAGTAGCCGCCGCAGAGGTTGATGGCCCAACAGGTCTCGCACTTACGCTTGGTGCTGAAGTACCCGTGCAGGTAGTCGGCGAACGCGGCCTGATCGATGCCGGTGGTCACGTGGCCGAGCACGTACTTATCCATGCCGACGTAGCGGTGGCACGGGTACAGCCGCCCGTCGATGCCCACGGTGGTGCAGCCGCGCCCCACGCCGCAGCGCATCCGCCGGTTCTGTTGATCGTGGATCGTCCGCACGACGTTGGCCCACGGGTTGAATTTGATGCGTTCGCCGCGCGCCAACTGCTCGAAGAGCCGTTCGGCGAAATCGTCGTCCTGCGCGTGGAGCACGGCGTTCTCTTCCGGCCCGATGTCGTAGGGACCCAGGCCGTCCACTGTGCCGGTGCAGCGGCTCATCGCCACCCGTGTAAAGCCGAAGTCCTCTAGGAACTGCACGATCTTGGGCCGGTCGAGATCACGATTGCTGAGCGTGCAGCGCACGGTCACGGAACGGCGGCGCGCCATCAGGCGCTTGATGTTGCCGGCCGCCGTCTCGAACGAGCCGCGCCCGTCGGCAAAGGGACGCATCGCATCGTGGGTTTCCTGCGGGCCATCGAGGCTGATCATCAGGCCAAAGTTGTAGCGTTTGATGAGGTCGATGATGTCGTCGTCGAGCAAGGTGGCGTTGGTCGTCATCGAATAGCCCACCGTTTTGCCCTGTTCCGCCCCCAACTGCTGGCTGTAGGCGATGGCCTGTTTGAGCACCGGCTTGTTGAGCAGCGGCTCCCCGCCGAAGAACGTGATATTGACCGAATCCGCATTGCCCGCCCGCGCAAAGGCGAAATCGATAGCCTGCCGGGCCATGTCCCAGGACATCAGTCCGTGGTTGAGCGCGTCGTTCGCGTTGACGTAGCAGTAGCGGCAACGGAGATTACACGCTTCTGCCAGGTATAGCTCGATCTTGTTGGTCCCCATCCGTACAAGCTGTTGGATGTAGGCTTCGTTTTCGGTATCGTCGTAGGTGTGCACGGGGGCACGGAAGAGGCCGCGTTGTTCCAACCAGTGCAACTCACTCAACACGGTCCGGGCCGTTGTCTCGTCGTAGTCGCGCGCCAGGGTCGCGGCCATGGTCTCGGTCGCCGTCCCACTGCACCGCAGCGCAAGCGCGTCGTAAGCCGGGGCGTCCAGCTTGAGTACCGCGCTCGTCTCGATGTCGAAGACGTAGTGGTTACCCCGATAAGCAAAGAGATGGTACGGCGTCAGCGGGAGTGATTTCATGATCAGGATGCCGCCAGCTTACCACTCGAAATCTTCAGCTTCAAGGTCCACAACAGACAAGGGGCTTCCTGCCTGGATTTCCAGGTCGCCCTCGCAGACAATCTCAGGGGATACATAATCATCTTGCAACAACGTCATAGCCTACCCTCCTTTCATCAAACCTTGACCCACATCAAAGGCAACCCAGGGAGACATGCGATCGTTCAAGAGGAAGTGGTGACACGCAGGAGATGCCGCGCGCCTTCGTATCTTCATTATAGGAGCAATCCCCTTGCCGGTCAAGCCTTGCTGGTTGCTCGCTGCTGAATTCGCCGATTTGCTGATTCGCCATTTTCCGCAGAGCGTGCTATACTGCAAATCAACTACAACAAATAAGAAAAGCTGATAGCTGAACGCTGAAAGCTGAGAGCTAAATGACCAAAAAGGAAGAACCCAGTCCCACCATTAAACGCATTTCGTGGATTATCTGGGGCGGATTGGCGGTGTTGATCGTCGTGCTGGCCTCCGCCTTCTCCCGCGCGTGGACGACGAACCAGGCGTTACAGGCCGAAATCGCCACGCTCGCGCCGATGCTCACCGCCGCCTATGAAGAACAGGCCACGTTGCAGGCCAGACTCGACTACGTGCAGAGCGACGCCTATATCGCCGAATGGTCGCAAGTCCACGCCGGCATGACGCTGCCCGAAGAGACGCTGGTCGTTCCGATCGTGCCTACCGCCACGCCCACCCCCATCCCCACCCCCACGCTGGTCCCCACCCCCACGCCTACCCCGCTTCCCTTCTGGCAGAAATGGTGGCGCGCAATCACAGGTGACAAATAGTGCCTGACCCTCTCACGTTTGCGATCCGGGTCGCCCGCGAAGCCGGCGACGTTGTGCGCCAGGGATTCGGTAAGGTGCAACGCCTGGACTTCAAAGGCGCCGTGAACCCCGTCACCGAAACCGACACCGCCGCCGAGGCCTTGATCCTTGCCCGGCTGCGCACCGCCTTCCCCGATCACGCGATCCTGGGCGAGGAGACAGGCGGCAGCCCGTGGAATGTCCCCGGCCCCATCTGGCTCGTCGATCCACTGGACGGGACGAACAACTTCGCGCACGGCTTCCCGCATTTTTGTGTTTCCATCGGGCTGATGATTGCAGGGGAACTCCAGGTCGGCGTCGTCTACGATCCGCTGCGGGACGAGCTGTTCGCTGCGCAGCGTGGGGCGGGCACGACGCTCAACGGCAACCCCATCTACGTGACGTCCGTGGCGCGGCTGGCGGATGCCTTCCTGGCGACCGGCTTCGGTTACAATCGCCGCGTCGCCGCCGACAACAATACGCGCCGGCTGGATAATTTCCTGCGGCGTTCGCAGGGTGTGCGCCGGGCCGGTTCGGCGGCGCTGGATATGGCCTACGTCGCCTGTGGGCGCTTCGACGGCTATTGGGAATCATCCCTCAGCCCGTGGGACCTGGCGGCGGGCGTGCTGCTGGTGCAAGAAGCTGGGGGGCGCTGCTCCGACTACACCGGGGAGACGACACGCCTGCACTCCGGGCGCGAAGTCCTCGTCAGCAACGGGCTGATCCACGCCGAGATGCTGCGCGTGTTGCGGGAAGGCCCTGCCGCCCCGCATCCCGATTTTCCAGACCTCGTATAATCAGTGTAGTGACGACTTCAGTCGTTTCTTGTTCGCGCAAAAGCGACTGAAGTCGCTACTACACGCCAGATAGTATCTTTGCGATCTTCCGGTCGGCCACCGACATCGGCAGCGCCGCGATTTCCTCAGGCGTCGCCCAGCGGAAGTCATCACAGTCGATGCACTGCGGCGGAGGGCTATCCACCTGCAAACGGCAGGCAAAGGCGTGCAGCGTGATGCGGAAGTGCGTGTAAGCGTGCTCGACGACGGTCAACTCCTCGCCTACCCTCACCTTGACGCCCATCTCCTCCAACATCTCACGCCGCAAAGCTTCCGGAAGCGTTTCACCGTCCTCGCGTTTGCCGCCGGGGAATTCCCATAGCCCGCCGAGCATATCCTCCTGGCGGCGGCGCGCCACGAGCACGCGCCCATCATCGCGCCGCGTCACGGCAGCGGCGACGTCGTAGTGCGGGACCGGCTTCCGCGGCTTGGGTGTGGGGAACGCCTCCGGCTGCCCCAACGCGCGCGCCTGGCACAGATCGCGCCAGGGACACAGCAAACATTGCGGCGACTTCGGGCGGCAGAGCGTCGCGCCTAATTCCATCAGCGCTTCGGTGAACGCGCCAGGCAGACCTGGCGGGCCGGGCGCATCGATAGGCATCCACGCGCGCACGGCAGCTTCGAGACCGGCGGTGTCCGGTTCAGCCCACGCCAACACCCGCGCCATCACGCGGCGGACGTTGCCATCCACCGCCGGGGCCGGGATGCCAAAGGCGATACTGGCAATCGCGCCCGCCGTGTACGCGCCGATGCCGGGCA
>JAFGNR010000406.1 GCA_016926915.1 Anaerolineae bacterium
CAAAACGGCAGCCCTCCGGCGGGTTCTTGAGGTTGGGAGGTACGCCAGGAATGGCTGTTAGTTTGACATCCCGCAGTCCTTCTTCGGGCACGATGATCGAGCCCATCAGACCTTTCGCATAAGGGTGCAACGGATCAAACACGGCTTTTTCTGCTGGGGCCTTCTCCGCGATTTGCCCGGCGTACATGACCATGATATCGTCTGTCACGTTGTAGAGAAGGGGCAGCTCATGCGTGATGAAGATCAACGCGTCGATCATGCCGTATTCCATTAACTGTTTGATCATCTTGATGACCATTTTCTGGGATGTGACGTCGAGCGCGGAGGTAGGCTCGTCAGCAATCAACACTTTGGGGGAAAGCAACACCGATATCGCGATGACCGTGCGCTGTTTCATGCCACCCGAAAGTTCGACAGGATATTTGTGTAGGGTGCTCTCCGGAAGCCCTAAGGTCTCAAACAGTTTTCGAGCCCGCTCATAGATTTCGCTTCTGGTGGCATATTCATGCTCCTTGATCACATCTTCGATGAAGCGGATGATCTTCTGCGTGGGGTTGAGCGCGTTCATGGCTGCCTGGGGAATATAGGCAATCTCCCTACCCAATATCGACTTGCGAACTTTGTCGGGGTCCATCCCCGTGATATTCCGCCCGTCAATGATGATTTGCCCACTCGTATAGTGCAGGGGAGGGAAGTAATATCCCATCAGGCTGAGCGCCAGGGTCGACTTCCCGCACCCGGATTCTCCTGCTATGCCCAGCGACTTGCCTTCTTCAACTTTCAGGGAGACATGATCTACTGCGTAGATATCCTCCCGAAAACGGGTGATATATTTCGTCGTCAGCTCGTTGACTTCTAACATTACTTTTGACATATCAATCACCTATTCTCTCAGCGCCGGATTGAACACTTGGTCAAGACCCGTATTCATCAAATTCATCGAGAACGTAATCAGTGCAATCGTGATGAGCACGGGTAAGTAGGCCCACCATTTTCCGAGGATGTGCGCTTGATAGATCATCGCCCAGTTCATCATCAAACCCAACGTCGGTACTTCGGTGGTTCTTGGTCCCAACCCCAGGATTGACAATCCGGCCTCTGCCAGGATACCTGAGGAAATCTGCAGAATCATTGCCATCACTACGTACGAAGCGATATAGGGCAAGATGTCTGCAAAGATGATGTACGCGATGGAGTGCCCCGAAAGTTTCGACAGGTTGACATGATCACGATTACGCAGAGAAATAACTTGCGCGCGAACAGCTCGGGTCGTCCAATACCAGGAAGTGAATCCAATTACGGCCGCGATGGTGGTGGCGCCACGCTTGTCCTGCCCGATGCTGAACGAGATTAGAATCAGCAGCACCATAGAGGGAATGACGGTGAAGAGGTTGGTGAAGAACATGATGATATCATCCACCACGCCTCCGATGTACCCCGCTAACAATCCCAAGGTCAACCCGATCGCCGTCGCAATGGTGCCAGCGACAAAGCCGATTTGCAACGACACGCCTGCGGCTGTAATCAACTCGGTCAATACATCCCTGCCGAAGTTGTCGGTCCCTAAGGGCAAGAACCGGACGTTCGCCACCTCATTGATATTGACATAGTCGTTCGGCGCGATGGTCTTTGTCACCTCCAGAGCCCCAGTATCGGCGTTTTCTTCGGCAATGATGGTTGCGTCTGTTGAGAGAAGCCCTTTTAGCGAGGTATCGAGCCGGATATAGTAGTTCCGTTTGGCATTAGTCATCCCGGGAATGCTCAGTGTGGAATCGAAATGGCTCTCCCACAAGGCGATAAGCTGGACTGTATCCTCGATATCGAGATCGTCTTGCACAACCCCGGCTCCCACAAGCCAATCCCGCATGGCCTCACGGCCTTCGGCGCTCAACCTGTTGGCGATACGCTTGGCGTCGGCGTGGGGCAAATCGAGGCTATATTTCGGAGCGCCTATGCTGTCAAAGACACTCACATAGGTACCGGGTTCGAAGAACGTGCCTTGCGCGATGATCGCCAGGGGAGAGTCGGTGATGATCAGCGGGTAGATGAGCACGATCAGAAAGAGTACCGCAAAAATGGCAAACCCAACAACGAATTTGCCCGAGCGGAAGATCTGTTGAATTGTGTGTTTCATAGCAACATCCTTTGCTAATCGGCCTGCGCCGCTTTGACGCGCGGGTCAATGACGCCATAAAGGATTTCGATGACGAAGTTGGCCAGCAGTACCATAACAGTGATGATCAACGCAGAGGCCGAGATCAGCGGATAGTCCTGTCCCATGACGCCGTTCAAAAGCGTGAATCCCAGCCCCGGATAGCTGAAGACGATCTCCGACACCAGTGCGCCGCCGACCATGGTGCCGACCGACAGCGCCAGCCCGGTAATCTGTGGCAGCATGGCATTCCGAAACACGTAACCGATGATCTTGCGGTCTTTGATCCCCATGAACCGGCTGAATTTCACATAATCCATGTTCAACTCGTAGATGGCCATGGAGCGCATGCCAATGGCTTGTCCGCCGATGGCGATCAACACGACGGACCAGAATGGCAGCTGGTAGTGGATGATGACAGATTTGATGAAATCCCAGCTAAAGTTAGGGATCATGTCGAATCCATATCCGCCAGAGGTTGGGAACCATTCCAAACCAGCGCCAAAAATGACTAGTAGAATGATAGCCATACCAAATTGGGGAAAGTTGCTTACAAAGATGCTGACGGGCATAAGAACCTTGTCGAATCCCCCTTTTAGGTAAGCTGCTAAAGCCCCCAGCGTGTTCCCGATCACCCAGCCTACGATGATGGCTGGGAACTGCAGACCTAACGTCCAAATGATGGAGGACTTGAGGGTGTCTGCCACCGTTCTGGGATATTGGCTGATCGAGTAACCAAAGTCACCCCGCACCACATTCCTCATATAGATGAAGAATTGTTCGACCATGGGTTTATTGGTGCCAAAAAGCTCCGTATACTGCTCGTAAATTGCCTGAACTCCGGTCGCGTCGCTCATGCCTTGGGCAAGCCTGGATACAATTGCGGCTACCGGGTCCCCCGGCATCAAACGGGGCAAGATAAAGTTCAAGATAAAGGCGCAGACAAGCGTGACCAGGAACCAGCCCAGTTTATTGAGGAAATACCTTCGGTACGCTTTCAACGTACACCTCCCTAGATACAAACTTGGTGGGCAGCCATGTTCCGCCAACGGCGGAACATGGCTGCTGCCTGAGGTTTACTGGGAAACCAGTGAGATATTGTAGAGACAGGCGATGCCCCAACCATCCGTGCAGTCAAGCGGTGGGACGGGCGGGTTGGTGCCATCACCCTGGTGCGGGAAGTTGGTCCAAACGGTCTCGTTCACGGTGTGGAACGATTGCGGGCGGTACATGAGCGTGAAGGAGGGAATATCGGTCAGGTAGATCTCGACCAATTCCGTGTACATTTCCTTCAGTTTGGCGGGATCGGTTTCGCCGGGGATCATCTGGATCAACTCGTCGACGCGAGGATTGCTGTATTGACCCCAGTTACCGTTCCAGTTGCTGGCCATCCCGACCCATTCGGAGCTGATCAGGTTGCGGATGCGGCCCCAAGGCATGGTGGGCCCAGCGCCAGCGCTCCACATCATGAAGATATCGTAGCCCTCGGGTAGCGGGGCGTCCGATTTGGTAACGACGGTCTGGTAGACGGACCATTCGGGGTAGTTGGTCGTGATGTCGATGCCGATTTCTTTCCCGGCAGCGGCTACAACTTCGATCGCGGCCTGCCAGTCGGACCAACCGTTGGGGCAGGTGGCCACGTAGCTGAGCTTCTCTCCCTCGAACTCGCGCCAGCCGTCGCCGTCGGTGTCGACGATTCCGGCGTCATCGAGCAGCTTCTTGGCGCCTTCGATGTCATTGCCGGCCCACTGCAGATCTGCGACAGCGTCGTGGTTGTACAGAGCCTGCTCACCGTCGGTGGGGTTCATCAGAGAGCGCGGAACCTGGTCGAAGGTGGCCGACTGGTTGGTCATGGCGTTGGCGATGATGGTGGGATAGTCAACGGCAATCGCAATAGCCTTGCGCACTGCGATTTGGTCTAGACCATGGGATTCCAGGTTGTAGAAGGCGGTCGGGAGGCTGGCGCCGATGCCGTAAGGCGGTTCGGGTAGATAGGTGGAGATGGGGAGCCCGTAGCTTTCCCACAGCAGCTGGATGTTGGAGTTGAATTGCTGGCTGACGTCCACTTCGCCTTGAGCCAGAGCTACGGAACCGGCGGCGTTATCCTTGAAGATGGTGTGCGCCAGGTACTTCGGAGCAGGCAACTGGCCCCACATGGAGGCATCCTTTCCCCAGTAGTTGTCGTCGCGCACGAGAACGACCTTCGTGTCGTCCGTGAAGAACTTGTGATAGGGACCAGAGTAAACCACGTCCTCTGCGGTATCTGCCAGGAATGCCGTGGCATCCTCGCTGACACGCTCTTCCAGGGCCTGGGTCCAGGCCTTCTGGATGACGTAGTTGCTGCTCACATAAGCCTGAACGGCAAGCGGGTTGACCGTCTTGCCAGCGTCATCCAGCTTCGCCTTGATCACAACGGTCTGAGCATCAACGGCTGCGATGTCCTCGATGTAGGCCATGTTACCAGCGCCGGTCGGCGTGTTGTACTTGACGTGGGTGGCCCAGGTATAGGCGACGTCCTCGGCGGTCACCGGGGTGCCGTCGCTCCACTTGGCGGCTTCCTTGATTTTGAAGGTGATCTCAGTGCGAGCGGCGTTCCATTCAAAGTCGCCATCCGCCAAGAGCGGATACATATTGCCGTCCAGCATGTTGTACAGGTACGGGGTCTCGAACATGGTGACGCGGGCGTTGTCGCCCTGGGAGATAGCCATAGCGTTATTGTTGTTGCTGGAGTAGGGATTCCAACCCACAACCGGCCCCCATTGTTGGCCGTTGAAGTACAGGGTTTCCTCGCGGGGCAGTGAAGCCGCGTCGGCTGGCTCGGCGGGTTCATCTGCTGCGGGCGCCGTGCCGCCGCAAGCAGAAAGCAACACGGACAAGATAATCAGGCTGCTAAGCAGCCACCAAAGGGATTTGCGCTTCATGATAGTTCATCCTCCTGATAGGTTTGATTGTTGTGTAAAGCATACTGAACCATGTAAGTACATCGCTTTTGTTTCACCTCCTTTTGTTGTTATTGTTGAAATCACAATACTTGCTAAAAAGAATCAACTAGACTTCGAACGCGAAGAACGCTACGCGCGCGTTCGATTGTCCAACCCTCCGCCGCCGGAAGCGTGACCGTCACGGAACGCCCTGCCGGAAGATCGAAGAAGTTGTCGCTGAAGATAGCCTCCGTCCCTTCCAGGGCGAGCCAGACAAACCGGGCCAGGTTCTCTGTTGTGACCGTGACCTCAAACTTGCCATCGACACGCTTGACGCTAGTGGAAAGGTCGGGGGCGACCAGGTCCAGATGCTTTGACTGCACAAATGGCAGGATGCCCATGCTGAGGCGCCGGTCGCCTTGCCATAGCTCGTAAACCAACACCACCTGGCGGCGATTCTTCATGGTCACCTGTCTGGAAAAATCAAGAACAGCTACAGTTTCGGCGCTTACTGCGGGAACGGTAACGGTCTCTTCGCCATTGGTGAGCACCTCGCCATCCAGTGTTTCCAAAGACCAGCGAACACTACCGTCCCAAGGTTCGGTTTGATCATTGGTCACGTATAACGTTGCCCGAGGCGCCCAGGTTTCGGGAGGCGTGTGTCCGGCGCCGAAAAAGGATTTCAATCCCTCTTCGCTCACCGTGATCTGCCCTTCCTCAACCACGTCTCCGCCGGGCTTGGCCACGGTCCAGCTGAGAATGCGGCTCCCATCGTCGCTTTGGTCCTTGATGGGTTGGGGTCCCACTTCAGGGCCGCAATCCTCTGCGGAAAGCAACACGGGGGCGTAGAAACGCCGTGCTGCGTAGTGTAGGGCTTTCCAGCGTCCATAATAGTCCAGACTGGCCCACGAGGCCACAGGCCAGCAGTCGTTGAGCTGCCAGTAGAGGGCGCCGCTCGTGCACGCGCGACTCCGGCGCCAGAATTCCACACCGGTCCGCACACACTCGGCCTGTAAAATCTGGGTAAGGTAGACCAGCGCAGGGAAATCCTTCGGCAAGCGGAAGTGATCGGTCAGGTAGTTGATGATTTTGCCGTTGCCCGCGTCGTTGCGCTGGTGGTGTTCCATGATGTACGAAGTCATGTTCCAGTCGGCTTCCTCGGCATAGGTGCGGACTGTATCCAGCGCCGGCAGTGACTGGAATCCGAATTCGCTCACGAAGCGCGAGGGATGGTTGCGGTAATGTCGGAAGGGTTGGTTGCCGTGCCACACCTCCCAATTGTGCGTATCACCTTTTTGAACGCCGTTGGGAGAGCTGAAAGGAGCGCCTGACGACGGCGAACTGGGCCAATAGGGAGTATCCGGATCCTCTGCGGCGCAGAGCGCCGGGAGCAGCTGGTGGTACATGCGGTCATACGCAGCCTTGAGGTGCGCGGCCTGGGGCTCGTTCCAACCCCACGTATCCCATCCCCATTCCATCTCGTTGTTGCCGCACCAGAGCGCCAGGCTCGTGCGATGGCGCAACCGGCGCACATTGTCGAGGGCTTCCGCTCGCACGTTGGCGAAGAAGGCTTCGTCGGGCGGATAGATACTACACGCGAAGGCAAAATCTTGCCAGATGAGAATTCCGTATTGGTCGCAGAGATCGTAGAAGCGCTCCTCTTCGTAGAAACCGCCCCCCCAAACGCGCAGCATGTTCATGTGCACGTCGGCTGCGCTCCGAATCAGATATTCCAATTCCCTATCCGTGATGCGGGTTGGGAACGAATCGGCGGGAATCCAGTTCGCGCCTTTCGCAAAGATCGGGACGCCATTGACAACGAAGGTAAACGAGGCGCCGAAATCATCCGGTTCTTGCCGGAGTTCGAGAGTGCGCAGCCCCAACTGGTACGTCTTTTGATCACGGGTAACGTCGCCTTCGAAAATCGCGATTTCGACGTCGTAGAGCGGTTGTGCTCCGAACCCGTTGGGCCACCACAATTGTGGATTCTGCACGTCAAGGGCCATTTCGGCCTCCACGGCGCCGCCCGGTACCGACACGTTTGCGCGCTGTTCCACGCCGTCCGGCGATGTCACCCGCAGCATCAGGTCCAGGGCGTGCAACGTCCAGCGCTCCAGTTTGACCACGGCGCTGATCGTCACGGCGCCATTGTCAGTATGGGCTTGTCGCAGATGCACATCTTCAATGCGCGCCGTTTCGAAAGCCTCGAGGCGTACATCTTTCCAGAAACCTGTGGGTGGAAGTTGCGGGCCCCAGTCCCACCCAAACTGACAGGAGGCTTTCCGCACGTGCGATCCTCCCGGAATCGCCTGCGTGGGGCCTTTGAGGGGGAATAGCGCCTGTTTCTCGCGAATATAGGCGACCGTCGAACGAAAAATGACGGTGAGTGTGTTGTCATCCGGTTTGACCCGCCCGTTTACATTCCAGCGGTACTGGCGGAACATGTTATCCGTCTTCCCGAGTGTTTCACCATTGAAACTTACCTCTGCCAGGGTATCCAGACCGTCGCATACCAGATCGATCCGGTCAAAACGTCCCAGGGAATCTGACCAATCGCTGAGATCGAACGTCAGTTGATATTCCCAATCACGTTCTGCAACCCATTGTATCGCCAGCTCGTTGTCGGCGACGAAGGGGTCGGGGATAAGTCCCAATGCCAACAGGTCGGTCTGTACAGAGCCGGGGATTGTTGCCGGCAGCCATTTCTCGGTCCCTACTTCACGGAACCGTGCGTTCTGTGGACTGAATGTGAGTTTCACTTAGCGTCCTTTCTCTGGGCTCACAGGGAGTTAGATCTAGTAAAGTCGATGATTTCGCTCACGTAGGCGAAAGCCAGGCAGGTCACAGTGTCGGCGCCCCCATAGTAAATGGCGATGCGATCGGTTGGAGGATCGACCAGGGCTGCACAGGGGAACGCAACGTTGGGCACGTCGCCAATCTGTTCATAGGGCATCTGGGGCGAAAGCAGATAAGGCGCAGTGCGATAGAGCACTTTCCAGGGTTCATCCAGGTCGAGCAGCGCAGCGCCGAAGCTGTAGACGTAGCCGTTACATGAGGTCAGCACGCCGTGGTAGATCAACAGCCACCCTTCGCTGGTCTCGATAGGGATGGGGCCTGCCCCCACCTTGGTGCTCTGCCAGCCATACGCCGGTTTCATCACGAAGCGATGCCGGCCCCAGTGGATCATATCCGGGCTTTCGCTGTAGAAGATGTCGCCAAAGGCTGTGTGCCCGGTATCGCTGGGCCGGCTGAGCATGGCATACTTGCCGTGGAGCTTGCGCGGGAAAAGCACGCCGTTTCGATTATAAGGCAGGAAAGCATTCTCCAGAAAGTGGAAAGTTTCGAAGTCGTATGTGTACCCGATGCCGATGGTCGGGCCGTGATAGCCGTTACACCAGGTGATGTAGTAACGATCCTCTAACCAGCAGACGCGCGGGTCGTAACGGTGTTCGTATTTACAGATCTCGGGATCGTTGCAGGCGAATTCGATAGGATCGGGATCCAATTCCCAGTGGATGGCATCGTCGCTCTTACCCCGATGCAGGATCATGTCGCGGGTCTTGTGGTCTACGCGGAACACCCCTGCGAAGCCAGCTCCAAACGGGACAACGGCGCTGTTGAAGATGCTGTTGGATCTCGGAATTAGATCTCGTGGAATGACCGGGTTGCGCGCCGAACGCCAGACGACATCTGTGCACCCAGCCGGGCGATCTTCCCACGGGATGTTGGGAAGTGGGGAACCGGTGATTGTGAAGTGTAGTGTCATCAACTATTCCTTTGTGCGATGTATGAATGATTACGAACATAGCGTACCGACTTGCGTTCTATCAACGGCGTGTGGATGACCACGGTCACGCGCTGCGAATCCGGGTTTGCCAAACGCCAGGTGAGCATTTGCACCGCGATTTGCCCCATTGATACCTTGTCGACTTGCATCGTGGTCAAAGAGGGAATCACATGTTGTGCCAGGTCGATATCGTCGTACCCGATGATCGAAATGTCCTCGGGGACTTTCATGCCCAAATCACGGATGGCTTGCATGGCCGCAATTGCAACTTCATCGTTACAGCCGAACAGCGCTGTGATGTGGGGGTTGCCTTTCAGCAAGGCGAGCGTAGCTTTGTAAGCGGGTCCGGATTTCAAAACACTTCGGGCCAGATAGCTCTCCTGAATATTATTGTCCTTCAACGCCCGGCGATAGCCGTTATACCGGTCGCGTAAACTAGGGTAAGCTTCCGGCCCGCCGCCGATAAGTCCAATGTGCCGGTGTCCACGCCGGATGAGGTATTCGATTGC
>JAFGNR010000407.1 GCA_016926915.1 Anaerolineae bacterium
TACCCGGAGGTGGCGGTTTCTGCTTTTGGGCAGGGCATCACACCCGAACACATGACCTGGTATGGCGTCGTGGTTGATGGTATCAATTACCTTGGCGGCTGCCAGACCCGCTTCGGCGCCTACCCTTACTGCGAATCCATGCGCGTCACGTCTTATTCTACGGCCAAGTCGGCCTTCGTGAGTGTGGCGCTGCTGCGACTGGCGCAGAAATACGGCGTCGAGGTGGCCGATTTGCTGATCAAGGATTACGTTCCTGAATATGCTGCCAGTCCCGGCGATTGGGAACACGTTACCTTCAATCACGCGCTCGACATGTCCACCGGCAACTACGTCTCCAGCCGTTTCATGGCAGATGACAACAGCGCCGCCATGGGAGAATTCTTTGGCGCACAACCCTACCGTCAGCGGATCGCCGCCGCGTTCAGCGCGCCGCATGCCGCTGCGCCGGGATCCCGCTGGGTGTACCGTACCAGTGATACGTTTATCCTGACGCGCGCTATGCAGAACTATCTGCAAACCCAACAAGGGTCCGAAGCAGATATCTACCGGTTCGTAGTGGATGAAGTTTATCGTCCGTTGGGACTTGGTCCCGGCGTCTATACGACCATGCGGACCGCCGACAACGACTGGCAGGGACAGGCAGAGGGAGGGTATGGAACCTGGTGGATTCCCGACGATATTGCCAAGCTGGCCCTCCTGTTGAACAACACTCACGGCCAGATCGACGGCGTGCAGGTGTTGCATCCCTCCTTGTTGGAGGCCACACTGCAACACGACCCCGCCGACCGGGGCGTCGAGATTGATAGCCGGCAGATGTACAATAACGCCTTCTGGGCCACCCATTATACACAGGCCGATGGATTCGATTGCGAATTCTGGATTACAGAGATGCAAGGCGTCAGCGGCAACGTCGTGGCCCTGTTTCCTAATGGGGTCGCTTACTACTACTTCAGCGACAATCAGGAATTCACGTGGGGGGCAGCACTCCGTGAGACGGACAAAATCAGTCCTCTATGTCCCTCTGATTCGGCGCCTGCCCCTATTGTGAAAAACTTGCGGGAGTGGGCCGATTTGAGACCGGGTAAAGGGCCGGTTTACGGCCAGGACTGGTCGCCGGATGGCCGATGGCTGGTTACGGCTGATTACGATCAGGTGCGGATATGGGATATGAGCACACGAGGAGCAGCCGGTGTGCTGGAGGGGCATACCGATTTCGTGTGGGGATTGCGGTGGTCGCCTGATGGACGCGTCCTGGCTTCTGCCAGCCAGGATGGGACGGTGCGACTGTGGGATGTCGACGCCTATACGCAAACGGCCAGCCTCGACACGGGATGGGCGCTTTGTGTGGACTGGTCGCCCGATGGGCAATACCTGGTCGTGGGCACAAGGGCCGGAGCGGTCCAGCTATGGGATGTCGGGAATCAGCAGCTGCTCCACACGTGGCAAGGTCTCACGCCGGCGGCTGTTATCAGCCTCGCCTGGTCTCCGGATGGCGCGACGCTTGCTTCCGGTGAACTGGATGGCGATATTATTCTCTGGGATACTGCTGCCGGACGCGCCCGGTTGGCTCTTACTGGCTACACAACAGCCAGACGCGATGTCAACGGCCTGGATTGGTCGCCGGATGGGTTGCAACTGGCCTCTGCTCATCAGGATGGCCAGGTGCGGTTGTGGGAAGGCGAGACTGGTCAGATGGTGCACGCCATTGCAGCCCACACCGGTTGGGCCAGAGGGGTTGCCTGGTCTCCGGATGGGCAGTGGTTAGTCTCTACAGGTGAAGATAAGCAGGTCTGTGTGTGGGATCCGGAAACGGGGCTGAAATATGCCGGGCAGCATCACAACGCGTTACCTGTCTGGAGCGCCGCCTGGTCGCCCGATGGGAGCAAAATCGCCTCCGGCGCCGGCAGTTATGAACGACCGCACACCGGCGCGACGATTGTGTGGCTGGCGCCGTGACGAAACGGACAAGCCCGGTAACAGGGAACCTGGGAAAGGAACGCCCTATGTTAAGAATCTGGAGTGACGGTGTGGCCTGGGTGTTTGCGGTGATCTTGCTTGCCGGCTGTGGCGCGTCTGGAACGCTGCCGGCTTCGCTGCCGCCCTCGAGACCTATGCTCTCAGCGACGGCAACGCAGCTCGCTGAACCGTCGCTGACCCTCTCCGCGTCTGAAGTACTCACGGCGACAGTAACGCCAGATTCGCCCCTGGTACTTGCAGACTGGCCGGGGATGATCGCTTTCTATTCTGACCGCGATGGCAACCCGGAGATCTACGTGCTGCACGGCGATGGCAGCCAGACTATGCGCCTGACAGATGATCCTGCTTTCGACGACAGTCCGGTGTTGTCGCCGGATGGCGCGCGCATTGCATTTCTGACGGCGCGTCATGATCCCGAACCGCAGTTTCCCAATCTCAAGTACGAAATCTACATGATGGACAGCGATGGGGGCAACGTACAACGGTTGACCGCTACCGCAGCGGCTGAGGACCACCCGGCCTGGTCGCCGGAGGGAAACAGTATCAGCTTTGATGCCGATTATGATGGCGACGGATACTATGAAATCTACACGATGGCCCCGGATGGGACGAATGTCACCCGTTTGACCTTCAACGAGGCCAATGACCAGTTTGCCGATTGGTCGCCCGATGGCGCTTACATCGCCTTCACTTCAGACCGCAACGGCAATTGGGACATCTTCGTGATGGACGCGGACGGCAGCAATCAGCGTTCCTTGACGAGTAGCCCCGATTGGGAATTGTTTCCGGCCTGGTCGCCGGACGGGACACAGATTGCGTTCAGCGGATTGGTTCCCGGCTCCCGGAATACCGACGTTTTCGTGATGCGCGCCGACGGCAGCGAGGTACGCCGGCTTACCGATTCACCGCGCTTCGATGAAAACCCGGTCTGGTCGCCGGATGGCAACTGGATTGCCTTTCAGACACAGCGCAACGGCAATTTCGACCTGTACGTAATGCGTCCTGATGGCGATGAGGTTCACCCTCTCACGACACAGTCCAGCGATGAGCTGTGGCCTTCATGGACGGCATTTCGTTGAATCATGCAAACACCCGGCCATGTGGTCTGCGCCGGGTGTTTGCTTGCCGAAGTAACGAGGTTAAGAGTACATGCGATGCGCGGACGCATTCTGATGCGCGGACGCATTCCGATGCGCGGACGCATTCTGATGCGCGACGACAATAGCGCCCCCCAGGACAAGGGTTACGCCCAGCCATCCGGTGATGACGATGGCGCTGTCGGCGCGGAGACGATTGAGGGTCACGGAATCGGGAACTGTATCGAACGAGTACACCAACGTCCATTCCCACGTGTTGCTTGTGGCGGGATCACAATTATCTACAGAGGCGCTTTTGTAAAATTGATAAGCGATCGTAGTGTCGGGGAAATCATGGGGGATGGTACATGCCCAGGCGCCCCCTGCCGGCGCGCTGCGAACGCAACGGTTGTGATCCCACGCGTTCCCGGCGCCGATTGACCATTGGATGCATACGGACTCGTTTGCTGCGGCGTCAGCGTGGACATTCCACCGGTAGCCGGGGTTGGCCAAAATGTCAGGCCCATTAGGGTTGAAATCGATGTACGCCAACACGCTTGCCGTGACCACTAAAGCGATCAATGCACCACTTACTATGCCAGCAAACGCCTTTCGCAACATCGCCTTACCCCCTTTTCTGCCCCATAGTCGCGTCCAGAGCCATGTGCTCAACGCCATGAACGGCGAACAGTTCCGAACTGATAACCGGACCAACCCTCGATAAAGGTTAAGCCTACGTACCCCATACATAGACTGGTGAACAGAACCGCCAATTGTCCGGGCAGCGCCGCCAATGGAGCGGGCCGAATAACATCGCTCGATATCTGCCTGCCCAAAACATTGACAACCTCGATGCGGTAGGCATAACGCTGTCCATGCCAGAGCTCGGTGTCGACGTAGCGATATTCCCAGGCGGCTGGCGGATTGAGGGATTCATACAGCAAATCGAAATCGTTGCTGCCCGCGGGCGCCCGGTAGATGCGAAAAGCAGCGGCTCCGTTTCCCCCCGTGGACCATTGCAGCTGCACGCCCGGTTGTACGAGCCCCCAGAGGAACAGCAATACGGTGAGCGTCAGGATTGTCGCCCACACTCGCGTGAACCAATGTGGCACCAGGGGACGGTTTTCCGACGCCCGTATTGCGGCCATCACGCGCGCGCGAAGGGCAGCAGAGGGAGGCGCTGCGGGCTGTGCCTGAACGGCCTTGCGAAGCGTTGCCCAGGCGTTTGCTTCGGCGCGTGCGTGCGCATCGTTCTCGAGCAAGGCTTCGACTTCCTGGGATTCTGTCCCGGATAACGTGCCGTTCACGTACCAGGGTAGCAAAGCCTGTAGATCTTTAGATTTCGAACGTGAATAGGTCTTCATAATCTATCATCTATCTCCGATCCTCAAGGGATCGAACTTTCCTGCAATCCGGAGGCGCTGAGAATTCGTGCCAGATACCGGCGGGCATAGCTGATCCGGCTTTTGACTGTACCGACCGGACAGCCCACCACCTTTGCGATGTCGGAATAGGGTAAATCGTAGTAGTATGCCAGTTCCAACACCGCGCGCTGCCCCACCGAGAGGCAGTCAAGCGCGTTTCTAACCTGATCAGCTTCCCATGAGGCGATCGCATGTCTCTCCGGATTGGCGTCGACGGAGGCCGGCGCAATACTCTCGTGCTCACCCACGACCTCACGGTGCTTACGTAGCCACGAGACCGCTTTGTGGTGGGCGATCCGGAATAGCCAGGTCTTCACACTGGCTTGTCCCCTAAAGCGTGAGGCATCTTTCCAGATCACCACGAAAACGTCTTGCAGCAGATCCTCGGCCACCGGGGCATTCTGAACGAGCCGTAGAATGTAGTTGAAGAGAGGCCGGCTGTGGCGCTGGTAAAGTTCCTCAAACGCGCCTTCGTCTTTTTCGACGATGTGACGTAGCAATACGTCATCGTCTTCAGCTGTATACGCTGCCGCGAGCATGTTTGACAACTATCTAGTATAGTCGCGTGATGTAGGCGACCGGTTCAATGAACATATGGAACACATACCATAGACCTTGAGACTTCTGTCGTCGCAAGGTAGGTTTGCCTTTTATAGATATGAAAAATGGGGGAAAGAAACGAGGTTCTCTCCCCCATCCGAGACAAGATGACACCGGCGCCTTGTTGTAGTGCCGTGTTCATCCGATCTGTGGTAGCACGGGGACGGTCAAATTATTGGTGGGTTAGTCCATCTCCAGAATTTCGAGAATCGCGTCCGGGCTGCCAGCGTGAACTTCCAACTCGCCTTCGAAGATAATCTCGGGGGTCTCGTACATGGGTCTAGCTCCTTTCAAAATAGGTCTAAGAGATTTGCCAAGAAACCGTATCTACCTGCCCAACTCCGAATTCACACCTCCCCGTCAGAGAGAACAGGTCAAAACCTCACCAATTATATGAGAGATTGCCCTCACCGCCACCGCCACGCATGTAGTACCGCTTGATTTTACCAGGCTTGGAGTACCGGTATAGATTGAGATGCTACTGAGTTTTGGTGTGTCTACGAACTACCTCTAAGATAACATAGGTTGTGGATTTGTGCAACCACTGTGTTCCATCTCGTCCAGTTTCATTATTCAACAAAATCGTAGGCTAATTACCCAGATTGTCAAGCTACAATTGGGCATGCCATCACTCATCGATTCAATCTGGGTGTTGACTACGGAACGAGGATCAATATCCCCCGCTCCAGAAGTTGCCCGGCAAATGTCAATACGTCCGATTCAACGCGGGTCTGCGCGACGGTGTGGGTATCACAGAGAGATAGGGCAATCTCACGAAGCGAACGTACCCCATTCGCCAGGTTGAAAACTTCCGCCCCGGCGCCGTTTAGGACAAAATACTTACCTTGAGCCGGCAGCACGGCTACTAGCTCACCTTCGCTTTGGCGTGCTACCACGCCCGGCGCGTGGGCCAGAACGTCATTCAAAGTGGGCATCGATGACCTCCCAAAATGTAGTTGCTTTCCTGAAATGAAGATAGTACACCGGAATAGCGCGCAATATTTCCGACCAGCGTTGCATTAACTCCGGGAGCGAGGAGACATCAGCATTGACCACAGGAGAGTTGGCTACCAGATCGCCCAATGCCTGTCCTTCTGGCATGGCCTCCAGGCGATCGTCTGAAGCTTGCACCAGGCGCAGGAGCGCCCGCAAGGGGGCGGAAAGCACCTCTGGAGAACGCCGCCGTCCAAAGGGGGTTGCCCACGCCAGCCACTGGATGTCATTCTGATCAAGGAGCACCAGATCATCATTGAGTACTGGCTTGTCTGCCGAAAGACGCGAGGCGGTTGATTTTCCGCTTCCCGAGCGCCCAAATAGGGCATACGTTTCGTCCCGGTGGACGATCCCGGCTGCGTGAAAAAGCAGGGTGTCCTGTGCAAAGGCGCTCAAAGCGAAGGCGGTGCGGATGAAGTAGGCCAGATCTCCGGGACTTGCCGTGGGGTGGGCGCGCAATACCGCCGAGGATGTTTCGGGATCGATGCTGCCGGTGAATCCTCTGGTATCCAGATGGCATACCCCGTCCGAAAAATGGGGCCGCGCCTCGAAATAGGCGCCGTCAGGGGTCTCGAGCGCCGGATCAGCCACAAGACGCACGTTCCATCCGGAACCGGTGCTTTCCCAGGGTCTCCAGGCTTCCTGAAATGGCGCCAGCCAATCTGCGGGACCGGTCAGTTTGAGGGCGATGCGACCGACAGAAA
>JAFGNR010000103.1 GCA_016926915.1 Anaerolineae bacterium
CAGAGCAGGGGCCTTTTAAGCCCAGGGCCACAGGTTCGAATCCTGTACGACCCACCACAACGAGGTCGCAAAAGCGACCTCGTTTGTTGTTTTCGCCGCCATCACGTCGCTTGGAGGCAGTGTGAAGAAGCCAAAATCCGGCTGGTATTGTTCATTAAGACAGTTGAGTTATACTTCCTACACTATAAAAAGAGAACTCCCACGACTCTATTGAGAAGGTTGCAGTAAACAACGCCAGAAAGCTAATTGTCAAACGGAAAGTACAAACTCATGGGTACAGATCTAGTCACAGAATGCTTCGAGGCCGGGGAACGCACTCTAGCAACGCGTCCCGAGAGAAGACGGAAGGCATTGGGGCAGTTCCTCACCCCTCCAGTTATTGCTCGTTACATGGCCCGACAACTCAGACCGACTCATGATGGAGACCATTTCCTCGAGCCTGCAATTGGATCCGGAGTGTTGGCTTGCGCAGTAGTTGAGCGCGCCATTCAAGAGCGAGGGTCTGACACACCACCAATCACTTTGTGGATAGATGGGTACGAAATTGATAATGAGCTCGCTCAAAAAGCAAGAGAATGTCTAGCAGATGTACGCGATACCGCCGCTACTTATGGCATCACCGTCAATTTCGCCATTCATGAAACCGACTTCATTCTGGCACATACCTCACCAGGCCCATTGTTCCCACTTCCCAATAGCCATCATTATGATCACATCTTAGCGAACCCACCCTACTTCAAACTCAACAAACAAGACCCACGCGTGCTCGCCATGCCAGCAAAAGCCAATGGCTACACTAACATCTATACCCTCTTCATCGCCCTAGCTTTGGAGTTGCTTGCTCCAGTTGCAGACGCTAGTTTCATTGTGCCTCGGAGTTTTTGTTCTGGGTTATACTTCTCTGCTTTCCGTAAACATTTCATAAAGCATGCTGAACCCATTGCCGTTCACCTTTTTGAGTCAAGAAATTTGATCTTTGAACACGCCGACATCCTACAGGAGAACATTGTCTTCACATTTCGGCGTCGGCTGCGTCCTGTACGCATTGTGCCACCTTTTGAGATTGCGATTTCATCTTCCGGCAATGCCATAGATCTGCAGAAAGATATCCCTACACAACCAGTAGAGTCGTCACTGTTTCTGGGTCAGTTCAACAAGTCATTATTCTTCAGATTACCGATTAGTACATTTGATAAAGAGCTCATTCAGGCTGTCGATTCCTGGAAAGGCTCACTGTACCAATACGGGTGGGATGTGTCCACGGGACCAGTGGTGGCATTTCGGGCGCGCGATTACCTGACAGGAGAAAACGCAGTTAATGAAGGTCGTGCTGTTCCACTCCTTTGGCTACACAATGTACAATCACAGGTCATCGAATGGCCCAACAGCAGACGTAACAAACCCCAAGGAATACTGCGAGATGCGGCAGAGAAACTGTTAGTGCCGTTAAGCAATTACGTACTTTTGCGCCGTTTCAGTGCCAAAGAAGAGCGTCGCCGTCTTGTGACCGCCCCGCTTATCGCCAATGAATTCTCACGATTTGGCGCCTCACTGGGACTGGAGAATCATCTGAATTTCATCTACCGGCAAGAAGGACAGTTAACGGTTGAAGAAGCCATAGGGCTCTCCACTTTGCTTAACAGTGCCGTGATTGATCGTTACTTCCGCATACTGAATGGAAGTACACAAGTCAATGCAACAGAACTTCGGGCTTTGCCATTACCGCCGCTGACCGTTATTCAACAGCTTGGACAAGCGGTCACATTGGATAAATGCACACCAGATCTTGAAGCTCTGACTTTTGATGTGTTGCGTGAAGCTGGATGTTTACCTGCTGATTTTCCAACGATAAGGGAGACACGAACTACAATGGGCAAAATTCAATAAGCACAACAGATTCTGAAAGACTTGGGACTACCGCCCGCTCAACAAAACGAAATTTCAGCTTTAACCTTGCTGGTACTGGCACAAGTATCAGAAGATACTTCTTGGAATCAAGTTCAACGACATAGCATGCGTATTCATGATATTCTTGTTGAGATGAAACAACGCTATGACCGCGAGTATGCTGAGAATACGCGAGAGACTGTGAGGCGCCAAGTAATCCACCAGTTCCAGCAAGCAGGCCTGGTTTTGCGCAATCCTGACGTTCCAAACTTACCGACGAACAGTCCACACACACATTACGCGTTGTCAGACCTGACCCTGAAAACTCTTGAAATGTATGACACACCAAAATGGCAAAACGCCGTGCATGAATTCAACCGTAAGAAGGGAATATTACTTGAGCTCTATCAAAAAGCAAGAGATCATCATAGAGTGCCTTTGCGTTTCGCCGACGGACGTGTTTTCTACCTCTCGCCAGGCGAGCACAACGAATTACAAGCACTTGTAATTCAAGAGTTTGGTCCTCGCTTTGTTCCTGGCGCTATGGTGATCTACCTTGGAGACACCTCCAAAAAGAATCTTGTTCTCGAGAAAGGCATTTTTGACTCACTGAATGTGAAGGCATCTGACCACGATAAGTTACCTGACATCGTACTGTTTGACAAAGACCGAAATTGGATCTTCTTGATTGAAGCAGTTACTTCACACGGACCAGTTTCACCAAAGCGCTATGTTGAACTGCAGGATATGTTCGAGAATTGCCCAGCCAATCTTGTCTACGTGACAGCTTTCTTAGATTTCGCCACTTTCAAGAACTTCCTCACCGAGATTGCTTGGGAAACTGAGGTATGGGTGGCAGAAATCCCAGAACACATGATTCATTTCAATGGAAATCGTTTCTTGCACCCCAGTGGATGATGAATGGCAATGAAAAGCCATTGAGTTGCTCAACTGGGGAAGCTATACCTCTCAATCAAGACCCGGCATAGTGCCGGGTCTTCGCGTTTCTCAGAATAGGGACCATTCGGCGCATCTTGCAAGTCACCTCTTTGATACTATCGAAGTTAGTTCTCTCCTTGAAAATATAATAAAACAGTTTATAATAGCAATAAATAAGATAAGGAAGAAGGAGGTCTGATGGCATCTTTGAACGTTCCGCTTGCGTTCCTCGCGGGGCTGCTTTCGATCTTGTCGCCATGTGTTTTCTCATTGGTGCCGGTCTATCTGGGCTATATCTCCGGCGCCAGTATGATCGGGATGGGAACAACGCAACCCAACCGCTGGCGCGTGGTGAGTCACGCGCTGGCCTTCGTTCTGGGGTTCACGCTGATCTTCGTGATCGTTTTAGGATTGCCGACCACGCTGCTAAGCAACGTGCTTCACCGGTATAGTATCTGGATCACGCGTATCGGTGGGGTGCTCCTGATCCTCTTCGGGCTGCACACGCTGCATGTCGTGACCATCCCCCTGTTCAACGTGACGAAGCGCGCTCAGTTCACCGGCGGGCTATCTCAGGGTTACCTGCGCTCCATGCTGTTCGGGGCTACCTTTGCCTCAGGATGGAGCCCGTGTGTGGGCCCGCTCCTGGGCCTGGTGCTGACGTTGTCCTTCACTGCGCCGGGGCGCGCCATGGTCTTCCTGTTGGTCTACGCACTGGGCATTGCGACGCCCTTTCTGCTGGCAGCAGTCTTGCTCTCCCAGATGATGGGCTTTATGGAAAAGCTGACGCGCCACGCGCGCACGATCGAGTGGATTAGCGGCGGACTGATGTTGGTCGTGGGCTTACTGATGGTCACCGGGTTGTTCAACCGACTCAACGATTGGCTTATCCTGTTGACGCCGGACTGGCTCCTTCCGCACCTGTAGAAGCAGGTGTCTCAAGACAAAGGAAAGTACAATGAAGTTAAAGAATCTATTGATTACCGTGCTCGCGATACTGGTTGTCATGTTGGCAGGATGTCAAGGGACCAGCGCTGGCCTCTCTGCAAATGCTGGCGCGGATATACCCACGGAAGCTGAAAACCAGCCCATACAGGAGCTGGAAGGCGCCGATGAAGTCTCCCAACCCACCCCAACTTTGGCTGCCGGGCCGGTAGACGACGCCGAGGAAGTTACGGACGAATTGGGCGGCGTCACCGTTGGGTTCACAGACAGCGGCGATCCATTCAAGGGCGATCCCAATGCGCCCGTAGTGATCGAAGAGTTTTCCAGCTACCAGTGTCCCTACTGTGTCCGCTACTTCAACGAGACATACGGTCAGATCCTCGACGCCTACGTCAATACGGGACAGGCGCTCTACATCTTCCGGGACTTTCCGCTCGCGGGCAAACATCTATCCGTTCCCTCGGCAGAAGCCGCAAGCTGCGCCGGTGAACTGGGCGGCGCGGATGCTTTCTGGGGCATGCACGATCTTCTATTCGCCGATCAGGCGACATGGTCCGGCGGAGATGCCGAGGATGGCTTCAAACAGTTTGCGCAAGCGCTGGGACTCGATGTGAATGCTTTCACAGAGTGCATGGCGAGCGACCACCAGGAAGCAGCTATCCAGGCAGATGCCGCCGAAGGCAGCCAACGAGGGGTACGGGGAACGCCGACTTTCTTCGTCAACGGGCAACCGCTTGTCGGAGCGCAGCCTTTCGCCGCCTTCGCACAGGCCATCGACCAGGCTCTCGGAGGGCAGGCGCAAACCGGCGCGGAAACGCCGCCGGAAGAACGCACCCCCTATCCCACGCCGACCCCGGCGACTATCGCTCCGGTCGAGGAAAGCCGCGTGTTGGGCGATCCAGACGCACCTGTCACAATTGTCGAATTCAGCGACTATCAATGCCCCTTCTGCGCCCGCTATTTCACCGAAACCTGGCCCCAGCTCAAAGCTAACTTCATCGAAACAGGCCGGGTGAAATACATCTTCAAGGATTTCCCCCTGACGAGCATCCACCCGCAGGCCGTGAAGGCCGGAGAAGCGGCCCGCTGCGCCGGGGAACAAAATGCCTATTGGGACATGCACGATTTACTCTACACCGGACAGGCTGCATGGTCGGGCAACGCCGGAGCGGCGGAGCTGTTCAAGGACTACGCCGCAGAATTAGGACTGGATGCCGGAGCATTCGATACCTGTCTCGATAGCGGGCGTTGGGAAGAGGCCGTGATGGGAGACCTTAACGAAGGGCTGAGTTTGGGTGTGACCGGCACCCCCGCCTTCTTCATCGACGGATATCCCATTCGAGGCGCCCAACCCTACGAGTTATTCGAATATGCCATCCAGCTGGCGGAACAGGGCATTCTGGGGAACGCTTACGAACCCCAGCAGTAGATGAAAATGAAATTCGGGTGCGTTCCCAACTGAGAACGCACCCGAATGTGGTTACAAAGCAGCTTCCGGACGTTCTTAGGATTTAGGCAGGCTGCACGGACTCCGCCGGTTGCGGCGCCGCCGGTTGCCGCTCCGCCGGTTGCGGCGCCGCTTGCGTATCCGTCCCTGGCAGCCGGAACTTCACCCACATGATCGGGAGCAGGATTACCGTCGCGACGATAGGCAGATAGAACGGCGCCTGCGGGCCGAACCGGTTCCACAACAACGCACCGACGTACGGCGCCGGCAGCGAGATAATGCTGAAACTGGTCGTGAAAAGTCCGAATGCTGTGCCCCGCAGGGATTTCGGCGTCACCTTCGAGATCAGCGCGTTGTAAGCAGGGCTGATCAAAGCCGACCCCACCCCGAAGAGCACCCAGGCTACCAGACATCCCAGGAAACCGGCGCTGCCGAGGAACACGCTGATGCCAGTTGCGACCAGGGCAAACCCGCCGACAATCCCCACGCGCTCGCCGTACCGGTCAGAGAGTGCCCCGGCGCCGCTCATCAACAGCGCCGTCGTCACACTGGAGATCGAGATCAACCAGCCGATTTGCGTCTTGGTCAATCCCAGGACATCCTGCAAATAGAGCGATTCCATCTCGAAGGCTAAGCGGTAGGTCACGTCACGCACGCCATCCGAGATCAAAATCCAGGTCAGCACCCCACCCGCCAGCACCATGCCGATGATCGTGCGCATATCCGTCTTCAGGGCTGTGAAACTGGGCTTGGATTTCGAGGCCTTGGCGCACTTACGCGCGTTGCGCGCCATCCACAACCGGATCACGGTAGCCAGGCCATATAACGTCGTTGCCGCCATGAACATCACCTTGAAGCCGAATTGATCGGCCAGGAAACCACCGAGAGGCGGGCCGACGATCCCGACGATCATGAAAATACTCTCACAAAGACCGTAGACCTTGCCCAGGTTCTCCTCGTCAGCTTGTTCGGCAATGATGGCCTGGAAACTCGGAGAGACAAACGCCCCGGCCATGGCAGCTAGCGCCGTCGAGATCAAGAGCCATTGCCACGAAGGCGCCGCCAGGTAGACGGCCATACCGAAGATACCGGCGATGCTGCCAATGGCGACCGCTTGCAAACGCCCCAACGAATCGGAAAGCCAGCCTCCCAGAATCTGAAAGGCCAGCGGTGCAATGGAACCCAGCGTGAAGAATAGCCCCACCTGTTTGACATCTGCCCCCAAGGACTGGAGATAGAGCGCCATCAGCGGCTGGTACATACGCGAGGCAATATTGGCCAACACCATGGTACTCATGAACATCAACAACGGACGGGGTAATAACTTCGCTTTCATCGTATGCCCTCCCACATGGTGTCTATCCGCGAACAACACGTACAGCGTACCACAGTGCGCGCGCGCCGTCATCAGCCCATCGGCCGAATCGCGAGCAGCAAAACGAATGGGGTTCAACCTGGTCGGATGACCAGGCCGCAACAAGTGGATTTTGTGGGAATCGGTGCTATCCTGCGGGCATCGAGGTACAGATACTCATGTTGGCAAGACTGATCCACAAGCTCTCCCTCCGGTTCTGGCGACTAGGCCAGGCCCTCAACCGGCTGACCACCTTGCCGGTCATCGGCCCGGTAGCCGAAGCTGTGCTGTTCAGCAAGAAAGAAAACCAGGGCGTGATCCTCCCGGTCAACGAAACCATCTATCAGGGAGAACAGGTGGCGCTTCCCGTCACGTTGCTCCCAACCCTCATCGAGCGGGCAAGCCGCCGCGTCGTGCTGAACCACTGTCTTTGCCGGCAAGCTGAAAGCTGCCAGACCTACCCAACGGATTTCGGATGTCTTTTTCTTGGAGAGGGGGCGGCCCGGATCGATGCAACGTTGGGACATGCCGTGACGGTGGATGCAGCCATGTCCCACGTGGAAAAGGCGCTAGACCTGGGTCTCGTGCCCATGGTCATGCATTCCGCCTGCGATGCCTTCATGTTGCAGATTCCATTCCGCAGGATGCTGGCGATTTGTTTCTGCTGCGACTGCTGCTGCACCATTCGCCAGACGCTGCGGTTGAACGCCCACGCGTTGAGCGATACCATCCTACGTCTGCCGGGACTCGAGGTACAGGTTGGGGATGCCTGCGTAGGCTGTGGGCTGTGCATAACACGGTGCCCCGTCAAGGCGATCACGCTGGTCGAGGGGCAAGCGCAGATCGACAACGCCCGGTGTAAGGGATGCGGGCTTTGCGTGAGCACCTGCCCCTCGGAGGCGATCTCACTGCACGTCGATCCTGAGACCGATGTGGCTGCGCGTTTGCTGGCGTTGGTCGAGGCCCGGACCGAGATCTAGCCGCATGTTCGGCACGAGCATAGTTCAAGGAGATGCTTACACTGAGATGCACAGAGGAATCTGTGTTCATCTGTGTGTATCCGTGAGCCTGTTCGCAGTTATGATGAAGAAAGATGAGACCCTGCCTCATCAAGATGCGGGGAGGACGAGGAACCGGTAGCGCCCCGCCCCCAATGCATAGACCGCAGCAGCAAACTCCCGACGCAGCAGCGTAATGCCCTCTGCAAAGTGCGCCGGGGTATCTCCTTCCAGGACAGTATCCCCGGAGTGAGCCGGGACGTAAGCCGTCGCGGTGGTATTCGGAGGGATAACAACGTCCCATTCGAGCGCTTCTTCAGAAACGCGCCAATGGCTCTCGATGCGCCCGTACAAGGCGTCATACGTAGCCTGCGCGAAGGCCAGGTCGCCGCCGGGGCGGGGTCGCAGTACGATGTGTTTGTAGCCGGGCTGGCCAGGATCGATGTCGATGCCGCCGACCACGGCATAGAGCCAATCCCCCACCGAGCCGTAGGCATAGTGATTGAAGGAGTTCATATCCGGCGTCTGAAACCCCTTTTCAGGCGTCCAGCCATCCCACCGTTCCCAGATAGTCGTCGCGCCCTGCGTGATCGGGTAAAGCCACGAAGGCCAAGAGGTCTGGTTGAGCAACGCGTAGGCCACGTCCAGGTGTCCCGCCTGGGTGAGCACGTGGAGCAGATAAGGTGTGCCGACGAAGCCGGTCGCCAGGTGCAGGTCGCGCCGCCGGATGTCATGCACGAGGGTATCGACAACCTGCGCCCGCAGCGCACCGGGAACCAGGTCGAAGTAGAGCGCCAGCACACAGGCTGTCTGGGTCTGAGAAGCCAGCAAGCCCTGGGGTGTGACGAATCGCGCAATGAACGCCGCACGTACAGCCTCGTAAAGCGCGGAGAAGCGCGCGGCATCTTTCGCTTTATCCAGCACGCCCGCAATATTGGCCATCAGGCGGGTCACGTAGGCCAGCATTGCCGTACCGATCAGGTCCTTGGGTGTGCCGCCCTCGGTGCGCCCGCTGCCATCCAGCGCCAGCCAGTCGCCGAAGCCGCCCCAGGGATCGACGGCGGGATGGCTGCGGATCAAATCGCGACTGGTCCCGGTGAGGTAATCCACGAAGCGCACCAGCGTTTCGTAATGCGCCGCCAAGAGACGCCGGTCGGCATACGTCAAGTAGAGAGTCCACGGACAAATCACGGCTGCGTCAGCCCAGGCAGGGCCGCCGTCGCGAGTCTCAAGCGTGTGAATCGCGGGCGCCACAGGCGGGAACGCCCCTGTGGCAAGCTGCGCGTCCGCCAGGTCTTGCTGCCACTTGGTGAAGAAGGCTGCCACGTTACGGTTGAACGTCGCCGTGCGGATGAAGACTTGCGCGTCGCCCGTCCACCCCAGCCGTTCATCTCGCTGCGGGCAGTCGGTCGGGATGTCGACGAAGTTGCCTTTCTGTCCCCAGACAATGTTGTGCTGCAGCTGGTCGATCAAGGGATTCGAGCAGGCGAAAGTACCGGTCTGCGGAATGTCGGAATGGAGCACTACCGCCGTGAGCATATCGCGTGACGGCGCGCCAGGATAGCCGCTCAACTCGACATAGCGGAAGCCATGGAAGGTGAAACGCGGCTCGTAGTCCTCCGCACCATCTCCGGCAAGCGTATAGTGGTCTTCTTGCCGGGCAGTGCGCAGATTCGCGGTATAGAGGCGCCCCTCCGCATCGAGCCTCTCACCGTGGCGCAGCGTCAGGGTCATCCCGGCCTCTCCGTGCACCCGAATCCGCACTCGCCCCACCAGGTTCTGGCCAAAATCGAAGATCCAGCGAGGCAGCGGCCAACCGGGCAATTTCACCGGGTCCGCCGCCGGCGTCAAAACCTCGTGGCGGCGCACTGCAGGGCCGTTCATGGCGACCAGCACGGCGCCGGGATCGTCGAAGCAGACAGCGGGCCGCCACTGCGATGCATCGAATCCCGCCGCGTCCCACCCCAGAAACGCCAGCCGGGCATCGTAGCTTTCGCCCATGATCAGATCGGCCTCCAGCAGCGGGCCATACGCCACACGCCAGCTGGCATCGGAAACGATCGTGAGCTCGTGACTGCGCGCATTCCGATGCGCGGACGCATTCCGATGCGC
>JAFGNR010000408.1 GCA_016926915.1 Anaerolineae bacterium
ACTTTGAATCCGTGTATCGCACGTTCGAATCGTGCCGCCCCAGCTCTGGTTTTAGCGGTTCGACTAATGTTTCCCCCACATGTAGCCGGCCGAACCGCTGGCCGTTCCAGCCGCCGGCCTCAGGGCATTCCTTCTTCGCCCGACTACCTTTCACTGAACGGCGCGCTGGCAGCCCTGCGCTGCGCCGGATGGGACGCGTGCTGTGCTTGCCCACATTCCCAAACGAGGTCACCCGGCAGAGCAGCGAGAACTACGCAGTGTGTTTTTTGCTTGACAAAACACATCGCGGCCGCCGGCGCCTCTTGGCGGCATCAGATACGCAGCAGTATATCAAAATCTTGGCGCCAGCGACAGTTTGCGGTTAGTTTGAAATAGGCGTATACTTCCCCCAACAAAAAAGGCGTTCAGGGCCCCCACGCCGCCGGCGGCGCGACAAACAACTGGCGTTCCCGTATCCGGTAGGTAGCATGGAGAGGGGGCAAGGAGTTCCCAATGGACGTTTTCGCGCTGCGTCGAGAACTGGTTAACGATTACGCTTCGTATATCACAAGTTTCATCCGCATCAACGACCGCAGAATTGCCGCTCATGTCGAGCAGGAGCTACAGGATGGCCTGCTCTGGCCTGATCCGCTCATCCAGCTGAATCCCGCTTTCGAGCCGGGCGCCACCATCGAGGCGCTCGTCGCCGAGGGCGTCCTTCACCCACAATGCCGTCAGATCTTTCAATTCAAGGAGCAGGGGCAAGTCGGCAAACCTTTGCGACTCCATCGCCACCAGACAGAAGCCATCACGGCGGCGAAGTCCGGCGACAATTACGTGCTCACGACCGGCACCGGGTCGGGAAAGAGTCTGGCTTACATCATTCCCATCGTAGATCACGTGCTGCGCATGGGGAGTGGTAGGGGTATCCAAGCCATTCTCATCTATCCCATGAACGCCCTGGCCAACAGCCAGATGATTGAGTTGGAGAAGTTCCTGTGTACCGGCTTTCCGGAAGGACAGCCCCCGGTGACATTCAGACGGTACACGGGGCAGGAGAATGAGGTCGAAAAACAGGCCATCATCACCCAACCGCCTGACATTCTGTTGACCAACTACGTCATGCTAGAGCTCCTGTTGACCCGCCCGCGCGAGCGGAATATTGTGAATGCGGCCAAAGGCCTGCGATTCCTGGTGTTAGATGAGCTCCATACCTACCGGGGGCGCCAGGGTGCGGACGTGGGGATGCTCGTGCGCCGGGTACGCGATATCTGCGAAAGCCCACAGCTGCAGTGTGTGGGAACGTCGGCCACGCTGGCAACAGGCGGCGCTTTCGCGGCGCAGCAACGAGCGATCGCCGATGTCGCGACACGGCTGTTCGGCGCCGAGGTCAAACCAGAACGCATCATCGGTGAGACCCTGCAACGCATCACGCCCGAGTGGTCGGAGCACAACGCCGCCTTCATAACAGCGCTAACCGACCGCCTCCGCCAACCCGCCGCCACGGGGGCAATCGACTTCGAGAACTTCACCCACGATCCGCTCTCCAGCTGGATCGAATCAACATTCGGCCTGGCGACTGAGCCGGGGTCCGGGCGGCTAAAACGGGCGCTGCCCATCAGCATCACGGGCAAGAACGGTGCGGCGCAAAGACTGGCGCGCCTGACGGGATTGCCGGAAGAGCGGTGCATCCGGGCCATCGAAACCGGGCTGTTGACCGGCTACTGCGCGACACACCCCGAGACGGGGTTTCCCGCCTTTGCGTTCCGCCTCCACCAGTTCATTAGCCGTGGCGATACGGTCTATGCATCGTTGGAGCCGCCAGAGCAACGTTATGTCACAACACAGGGTCAGAAATATGTGCCGGGCGACCGGGAGCGGGTACTCCTCCCTTTGGCGTTCTGCCGCGAGTGTGGGCAACCTTACTACGTCGTGCTCCGGCAGGAAGACCCGGAGACCGGGGCAATGCGTTATCTGCCACGCAATCTGGCCGATCAAAGCGGTGAGCCGGATGAGGAGCGCGGCTTCCTCTATTTCAACCCCGAAGATCCCTGGCCTGAGGATCCGAGGGAAGTCCTGGAACGACTCCCGGAGGACTGGCTCGACCAGACCGCCACGGGACACATCCGGGTAAAAGGGCACCTGCGCAGGCGTCTGCCGGAGACGGTGCGTATTGGATCGAATGGCGAAGAGGCCGCCGACGGCATCGACATCCAATTCACGCCTACCCCCTTTCGCTTCTGTCTTAATTGCGGCGTGGCCTATGGAGGCCGTGTGCGCTCCGATTTCGGGAAATTGGCTTCGCTTTCCTCGGAAGGACGTAGTACAGCAACCACGGTCCTCAGCCTATCTGCCTTGCGTGCGCTGCGTCAGGACGAGACGCTGGAACGCAAGGCGCGGAAGCTCCTGAGTTTCACAGACAACCGGCAGGACGCTTCCCTGCAAGCCGGCCATTTCAACGATTTCGTGGAGGTGGGACTCCTGCGCGCCGCCCTGTACCGGGCGGTCACGCGGGCCGGTTCCGGCGGCCTAACCCATGACGCGCTACCCCAGCGGGTGTTTGAAGCCCTCGATCTGGACATCGGCCTCTACGCGGTGAACCCCGAGGTCCGCTTTCAGGCCCGGCACCACACCGAGCGCGCCTTGCGCGAGGTGCTGGGATATCGTATCTACCGCGATTTACGACGCGGCTGGCGGGTGACGGCGCCAAACCTGGAGCAGTGCGGTTTGCTGGAGATCCAGTATGCATCGCTTACGGAACTTGCCGAAGCCAACGAAGAATGGCAGGAGTTGCATCCCGCTCTGGCTACAGCCCCCGTAGCCGTGCGGGAAACGGTGGCCAAGGTTCTGCTGGATTTCCTGCGTCGCGAGTTGGCAATCAAAGTGGATTACCTGGATGCCACGCATCAGGAACGCCTTCAACAACAGAGCAGCCAGCGTCTCAAGGAGCCCTGGGCCATCGACGAGAATGAAACCCTAGAACATGCACGTATCGCCTTTCCCGGCAGCCGGCCGTCAGGAGGCTCCGGCGATCATCTCTACCTCTCGTCTCGAAGCGGATTTGGTCTCTACCTGCGACGTATCGGCACATTTCCGGACTATCCGGACAAGCTGCACGCGGAGGATACCGAACAGATTATCGCCGGCCTCTTCCGTGTGTTGAGCATCGCAGGGCTGACGCAGGTAGTCTCCGGTGATCCGCAGGCGTCCGGCCCGGTGGGCTATCAGGTACCGGCCTCCGCCCTGCTCTGGCTAGCAGGAGATGGCAGCCAGCCCTTCCACGACCCGCTCCGTTCTCCACGGCAGGCCGCCGCCGGCGGGTACGTCAACCCGTTCTTCGTCATGCTGTACAAAGAAGTCGCAGCGGGACTACAGGGAATCGAAGCCCGCGAACACACCGCCCAGGTTCCGTATGAGGAGCGGCTGGAACGTGAAGACCGTTTTCGAAAAGCCGAGTTGCCGATCCTCTACTGCTCCCCCACCATGGAGTTAGGGGTCGATATTTCCCAACTCAACGCCGTGAATCTGCGCAACGTACCGCCAACGCCGGCCAATTACGCCCAACGCAGCGGGCGCGCCGGGCGGAGCGGGCAACCGGCGCTGGTCTTCACCTATTGCACCACCGGCAGCCCGCATGACCAGTACTTCTTCAAACGCCCCGAACGCATGGTGGCGGGCGCCGTCTCCCCACCGCGCCTTGATCTGGCCAATGAGGACTTGATTCGCGCGCATGTTCACGCGGTTTGGCTTGCAGAAACTGGCCTCTCGCTCGGCTACTCATTGAAGGACGTATTGAATCTTGCTATAGAGGATGGCGAGCCCTCCCTGGAACTCCTGCCTTCGGTGCACGCGCACATCTTGTCGCCCCAGGCGCGAGAGCGGGCTGCGTGGCGACTCACCAGACTGTTCGAAACCCTCACCGAGGCCCTGGCACATGCCGATTGGTATCGCGATGAATGGCTTCAGAAGACGCTGGATCGCGCGCCGGAGGATTTCGACCGCACCTGCGAGCGCTGGCGCGCGCTCTACCGGGCAGCGTGGCGGCAGCGCGCTGTACAGCATCGTATCATTCAAGACGTCACGAAAAGCCCCCGTGAAAAACAACTGGCCAAACGACTGCGGGCCGAAGCAGAATCCCAGATGGAACTGCTGACCGGCGAGGATGAGAAACGGGCCACGCATTCCGATTTCTATAGCTATCGCTACTTCGCCAGCGAGGGCTTTCTGCCAGGCTACAACTTCCCACGCTTGCCGCTTTCCGCCTATATTCCCGGGCGTCGCGGCCGCAACGAGCGCGATGAGTTCCTCTCACGGGCGCGCTTCCTGGCAATTGCGGAGTTCGGACCCCGCAGCATTGTCTACCACGAGGGCTCGCGCTATGTGATCAACAAGGTCATACTTCCTGTCGAGGGTGATGATGTGCTGACCGTTTCGGCCAAACTCTGCCCCCGGTGCGGCTATCTACATACCATGGAGGGCGATGCTCCAGGGCCGGATATTTGCGAATATTGCGGGGGCAGCCTGACGCTCCCTCTGACCACCCTGTTCCGCATGCAAAATGTAGTCACCAAGCGCCGGGATCGTATCAACAGCGACGAAGAAGAACGCCTGCGCATGGGCTACGACATCAAAACCGGCGTGCGGTTCGCCGAACGGGGCGACCGGCCAGGGTACCGGGTCGCCCAGGTGATAGCGGGCGACACCGTGCTGCTCAGACTCAGCTATGGCGACGCCGCAACATTGTGGCGCATCAACCTGGGCTGGCGACGCAGAAAGGATAAGGAGGTCCACGGCTTCGTTCTCGACGTGGAAAACGGCTATTGGGCAACGAACAAGGATGCCGTCGAAGCAGATCCCGAGGATCCGATGAGCCCCCGGACCGAACGCGTGATTCCTTTCGTGGAAGACCGGCGGAACTGCCTGCTGATCGAACCGGTGGCAAGGCTCCCGGTCGAGGTCATGGCCTCGCTACAACCGGCGCTCAAGAATGCCCTCCAGGTGTTGTACCAGTTGGAGGATGATGAACTGGCGGCAGAGCCGCTGCCTACATCAGAAGCCCGCCACGTGTTATTACTCTACGAATCGGCAGAAGGCGGCGCCGGTATCCTCCGGCAAGTGTTGGATGATTCCACCGCATTGCAACAGGTTGCCCGGGAAGCATTGACCCTCTGCCATTTCGATCCGGACACTGGCGCGGATCAACGGCGCGCACCTGGCGCAAAAGAGGACTGCGAGGCCGCCTGCTACGATTGCCTGATGAGTTATCGCAACCAGCCCGATCATGGCATCCTCGACCGGCATCTCATTCGCGACCTCCTGATGCAACTGGCAACCAGTACAGTGAAGGCCAGCCCGGCGCCGCGCAGCCGAGAAAGCCACCTGGCAAGCCTGCTGGCGGCCTGCGAGAGCGACCTAGAACGGGCGTGGCTGGATTTCGTAGAGAGGTACAATCTACATTTGCCGGATCAAGCGCAGCCCGTGCTAGACGTGTGCCATACCCGCCCAGATTTCCTCTACGCCCAGGCCCATGTAGCGATTTACATCGACGGCCCGGATCATGACCACCCCGATACACGGGCAAAAGATGTACAGATCACGGATTGTCTAATGGACCACGGGTATACGGTGGTGCGGTTTGGATATCACAAACAGAAGTGGCCGGAGATCTTCGGCCAGCATAGCTACATCTTTGGAACTCTTCATGGAGATTGACCACATGCCCTACACGGTTGGTTCCCTTGTTCGCGCGCGAGGCCGAGAATGGGTGGTGCTGCCCGAATCATCTGATGACTGGCTGGTACTGCGCCCACTGGGCGGCACAGATCGCGAGATCGCCGGCCTTTTTCTCCCGCTCGAAGGCGACGATGTACAGCCGGCGGCCTTCGAGCTGCCCGACCCGTCGCGGCCTGGCGATTTTCACTCCTGCCGCCTGCTGCGGGACGCGGTGCGCTTGGGTTTCCGCTCCAGCGCGGGACCGTTTCGTTCGTTTGCGCGGCTGGCCGTGGAACCCCGGCCCTACCAGCTGGTGCCCCTAATGATGGCGCTGCGGCTGGACCCCGTCCGCCTGCTGATCGCTGATGATGTCGGGATCGGCAAGACCATCGAGGCGGGATTGATTGCGCGAGAGCTATTGGACCGCGGCGAGGTGCAGCGGCTGGCCGTGCTCTGCCCGCCCCATCTGGCCGAACAATGGCAGACAGAGTTTGCGACCAAGTTCCACATCGACGCGGAATTGGTACTGCCCAGCACGGCGCGACGCCTGGAACGGGGCGCCACCGTAGGCCAATCCCTCTTCGACGTACACCCCTTCGTGATCGTTTCGACCGAGTACATCAAATCGACGCGCCGCCGCGATGAGTTCGTGCGCACCTGCCCGGAACTAGTCATTGTGGACGAGGCGCACACCTGCGCGTTCTCTGCCGAAAATCGGGGCGGGCGCCACCTGCGGCACCAATTGCTCCAGGCGCTTTCTAACAACGAGGATCGTCACTTGGTTCTAGTCACGGCTACACCGCACAGCGGCAATGAAGGCGCGTTTCGCTCCTTACTGGCGTTACTCCGGCCTGACTTCGCCGACCTGCCCCAGGATCTGACCGGTCCTGCGCGGGAAAGTGCGCGCCGGGATGTGGCCCAACACCTGATACAGCGACGGCGGGCCGACGTGCGCGCCTATATGGATGCCGACACGGTGTTCCCCGAACGAGAAGAGGTCGAGGCCAGTTACGAGCTAACCAATGAGTACAAGCAGCTCTTCAACACGGTGCTGGCCTATGCACAGGAACAAGTCGCAGACACCAGCGGTTCTCAACACCATCAACGGGTACGCTGGTGGTCGGTGCTGGCATTGCTGCGCAGCCTGGCCAGCAGCCCGGCGGCCGCGGCGGCGACGCTGCGCACGCGCTCGGTAACAGCCTCGGCAGAAGATCTCGCGGAGGTCAATGCCCTGGGCGAACGCGCCGTCCTCGATCTGGATGACGTGGATGCGGGGGAGATGTTGGATGTGACGCCGGGAGCGGTAGTGGAGACGACGGCTGACGAACGACCGGCGACGGCTGACGAACGACTGGCGACGGCTGACGAACGACTGGCGACGGCAGACGGACGACTGGCGACGGCAGACGGACGACTGACGACCGACGCATCCACTAGGGTTAACGGTCCAACGTCAGCAGTCAGCGGTCTACCGTCAGCAGTCAGCAGTCTACCGTCTGCCGTCAGCGGTCTGCCATCAGCAGTCAGCAGTCTACCGTCTGCCGTCAGCGGTCTGCCATCAGCAGTCAGCAGTCAGCCGTCCGCCGTCAGCGATCTGCCGTCAGCAGTCAGCAGTCTGCCGTCTGCCGTCGACGCCCCCGCTGCCGCCAACCGAGAGCGCCTGCTCCGTATGGCCCGGCGCGCTGAAGCGCTGGAAGGCCCCAAGCAGGATGCCAAACTGCGACAGGCGATCAACCTGGTGAAAGGCTTGCTCAAGGATGGATACCAGCCGATCCTTTTCTGCCGCTTCATCCCCACCGCAGAGTACGTCGCCGGTGCATTGCGCGAGGCGTTGCCCAAAGGGGTCGAGGTGGCAGCGGTCACCGGCTTGCTGCCGCCCACCGAACGCGAGATGCGCGTGCAACAACTGGGCGAACATCCCCAACGGGTGCTGGTCGCCACCGATTGCCTGAGCGAAGGTATCAATCTGCAGGAGCACTTCAATGCTGTTGTGCACTACGATCTCTCCTGGAATCCCACGCGCCACGAACAGCGGGAAGGGCGCGTAGATCGCTATGGGCAGGGCAGCCCGGTGGTGCGCACCGTGACCTACTACGGGCTCGACAATCAGATCGATGGCATGGTGCTCGATGTGCTGCTGCGCAAACACAAGACCATCCGCAGTTCGTTGGGCATCTCGGTCCCCATTCCAGCAAACACCGGCGAGGTGGTCCAGGCATTGATGCAAGGGCTGCTCTTGCGGGGTGCGCACGCGCCGCTGGACAGCCGCCAGCTAACGCTCTTCGACGTGAGCAGTGATCTCTACAAGCAGCTGCACGCTCAGTGGGACACTGTGACGGCGCGGGAGAAGCGCTCGCGGACGCTTTTCGCCCAGCGCACGATTCGTGTGGAAGAGGTCGCCCGCGAGTGGCAAGCTATGCGAGAAGCAATCGGCGCCAGCGTTGATGTGCAACGTTTTATCGAGGCAGTCGTGCAAACCCACGGCGGTTTTATCTCGCACCCAAGAGGCTACATCGAAGCGCACTTGCCAAACAATACGGCGCTACGCGAGGCGGCCGGTAATGGAGAAAAACTAAGCGCTTGTTTTGAGCTGCCCGCGCCCGTGAATGCGCCCAGAGACACCCAGTATCTCACGCGCACTCACCCCACAGTGGAGGGGTTGGCCTCGTATATCATGGATGCCGCCCTGGATCCGCTGCTAGACGGTGCGGCACGGCGCAGCGGTGTGATCCGCACACGGGCGGTGGAGACGCGCACAACGCTCTTGCTATTGCGGTTACGCTATCACATTCTCAAGCGGCAAAACGGCGCGGAACTGGCGCTGCTGGCCGAAGATTGCCAGCTCGCCGGCTTCACCGGCGCGCCCACGGCTGCCCAATGGTTGGCAGACAAGGAGGTGGAAGCGCTCTTGGACGCCGAGCCGGCAGCGAATATCGCGCCGCAGCAGGCAACGCAGTTTCTGGAAAGGGTAGTGAGAGATTTTGATGCACTGCGCCCACACCTGGAGGCGCTGGCGCAGACGCGTGGTGCAGCCTTGCTCGATGCACATCGCCGCGTGCGCAAGGCCTCGCAGCAAACCGGTATCCGCTTCAACGTGCAGCCCCACCTTCCGCCTGATGTGCTGGGGGTGTACGTGTTGCTGCCGAGCGGTTGACGACCGACCGACGACCGACCGAC
>JAFGNR010000409.1 GCA_016926915.1 Anaerolineae bacterium
CGCCACGGGTCTACACATGAATGTAGCATTGAGGGTGCAACAAGTCAAGTTGGGGTTGGGGGGTGAAGAGAGACCTGCCAGGTCTCTACTTCACCCCACCCGGTCTGCGCTCTCCAAGAATGCATCGATCACAGCATAATAGGCGGAGCTCTGCAGCAGGGCGGTGGCGTGCCCGGTATCCTCGAAGAGGTGTACCTGCGCGTCCGGATAGAGCGTCGCCAACGCCTCCCGGACCGGGTCCGGGGTCGTGGGGTCGCCGGCGGTCATCAGGATCAGGAGCTTGCCGGGCCACGCCGCTAAGTCCTCCGGCGTGAATACCTGACGGTTGAAGTCCACCACGCAGCGTAGGGCCGACAGTACCCACGCTTTGGTGGCGCGATGGCGTATCACATCCCGAACCTGGGCCACGGTCAACGCCAGCGCCGGCGTGTCCTCCGGCAGCAGGCGTAGGAGCCGCCGCCCCATGAACCAGATCAACACCTTCTCCGGCAAGACGTGCATCCCGCGCACGTAGCGTTCGGCGGTCTCGTTGCGCTCAGGCTGGGGCGCCGGAGTGTGCGACAGGATCAGCGAGCGCGTCAGCGCCGGGTAGCGCCGCACAAAGACCTGCCCGACCATGCCGCCGAACGATCCGCCCAGGAAGTGGGCCGAGGCAATGCCTTCATGGCGCAGGATGCCGGCAAGGCCCTCGGTCAATGCCGCCATCGTGGTCACGGTGGGGTTTTCCGGCGCGATGACGCGATACCCCGCCTCGCGCAGATGCACCAGCGTCCGCCAGCTTGCCTCCGGCACGCCCAGCCCGCCCGAGGGCGCCAGCACCGGCGGGCCTTCGCCGCCCGTATCGAGATAGTGCCAGGCCAGGTCGTCGATCACAAGGCGTTTCGCAGGATGGGCATCCAGGAACGCCCGGTATGCAGCCAGCTCCGTTTCCGGCGCCTCCGCGTAGAGCCGGGCCACATCAGGGTTATCGAAATCCGTCCCGATAATGGTTGTCATTTCAAACCTCCTGGGGAAATGGCGAATTTGCGAATGGTGAATCGAAGCGCTAACCGCTGAGTTTCTTTACACAGAGACTCACAGAGAACCTCACGGAGATTCACAGAGGGGGCTTTCTCTGTGGGTCTCCGCGCCATCTCTGTGTAACCTCTTCATGCCCCACCCGCGCGATGACGACCAGCGACATGAGCGCCGCCGGAATCATGGCCTAGCTGAAGAGCGCGTCCCACCTTTAACGATGGTTGAGCTTGCAGCCGGAAAAGAGCGCGTATCCCAGATAATCGAATAACTGCTTCGGAACCATTTTCCGTGCTTTTATGTAGTCGCGAAAGGCGGGCCGGGCCAGATAGAGATGCAGGGTGCGCCATAACATGCGCACCATATCCCCAAGGCGGTAGCGTTTCAGTTGCGTGGCTTCCCGTCGTGTCTCGTAGCGCAGGGATTTCACGACCAGATCGCGCAACCCTGCCGCCTCGAGCCAGCGCGTCCAGTCCGCCACTGTCGCGATCTCCGGCTGCGCGATGTTCCAGGTCTCTATGGCGTACTGTTTCAAAGTCTCTGTCGGCGACTGAAGCCAGATCTCCTCGTTCAGGCCCACGCGACCGCCCGGCTTCGTCACCCGGACAAGTTCTTGAATCGCCGCCGCCTTTTCAGCGACGAAGGTCAACACCGATTCACAGAGCACCACATCGAAGGCGCCGGCATCGAAGGGTAACGCGAGTACATCAGCCGCGCGGAACGCCACGAGATCGGTTACGCCTTCTCGCGCCGCGCGCGCCCTAGCTGAGGCGATCATGCCCGCGTGCAGATCGACGCCCACCACGCGACACCTGTAGGTCTTCGCCAGATAACAGGACGTCGCTCCGGCGCCGCAGCCCACGTCGAGCACCCGGGTCTGCGAGTCGATGTGGCAGAGCGTAATCAACATCTGTGTGGCGGCGAAGCCCCCCATGTGCTTGGTGGCGCCCGTATAAGCCTGAATGTCGAAATAGGACATCATCTCCGGTTGCCGTGATGCATGCATCTCACACTCTTCCTAACTGCACCTACCAGATCCCCGGAATAAGACGATAGCGCGTCTTTTCCGCATACGCGGTGTATCCTTCCAGTTCCTCTCGCAGGGTGCGATCCTCCAGCGCCGTGCGCACCGCCACCGCCGCAACACCCAGCAGGCCGGGAACCAACCCCCACACCGATCCCAACGCCAGGGGGACCGCCGCGTGATGCAGCACGGCGCCCACATAACCGGGATGGCGCACGAAGCGGTACGGGCCGCCGGCAGCCACCGCGTGTCCCCGGTCTTCCTGAATGCGAACGGTGCCCGAAAAGAATGCATTCGCTTTCATAGCCCAGTCGGTGAAAATAATGCCGAATACCATGACGCCCCACGCCATCCCCTGGATAAGGAGCGCCGGATTGGACCAACCGTGACGCACGTCCAGCCCCGACACGACGTAGATCGCCAACGGGGCCGCCAGCGCGGAAAGCACGGAAAGCAACGTGTCCCACTGCTTGGTCCCCTCCTGCATCTTCGAGCGCTCCACCAACAATTCCGAAGGGAGCGCCACAATCATCACGATCTGATTGACGACGTAGACGATCAGATAGGCCCACGCGGCAGCCCAATCGAGCCGCCCGGCTGCCAGAAACATGGCAACCCCGAAGATCGCCCCCATCACCAACACCTTGACGGACCACCGGACCACACCGCGAACGGTCACTGTCGCCTTCGAACGCTTGTCACGCATGTGTTGCCTCCTGTATAGATTCGCTGTCATGAACGTCAGCCTGCAGTCGTTGTAGCTGTGCGTGTACTACCGCTTCCTCCACATTCAACGCCCGGGCGATGCGCAGCAGCAGCGCTTGTTCCCGCGCGTCGCAGCCATCCGCCGCCGCAAGTTGCAAGGCCCAGACCAGGGCAGGTTCCCGCAAGGGCCTGGGCAACGACCGGCGCACCCCGGCAATGAGATCTTCCACCAGCGCCTCGCTGAACATGAACGCGTCATCGGCAATCGGGCCGGTCTCTTCGACCATGGAGGAGTGCGATTGCTGCATCATCGTCGCCAGGAAGCGCCGCGCCGCAAAGCCCGCCTCCCCCTCGAAGATGGCCAACGCCATCATGCTGTTGAAGACTGCGGCGCATTCCTCCCGCGATAGCCGCCCATCGGCGGCCAACACCAACAGTCCCACTGTCAGGAATGCTTCCGCCGGTGAACGCATGGTCACAGTCACGCCCGGTCTCCCTTGACAAGACCCCGGAGCGCCGCCCCGATGCCGGCCAACGCCAGGACGACCGCAACCCCGCCCAGGATCACGCCGCCCCAGTGCAAGGGGATGTCCTGTCGCCCCTCCTCGATGCAGGGAGTAGCGGGATCGAAATACGGGTAGAGCCGGTCGATGACGGGAGTCGGCGCCTCCGTGGTGCGCGCCAGGGCGCGGAACTCATCTGCCAGGTGACGCATCTCGTCGCGCGCCGCCCGGGCGTGGGCCTCCATCGCGGTCTCCATCAGCGGGTTGACCAACAGGCGCCGGACGCCCCACACCAACAAGGGTTCGGGTACCCACTTGAACAGCCGGTACTTGGCCGGCGTAATGGGGATGCCGGCGGCTTCCAAAACGCGGAACGCCTCGCGGACGCCCCGCACAGCCAGCACCACGGCATCCCGCGTGCGCGCCATACGGTAGATATCGGTGTCGCACATATAGAGTGCGGGAACCAGGGCCGGCATCAGCAGGGCCACATGCGTCCGCAGCCAGGCATCCATATCGGTGCGAATCTGGGCCTTGAAGCCGGGCGCGCTATCGATCACGCGGGCAATGGCGCGCGTCCGGCCGGTCACGCGCCCATCGACCTCGCCGAAAGGAATCTCCGCAGCGTCGTCCTCGCTGCCCGTCAGCACCCGGATCACGTGGCCATCCCGCGCGCCCGCCGAACTCGGGAAGCCGATCAATACCCGTTCGCGCCCCAACGCCTCGACCAGCGCATCCGGCCCGGCGCCGTTGTTCATCAGGAACAGGACGTTGGGCGTATGGCGGTTGGCCGCCAGCGCCGGCAGGATGTCCAGCGCGTGATTCTTGCGCATGATCACCATCACCAGGTCGTAGGCATCGTCGGGACCCAGCGCTTCGACAACATCGACGCGGGCGGCAATCCGCTCGCCGGTCACCACATCTTCCAACACCACCCCGTAGTCCCGCAGATCTGCCAGACGCCGCCCGCGCGCCAGCAGCGCAACCTCATGACCTCCCTGGTGCA
>JAFGNR010000410.1 GCA_016926915.1 Anaerolineae bacterium
GCTGGGGGGGGCGCTGCGGCTGCGACCGGCGCCGCAGCGACGACAGCCTCCGGTTCAGGCGCCGGTTCAGGCGGTGCGCTCACAGGTCGGGGGGCTGCGCGTCCCATGATCTCATCGACGCGGGCCTTGGCTTCTGCCTCGGCCTGGGCGCGGAGCTCGTCTTCCTTGCCGACCGTGAGACTCTCGAACCAGGCCAGGGCATCGTCTCCGGAGAGTAGGTCTCCATCCACCTGAGGGGCTTCGGCAGTTTCAACTGTTGGGACGGCGGCTTCTTCCTCAGGTTGGAGCTCGTCAATCCAGGCAGGAAGTCCCTCTTCCTCTGATGCGCCAGCTTCGGGGGCGCCGGCTGTTGGCGGCGCCAACTCTTCCAGCCATGCGGGGGCTTGCCCCGTGGGTTCGGGTTCCAGTTGCGAGAGCCAATCTGGAGTTTCTTGTTCTTCCGGCAGCGCTTCGGCTTCTTCCTGCGGGAGTGAAACCCATCCAAACATGTCGGAAGACTCTACCGGGCCGCTTTCGCGTTCGGCTGGGGTCTCGCTGGGTGGTTTCAATTCCCGGAGCCAATCGGGGAGAGGCTCTTCCTCTTCTGGTTTTTCTGCCGCCACTGCCCCTGGTTTCTGGGGTTCTTGGGCCGGCGGTTGCAAGGCCTTCAGCCAGTCCGGTAACTCATCTGCCTCACTGGGAGGCATTTCGAGTAAGGCTTCTTCGGTATCCGCGGCTGCTCCCCATTCGAGTACTTCATCTGGGACGGCCATGCCGGGCCGTTCTTCGTCGGGGAAGCTGTCCCAACCGAACAGTCCTTCAGCTTCCTGCTGAACCGGTCCGGCAGTTTCTTCCTCCTGCCGCATAGTTTTCGGAGTTTCCCTTACTTCTGGCTGAACTGCCGCTGGTGGTTGGAGCTCCTGTAGCCAATCCGGCAGTTCTTCGGTCTCCTCCAACGGTGTGACGGCAATCTGGGGCTCGGGCGCTTCCGGCGCCTGCAACTCTTGAAGCCAGTCGGGGACTTCTTCTTCTTTCTCTTCGACGCCAGTGGTTCCAGGTTCAAGTGCCTGTAGCCAATCCGGGACTTTTCCTGTGGTGGGAGAGGCTGGCGCCTCCATCTCTTGAACGGGGCCGCTAGAGGCGCTCAGCCAGTTGGCCAGCTCGTCGCTGGCGATCTCGCCTAAGGTTTCTGCCGGTTCTTGCGGGGCCATCCAGTCGGCCTCTGCGGTTTCTTCGATGTCCATCAACGGTCCCAAATCACGAAGCCAGTCAGGAATCTGAAGTTGGGATTCCAATCCAGCTGTGATATCGACGAGGCGCATCTCTTCTTCACTCATGTCTGGGGGTGCTTCGGAGATACCAATGGAAACCGAGGCAGCTTCGAGGCGCCGGAACCAATCTGCGGTTTGATCTACCTCGATAGCTTGCGGGTGATAGGTGAGCCGTTCAATGCTTACCTCTTTAGTCTCCAGGGGACTCTCCGTTCCGAAAATCTCGGCCGCCAACCGGTTCTCAGGATCGACGTCCTGTGCCCGTTTGAGATGCCGTTTTCCTTCTTCTTGTCCTCCTTCTTGCCAAAGAGTTCCGAGCAGGAGATTTGCTTTTAAGCAGTATGGAAAGGCATCGAGGATGCGCTGTGATGTGTTGGCAGCCTGCACAATTTGGTCATCACGCCAATAAGCTTCTGCCAGCGCCACGAGAATATCGACCCGGTTCCCATTGGCTTCGGCGAGCCGGTTTAGCTCTTCAATCGCCCGGCTGTAGAGATGCCCCCGCATATAGAGCCGGGCCAGACCGGCCCGCGTAAGCGGAATCGTATCTGGGGCGGCGCCATCTCGTTGGGCCAGGAACTGCTGGAGTTCATGGGTTAGTGTCTGGTCTCCTGGTGTGATCTCCAAGGCGCGTTCGAAATTCCATATCGCAGCGCTGGCGTGCTCCAGCCGGTCGTGAGCCAAACCCAACCCAATGCGGGCCAGTAGATGTTCTGGATCGGCATTGAGAACGCGTCGGAAAGTGTCAATCGCCAGTTCGGGAAGATCTGCTTCCAACAGCATTTTGCCCAAGAGATAGTATGCGCCTGCATATTTTGGAAAGTGATCCAGAACGTGGCGGAGATGTGCCAGGGCTTCCAAATAGCGTCCCTGTTCCACCATCTGGTCGACTTCAGTTTCATAGGCCCGGAGGGCAATTTCCGTCACAATATCCTCCTCGTTCTCGAGCGCATTGCTGCCCGATTCCCATATTTCGAGTCAGAGCTAATTCAAGGAGCCGGCTGCGCGCGTTGGTCTTTCTGGATGCCGTTGTTTTGCTGTCATCTATTTCGTCTTTATGTGTGAGCTGCACTCCGTGCTCCAACCCAGGTTGGTGACCACACAAACACTTCCTGACACGCTGCTTGAAGCCTCAGTGACAACGTTTTGTCACCCAATATCCTTCAGAAGCCTCATGGATACGTTTTGCCCGCTCCGTGTACTCATACCGTAGATATATGCCTTCATTATGCTATATTTCGTAGCAAAAGTCAAAAGCTTTGGTGTTCCGGGTGCGTTTCAAAACGTGGGCAAGTTACCTCGCGCGGGGGGGGGCAACGGTTACAGGTTCAGGGATCGCGGGTAGAACAGGTGCACCCTCAATCACACAAGTGTAACCGAGGGTGCGCGCTGGGTTGCCGGGGATTGTTTGTACCCCCTGCAAGGTTCGCGAATCTTTTACCAGGCCGGTTATGATAGCCCCAGAAGTTGAATGCGCGCCTTCTCTGGTAGAGGATGGTTGTCCTCATCCACAGCCATGATGGCGCCCTCGATAACGCGAGTCCGAATAGCTCCTCGTGCAAACGGGTTGCGTTTGAGCTGCGGGCTGTCGAGCAGTCCTGTCTGAACGGCCCGAGCCAAGGTGGCCGGGTCCGCCAGGGGGTCTTCGGCGACATCCTTTCCCAAACGTTGCACCGCGTCGATCAACACCTGTGCTTCTTCTACCAGGTGTCGCACTCGCGTCTGTACGAGCGGGTCCTGCGTCATATCCGGCTGCCCGGCTAACGCAGTTTCCACGACCTGTTGTGTCATCTTCGCGGAGGCGATGACGTCTTCTGCTGTCGCTGCATGATGTGCTTCTGTGTAGCTCACTACGTGGATGATGGAGGGTTTGAGCGCCATCTGGAGGTAGCTGGATTCCGCCAGATGGGCGCGGGCGCGGTGCTCGTCCACGGGATAGCTCAACAGACCTGTGCGGGTCTGTCGCCAGATTCGAAATGTCTCATCCGCGAATGATTCTGCCAACTCGATTTGGGCCAGCGCTTTCGCCAGATCCATACGGTTCGAAAGCATCGGAGGGCTTTCGAACATGTAGGTGGTAATGTAGTCTTTGACGCCAGCCTTCTTGGCGTTATGAGCGTACAGATAGGATACAGCAACTGAAATGACATCGGGGGCATCGCGCATTCCCCAATGGTAGGGTTCATTGCCCTCGATTGGGATATTGCGTTCGCCATGCCAGGCCATCAGAGCGAGGTGATCGCGGATCGAGCGCTCCAGGGGCTGCGGGCCGCGTCCGTCCATGGCGTTGAACCAGAAAAGGGAGGTCGCGCACCAAGCGTTGTGGATCGTCTTGACAAGGGCGCCGGCATATTTCAAGAGGTCGGCCGTGCCGGAATAGGAACGCATGAGGGGGTAATTGCCCCTGCGACTGGCTTCGTAAAGCCGAGACAGATCCCCTTCGGTCCGGAATGGCACGCCGCCGGCTCCTTTGCTTTTGGGATCTTGCAGATCCGGACGGAAAAAGTGCTCTTGAGCGTCTTGATCGGCGCCCAGAGAGATGACATCCAGAACGCCGGCCTCGGCGATTTGTGCAACGCCTGCAACTGTAGGCTCGATGGTCTGGGCGGGGATGCCGAAATGGTGGCGCAGAATTGGGTAGGGTGATTTCCATCGAATTCGCGCGACGGTTTCCTGAGGCGGCATCGCGCGGTCAGCCTGTGCGTCGCCTTCGCCTTTGAGGTATTGCAGCACGACGGTGGCCGGTTCGCTGCCATCGAAGACTGCTTCGAAAATGCCCATTTCGCGGGCTATGACGGCAACCGGAGGCGTGCCGCCAAAGGCAAAGCGCCGGTCCGCCAGCCCGGCCGCCTGCATGACGCCCCAAAACGTTTCCAGTTCTAATCGGGCATTTTCCGGGGTCAGCCGGTAGCTAACCCCGATGATGTCTGGCTGGAACTGATGTGCCAGATCGGCCCAGGTCTCGGCGTCCGTCGCCGGGCCGGTGAACAGGGTTTCATGCCCCATCCGTTCTGCCACGTTTAGAAAGTGGTTGACCCCGGCAACGTGAACGCAATCGCCGAGGGCGCCGGCTAGAATTCTCATGTGTGTTCTCCTGATCTCAACTGCGCTCGCCGGTGTCAATGTAACGGCGTAGTTCCTGAACTGTCAACCCCTGAATGCCCAATCGTTTCAGTGTGCGTCCTTTTGTCCGGTAGTCAATTGCGTGAACGATGTTGGCGAGATGGATGAGTGTACACATCGTCGGCGTTTCGACGCCATACTGCTTTCCCAGTTCTGTGATAGGTACGAGGCTGCATGGAATTTCCTCGAAGAGGTAACGGTGTTTGAGGCGGTTGGGAGCCTTGATGCCACGGTATCCTGGATTGGCGTGCATGGCTTCGTGCAAGCTCTCGCCTTCGGCTGCATAGGCGCGGTACAACCATTCCTGGGCAGTCTGTACGCGGATCCCGAGTGAGGAGGCCACGGTCACCCGCTCGCGGTCCAGCGCTTCCAGAACTCGTGAGGTAGATGGGGTCACGCCATCCATATAGAATTCGAAGTCGCCTTGCGTGGCTTCGATCCAGCCAGCATTGAGCAATGTGAGCCCGGGATGAAAGATGGCTCCCATGTTGTTCATGCTGGTGTGCAGGACGCTTTTTGCCGGAATGAATTGGGGATAGGCTGTTTGAATCGTGGCGATGGCCGCCTGCGTTCGCTGCGTCGGAAAGGCCGCAACGGGCACGGAGTACTTGGTACGGAAAATCCGGGCTTCTGCCGGCCCCAGACTGCGCGACGCGAACAGGAAAGTTTCAGCCTCACAGATCGTGGGGCGACACGGGCAATTCCCTTCCAGAAGCCCTTGTGCGAATTCCAGGGCTCCCCCTGTACGCCCTGGATTCAAGACGACGATCTGGTTGTCTTGCAGGAATGGCGATGCTGCCAGGGCGACGTCACGATGCCCTGAGGCGGGGATGACGACCATGATCAAATCCGCTCCGTCCAGGGCCATTTCGATGTCTGAGGTAACGATTTCGAGCGGGCCGAAGACTTCATGACCGTCCTCGGTGTGGAGCGCGATTCCTTTTCGCAGGGCCACGGTCTCGATGTTCGCAAAGGTACGATTGTAAAGCCGCACGGCGAATCCTTTTGCGGCCAGGTCGGCGGCCATGGCTTTGCCGCCATTGCCGGCGCCTATCACTGTGATCGTGAGTTGCGTTTCGTTCATGTCTTTCTCCTATTTGATGGTGATTTTGTTACCTGATGCGCCAGCTCTTGGAGCTGCAGCATGCTAACTTAGGAAGGTGTCCCACGCGCGCTATCTTGTGTGTATTTTGCCGGGTTGCATATCTTTGCAGGCAACACGCGATATGTGTTCGTCCATTGGTCGTGATCATACATGGCATTGCACAGAGAGTGAGCCGTGTGGAGGACCTGATCAGGGCTACTCCGGCAGGTGGGAGACGGTGAGAATTACGGACTTGTTTGAATGCCGCCACTGTAAGGTGAAGTATAGTGATATTATCAGAATTGCAAACTGTCACTGTGGCGTAACCTGCTGCAAGGCAGGCTCCTCGGTGCAGGCGCTCAAGGTAAGCAGCTCGCCAGTTGAGCGCCGTCACACGATTCATATAGGGGCAGCGCTTTGCGGCGTTGGCGTGAACAGTTCAGCGCATCCGATCGCGATAAGCCGTGATCAGCAGCGCCGGCTCTGCACC
>JAFGNR010000104.1 GCA_016926915.1 Anaerolineae bacterium
ACCATCGGGAAATAACCAGCATGGAAGGCAACAGACCCGGGATCGCGTCTGCGGCTACGCTCTTGACGTGCCAGATGGATGCCCTCCAACAAGACGAGGACTGGACACTGGCGCATTTCACCTTTGTAGCCGATGCGACGACCCTATCCGGGGAATGCGATCTAGTCTGTTCACCAGCGATGTCCGTCGCCAATTTTCATGGCCAGCGGTTTCCCAAACTAGCCTTCCTGGGTGAAGACCCCCGCCTGCTGGCGAACTACACCATCTTTCTGGTCGAACCCGGCAGCGAGGTACACGTCCTGGTCGGCAGTGAACAACGCCCCATCGTCGAGGCTGCGTTCGAAGTCTTGGACGTCCGCCCCTACTGGCAGCTGGTCTACAAGGGCGAGCTGACATCCCTGGATCCAGGCCCAACGGCGGATCTCAAACCCAAGCATCTGCCTGCCATGCAAGCTCTCGCCCAGAAGGCCAACATCTCCACGATTGGCGAGGAGCTCTTGAAACATGGTCCCGCCGTGGGCATCTGGGAGGGACGCACGCTGGCAGCGATGGGGTTGACGCGCACGCGCATCCAAAATATCGTCGAAATCGGAAAAATCGCCGTTCATCCGGAATACAAAGAGAAAGGATATGTCAAACCCATCGTTGCAGCCCTGATCCACGCCCTGGCTGCCGAAGATCCGGTGACCATTTTCACCATGGTAGCACAGAGCAATATCGAAACTATAGAGACTTACGAGTCGTTAGGATTCGTGCGCGCCCGTCCCATGTTCTTGATACGCTGCCTGGTAGCCGGAGAGCCGGAAAAGCAGTGACGGCGGGCCTTGCGGCTCGCGACGTACGAGCCTGACCCGCCGCAAAACGAATTTACCTTGAGGAGTCATCTGTGAATGGAATCGACTTAAGCAACCTCTTCGCAGGCGTGATGGCGATCACACCGGGTCACATTCTAATGATTGCAGTGGGTGGTGTGTTGCTCTATCTCGCTATCGCCAAGGAATACGAACCTTCACTGCTGCTGCCGATCGGCATCGGCATCATTATTGGCAACCTCCCACTCTCCTACATGATCAATGAAGAAGAACACGGCATGCTGATCGTGCTGCAACGCGCCGTAGTAGACAACGAGCTGCTACCGTTGTTGATCTTCGTCGGCGTCGGGGCCATGATGGACTTTCGTCCCCTACTGGCACAACCGGTCTTCGCGCTTATGGGCGCAGCCGGACAGTTTGGTATTTTCGGCACCCTGATTCTCGCCATCCTGCTAGGATTCCCCATGCCGGAAGCGGCAAGCATCGGGATTATCGGCGCCATCGACGGACCGACCAGCATTTACGTTGCGAACCAGCTGGCGCCTCACATGTTGGGCATCATCGCTGTAGTGGCCTATTCCTACATGAGTATGGTTCCCATCATCCAACCGCCGATCATGAAGCTGCTTACGACGAAGGAAGAGCGCATGACTCACATGGAATATGCGCCACGTCCCGTCTCGAAGCTGGCGTTGATCCTCTTCCCCATCATCGTCACAATCGCTGTGGGTATCCTGGTTCCCCAGGCCGCGCCGCTCATTGCAGCCTTGATGCTGGGCAATTTGCTCAAGGAATCGCTGGTCGTAGACCGGCTGTCACAGTCCTCACAGAATGAGATCATCAACGTCTCCACACTCTTCCTGGGACTGGTCGTTGGCAGCACGATGACGGCCGCCAGCTTGCTACAATGGAAAACCTTGGGTATCCTTGTGCTGGGCCTGTTCGCATTCGGCCTGGATACAGCAGCCGGCATCCTGTTTGGGAAACTGCTCTACGTTCTTTCCGGAAAGAAGATCAACCCGCTGATTGGGGCCGCAGGAATCAGCGCCTTCCCCATGGCGGGGCGGCTTGTCCAGAAGATCGCGCAGGAGGAAGACTACTCCAACTTCGTCCTCATGCACGCGATGGGCGCGAACACAGCCGGGCAGTTGGGCTCGGTCATCGCAGGCGGCGTCTTGCTGGCGCTCCTGGGAGCATAATAAAGGTTTTTGGTCACACCTCAGACGAGACTAATAGGGAGGTTCTTATGGGTAGAGGAATGGTGATCCTCAACATCGACCGTTGCAAGGGTTGCGGTCTCTGCACCCACGTCTGCCCCGTCAATATCCTGGTTCTGTCTCCGGATACCTTCAACGCAAAAGGATACCATCCGGTGACGGTGACGGACATGGAGCAATGCATTGGATGCGCGTCGTGCGCGACGATTTGTCCGGACGTTGTCTTCACCGTATTTCGTCGCAAGCGGCAGCCTCAAGCTGCCGCCGCCAACGCCTGAAAGGAGCGCGCTATGGCAAAGGAATTACTCAAGGGCAACGTCGCTTTTGCGGAGGCCGCCGTGCGCTATGGGCTGGAGGCCTATTTCGGTTACCCCATCACGCCGCAAAGCGAGGCTTTGGAGCACCTCTCCGGACGCATGGTCGAGCTGGGGCGGGTCTTCCTCCAGGCGGAAAGCGAAGTGGCTGCGGTCAATATGGTCTACGGCGCAGCTTCGGCCGGTGTCCGGGTCATGACGTCTACTTCGGGGCCAGGCTTCGCGTTGATGGCCGAAGGGCTGTCCTACATCGCCGGTTCAGAAGTCCCCGCCGTATTCGTCAACATGATGCGCGGTGGGCCAGGGCTGGGCAACATTCAACCCTCGCAGGCTGACTACTTCTTTATGACCAAAACCGCCGGACATGGCGACTTTCACCCCCTCGTCCTGGCTCCCGCCAGCATTCAAGAGCTCATCGATATGATGGGGCTGGCTTTCGAGCTGGCGGAAAAATACCGCACACTGGTGTACATCGCCGGCGACGGCAGCCTTGGCCAGATGATGGAATCGGCCGAATTGCCTCCCATGCAGCCGCTGCGTGAGAAGCGACCTGACTGGGCCGTGATCGGATGTGAGGGACGCGATCCCAACATCATTACGTCGCTTTATTTGGGGGCCAAGAACCTCGAAGCGGTGAACATTCGCCTGCAGAAGAAACTCGCCGAGATCAAACAGAACGAAACACGCTGGAAGGAATATGAGACCGAAGACGCCGAGATACTGCTGGTCGCCTACGGGACCGTAGGGCGCATCTGCACCTCCGTCGTGCGCGAGTCCCGCAAACAAGGACTGAAGATCGGATTACTGCGCCCGCAGACGCTTTGGCCATTCCCCGATACCCGCATCCGGGAACTGGCCGCCCAGGTCAAGGCCATACTGGTCAGCGAGATGAGCGCCGGACAGATGCTGGAAGATGTCGAGCGTACCGCACAGGGTCAGTGCCCGGTGAAATTCTACGGGCGGTTGGGGGGTGTCGTGCCGCTGACCGACGAGATCCTAAGCGAAACCCGGAAACTGGTCAGGGAGGTGGCCTGATGAGTATTGAAGTCAAAATCCCGGACGAGATGGAACTGGTTTACGAATACCCTGATGCGCTGACCGAGGTCAGCTCTCACTATTGTCCTGGTTGCACCCATGGCATCGTCCACCGCCTCGTCGCCGAGGTCATCGACGAGCTAGGCATTCGGGAGAAGACCATCGGCGTCGCACCGGTGGGCTGCGCCGTCCTGGCTTACAAATACATCAAGACTGACTTCGTCGAAGCGGCCCACGGGCGGGCGTTGGCGATGGCCACCGGCATCAAGCGCGTCAACCCCGACAAAATTGTCTTCACCTACCAGGGCGACGGCGACCTGGCGGCGATCGGGACCGCGGAGACCGTCCACGCGGCCAATCGGGGCGAGTTACTGACAACGGTATTCATCAACAACGCAATTTACGGTATGACGGGTGGGCAGATGGCCCCCACGACACTCCCCGGCATGATCACCACTTCATCTCCCACGGGCCGCGACGTCATCACTGCCGGATACCCCATCAAAATGTCGGAAATCCTGGCGCAAACGACCGGCGCGGTCTACATCACACGCGAAAGCGCCACAAACCTGGGCGCCATTCGTAAGACCAAGAAAGCCATCAAGCGCGCATTCATGGCCCAGATTGCAGGTTTGGGCTACGCTTGCGTCGAGGTGGTTTCAACCTGCTGCACGAACTGGAATATGGATCCTTGGGAAGCCATGAAGTGGGCCGAGGAAAACATGACCGAGTATTTCCCTTTGGGCACCTTCAAGATGACCGATGAAGTCAAAGCCCTACAAGTCCGCTAGGAGGTACGCAATGAAACACGAAGAAACCATCATCTCCGGATTCGGCGGACAGGGCGCGCTTTTTGCAGGTCAATTGCTGGCCTATGCCGGCATTGCGGAGACTCTGTATGTAACCTGGATACCATCTTATGGTCCCGAAATGCGAGGCGGCACGGCCAATTGTACGGTCATCCTCTCCGAAGAGGAAATTGGCGCCCCCATTATCCAGAATCCAACTGCTGCGATTGTCTTGAATCTGCCATCCATGGAGAAATATGAACCGCTGGTAAAGCCCGGCGGTCTGTTGATCGTCAACCAGTCCCTGATCCCAGTAGAGAGCACCCGCCAAGACATCCGTGTCATCACCATTCCCGCCACCGATATTGCGACGGAGCTGGGAAACCCCCGCATGGCCAACCTGGTGCTGTTGGGGGCTTTCATCCAGGCCACCGGATTGATCTCGATGGAATCCTTGGAGAGTGAGCTGGGAAAACACATCTCTGAGCGTCACCGCAAATGGCTAGAGCCGAACAAAGAAGCGCTCCATAAAGGCGCCGAGTTCGCATAACCCACCATCCACCAAGCGTACAGCGGGCGTACCGGTCAGGTACGCCCGCTGTGATGTCTACTATACCATGACACAGTCCTACGCGTCGTTTGCTCTTTTGCCCTTGCAGGATTCGCGGTTATACTACAGGATACGATTTCATTTGTCGGGGCGATAAGGCCCCATATCCTGAGACCCATCTTTTCATGACTTGTCAGGTGTTATTCAGCGAGAGGAGAACTCATCATGTCAAAGATTCGTGTCATCACAGATACCGACGCCAGCTTGCCGCCAGCCCTAGCCGCAGCCCATGGTATTGTCCTGGTGCCCATCAATGTTCATTTCGGCGACAAGACGTTTCAAACCGGCGTCGACATCAATGATGCCCAGCTTTTCGAGCGGGTAGATCGCGAGGGAAAGCTGCCCACAACCTCCGCGCCGACTCCCGGGCAGTTCGCGCAAGCTTACGAAACCGCATTCGACGATGGTGCGGAATCGGTGCTCTGTTTCTGTGTCAGTAGTGAAATCAGCGCCACCTACAAAGCCGCCGAAACAGCGCAAGAGCTCTATCCCAACCGCGACATCACTATTGTGGATTCCCGCACGCTTTCGATGGGGCAAGGATTCATGGCCCTGGCAGCAGCTGAGGCTATCGCGGCCGGCGCCACCAAGGAAGAAGCGTTGGCCACAGCCCAGGCGGTGGGAGACCGCACCTACCTTTTTGGCGCGCTGGCAACATTGAAATACCTGGCGATGAGCGGGCGCGTGGGCTATCTGACAGCCGGTATGGCCAACCTGCTCAACATCAAACCGGTGCTGACAGTTCAAGATGGGAAACTGGAACTGTTGGAACGTGTACGCACAAAGAGGAAGGCCTGGCGCAGGGTCATCGATTGTACCATCGAGGCGCTTGCAGGACGTCCCATCGAGCGCGCGGGGATCATCCACTCCAGCGCCCCAGAGGACGCGCAGGTTTTCGAAGGAGAGGTCCGGTCTGTACTGGACATCTCCACCGACATCATCGTGACAGAATTCACAGCCGGCCTATCGGTGCACACAGGTATTGGTCTGGTAGGGTTGACCGTCGTGGCGGGATCCTGAGGTCGCAATAGGACGGCAACGCCAGAACATCTGTATCGACAGTTCACGACAAGCGCAAGAGAGCGAAAATCGGGGTAGCCCGCAGCGGG
>JAFGNR010000411.1 GCA_016926915.1 Anaerolineae bacterium
AAACGATCCCGCACCCGCCGGTAGACAGGGCGCACCCGCGCGTTGAACCAACGCAGCCCCATGGCGATAAACGGCAGCGGGACCAGGATCACCAGCGCCAGCTGCCAGTTCAGCGCCAGCAGGACGATGGAAGCGCCTACCAGGCGCAGCAAATCGACGGTGGTGAGGGGAACCCCGTGGGTGACAAAATTCTCCATGGCGTTCACGTCGTTGGTGACGCGCGACATCAACTCGCCGGTAGAGGTCGTTTCGAAGAAGCCGAGCGAAAGCCGCTGGAGATGCTCGTATATGCGGACGCGGAGATCGAAGATGAAGCGCCCGCCCAGGGCATGACGAAGATATTGATCGGCGAATCCGGTAAGATGCCCCAGGACGTGGAGGCCCACCAGGATCAGGGAAAGCCGGAGCAACCGCGCCCAATCCAGCGCTGCGATGACGTCATCGATGATGGCGCGCTGGAAAAGCGGCGGCAGTAAGTTGAGCCCCGTGTGCACCAGCAACACGAGCGCGATGGCCAACAGGGTCGTCCAATAGGGACGCAGAAACCTCGCCATACGTTTGAGAATCGTCATGGGACCTCCAGGGGAATAGGTGAATGTGCGAATGGCGAATCTGGTTCGTAGTGGCGACTTCAGTCGCTCTTTACGTCAAAAACGACTGAGGTCATGACTACGAATCCATATCGCATGTTTGCACAAAAAATCCTCGGTGGGTATGGGAATCCCGAGAATCCGCCAGCCCGTAAATAGCTGATGGGCGAATGAGTCTCCGCACGGGCAAAGAAGAGCGGTGAAGGCGATTAGGAGACGACCTGGTCGATGCGTACTGCGCCATCCGGAACGACGCTATCGCGCAGCATGACCGTATCCCGCAGGGTGACGCCGTCGCCGATCCGGCAGCCGCGCTCGATGTAAACGTTCGGGCCGATTTCGCAGCCGGCGCCGATAATGGCGCCCGCTTCGATGCGCAGGGGAGTGACGAGCCGGGTATTGGGGCCGACCGTGTAGGGCGCCAGTTGGGGATGCCCATCCCCGTGGGAGAGGTAATGGCGGTTGATTGCCAGCAGATCGGCGGCGCTGGTCAGGGTCAGGCGACTCTGTGTGGTCACGCCCTTAACGCGCCCCTCGCGCTCAATCAACATCTGGATGGCATCCTGGAGCTCGTACTCGCCGCGCGGCGAGAGCTGTATTTCGGGCAAGTAGTCCAGGATACGGCAGGAAAAGAGGTAAAGTGGTAGGCTGGAGATTCGCGACGGCGCTTCCTCCGGAGCTGGCTTCTCCACAATGCGCGTGACCCACGGGCCGTCGGTTTCCACGATCCCCACGTTGCCCAGGCGTTCTGACTCCACCGGCATCAGCGTGAGCACGGCGTTGGGCCGGGGCTGCGCCTCCCAGGCCTTGAGCAGCTGGCGCACGTGTTCCGCCGAGACGAGGTTGTCGCACGCCGAGAGCACAAAATCGTCGCGGATCAAGGGCGCAGCCTGCTTGAGCGCATCCGCCATGCCCAGGCGGCGCGCCTGGTAGACGAAACGCACGTCGGCCTCGAGCTCCGACTCCCGCCGGAAATAGCGAATGATCTCCATATCATCGGGGCTGACAACCAGGATGAAGTCATCCACGCCATGGGTCCACAGGTCTTCCATCACCCGTTCGACCATGGGCTTGCCAAGGATCGGCAGCATCGCCTTGGAGCGGGTCAGCGTGAGGGGATGCAGGCGCGAGCCTTTACCGGCAGCGAGAATGACGCCCTGCATGCTAGCTAGACCTGCCCGGTGTGGAACCCCGCTAACGGGGCGGCATGACGTTCCACGATCAGCCCCTGCCGGGCGATACGCGGCCGGAAGATTTGCGCCTCGGTCAATCCGGCGGCCCCGGCCGCCGCGCGCCACGCGGCCTCAAGAACCGCCTCTTGCCCCGGTTCCACCAGCGCGTAGACCGAACCGCCGCTGCCCGCCCCTGTCAGTTTGGCGCCCAGCGCGCCGTTTTCCAGCGCCGCCTCAATCATACGGTTATTGGCCTGCCCCGCGCCATCGGTGAAACCGCAATAGGCCATCATCTGGTTGACCAGGGCATGATTGCGATTCATCATAGCGCCAAAGGTCGCCAGGTCCCCGGCCAGAAGCGCCTGCTTGCCGCGCCAGGCCGCCTCCCACGTCCCCGACATGAAACGCACTAAGGGCGGCATCTTGCCCGGATGCGCCAGCCAGGCCGCGTGCTCTTCCATGTAGGTGGGGCGCAGGCGTCCGTGCACGTCGCCGGAGTCCCGTTCGACCCCTGTCGAGACCGCCACAATGGGCAGGTCGTCAATCCAGGGATCGAGACGCTCATAGGTAGCATAAGGTTCGTCGCCCAGCGGACGGTGGTCCAGTTTGCCGCGATAATCGACGTAGGCCAGACCGCCGAAGAGCGGCACGTAGCGATCGGCGTAGCCGCAAGTGATCCCCAATTCCAGGTCTTCGACGCGCTGCGTGAGCTCGGAAAGAACATAATCGTTGTGGACGCGGCGATCCAGCGTGTAGGCTTCGCGTAGACCTGCCAGAGCCAGCAGCACAAAGAGCGACGATCCGCCCAATCCGCTCTGGCGCGGCACGTGGGTCCAGGTCGCAATACGGACGCCCTGCTCCGGCAGCTTGCGCCGGAACTCGGGGCTAAAGGCATGCAAACGGTTGATGGCGCCCTTCACCAGATCCAGCTCGCCCGTGTAGGGCAGCGGCAGATCGTCGAGCGCATAGACCTGGCGGCAGGTCACGGTACAGTCGTGGATTCCCGGTTCAACCACATCGAGCACGAACGCCTCGGCGGGTTCCACGTAGGCGCCGGCGCGAATCTCGACGGCTGCGGAAATGACGGCGAATTCCCCTTCCAGCGCGTCGGTGGGGTTGCCCAGGATATTGATACGCGAAGGAATCGTCAGCGAATAAAACATGCCGGTTCCGGGCGCGTCGCTAGGCTTCGAGCAGCGGCAACACGTGGGCTGCCACATCGGCATCGCAGGTGGGCGTAGGCACATGGTCGAAGAGCGCCCAACGTTCCACGTATTCGACCTCGGCGCCGGGCGCCAGCGTGACCAGCGGCCCCAACGTCTCGGCTTCCAGCATGCGGCCGTTGGTAAAGGTCTCCACGTTGCAGCCCAGATCGGGATAGCGCGCGCCGGGAGCGACGTCGAAGGTTTTTACGAAGAGATGCCCGTTGCGGGCGTAAGCCACCCAGCCGTCGGGGACCATCGCGCCGGCCTTTTGTGGCGTGACCGCCTCCGGGTCCTGGCGCAACAATACGAAGCGCGTGCCCCACGTCCAGCGTGGATCGGCCATATCGGTGTAAACCCAAAGCACCAGCGAACTGTTGGGCAGCAGGTTGTTGGGATGCGGGCCGCGCGGCGGCAGGGGAATGATAGCCGTACCGCCCGGCGCCATGACGGAAAGCGCCCAGGGCGCCAGCGCGATCGACCAGAGATTGGTGTTCCGCAGCCGGTGAACGACCGTGACACGCGCCGCTTCGGGATCGAGAGCCACATCGATCTCTTTCTGAATGCGCGTGGTCACTTCCAGCGGCGCGATGAACCGCGCGAAGTCGCCGTGATCCTCCACGGCAACGGGGGCATTATCGGGGTAATAGGTGCGCGGCTGCTCTTCGGGCGCGTGCCACAAGCGATGCCCGCCGTAGCTGCGCCAGATATCGCCGCCAGTCTGCCCCAGCATCTCCGCGAACTCGGCAAACTCGTTCTCCTGTCCGAGGAACGCCAGGCGCAGAATGCGCGGCCCCACATCGGATGTGATGAGCAACTCGATACGCTCGTTGGCCAACCGGACGCAATGATCCCAACCGGCATAGCTGATGATGTCCACTTCGACCTCCCCACGGGATGATACTACAACCGGACGGGGTCATGATAGCACAGTTGGGAAAAAGCGCACGCTGGCGTCTTTGCGTTCTCTTCCCCCTCAAGCGTGTTTCAGATCATCGAGAGCTTCGACCAGCGCATCCACGGCTGCATCGAAGAACTGCGCCATGATCTCATCGGGCGCCACATAGGGACCGCCGTAGGAACCATCGCCCAACAACGCCCGCGTCTCTGCCGCCGACGCGCCCGCCGGAATCTGCGGCGCCGCCTTCTCCCCCTCCGGCGACGGGCCAACCCGCGTGAGACCGGGAAAGTTCTCCGACCAGTTGGCGTGCGCCTGTGGCAGGCCCGCCGCCTGCGCCACAGCAGCGACCCGGGGATGGCGCCACCAGAGGAACAAGCGCAGGCGCGCGCCGGGATGGGCATTCCCCAGCTCCGTGAGCACCGCGACCAGCACGCCTACGTTGCCGCCGTGCCCGTTGACCACGAGAATGCGGCGGAAGCCCTGCGCCAGCAACCCGGAGAGCACCTCGCGCACCACAGCGGCGTAGGTTTCGGAACGCAGGCTCACGGTGCCGGGATAGGCCACGAAATAGGGCGAGAGGCCATAGGGCAGCGGCGGCATGATTAGCACCGGATCCCGGCGGCATGCCGCCTTGGCGATCTCCAGCGGCACGAGCACATCACTCGCCAGACTCGCGTAGGCGTGTTGCTCCACCGCCCCCGTGATCAGGATCACCCGATCCTCGCGCTCCAGATAGGCCTCAACCGACATCCAATTCAGCGACGTTAGCAACATGGTAACTCCTCGAAAATAGCCCTCAGCCCCCGGCGGTCAGCCGCCAGCAGGGAAAACTGAACCGGCAAGCGCACACTACCTGAGCGCTGCTCTCCCCAGACACCCTCCCCCTCAATATCCCCGTTCCACGCCCACAGGATTTGGCAGCGGTTCGCCGCGCGCGGCGGCGTTGAGCAGCTGCGCCAGGTCATCCATACGCGCCCGCTCAACAGCCTCGGTGTGCAGCCCGCCCGCGCGGTGGGGACTCATTACGACGTTGTCCAGCTCGTGAAAGGGATAATCGGCCGGCGGGGTATGCGCCCGGGCGTTAGCGGCGCCATAGCCCGCATCCTGGCCTGAGGGATAACGGTACCAGACATCGAGACCGGCGGCGTGCAGCCGCCCCTCGCGCAGCGCCCGGTAAAGCGCGCCCTGTTCGACGACCGGCCCGCGCGCCACGTTCACCAGAATCGCCTTGGGCGGCAGCAGCGCCAGTTCCGCCGCGCCGATCAGGCCCGTGGTCTCATCCGTGTGAGGGACGGCGATAATCAGGACATCCGCCCGGGGCAGCAGGTCGTGCAACGCGGTCACGGGGAAGATGCGCGCCGGATCGTCGCCGGGATGCAGACGCCGCCGCACCGCCAGGACGCGCATACCAAGCGCGT
>JAFGNR010000105.1 GCA_016926915.1 Anaerolineae bacterium
CGGGAATCGAACCCGTATCTTTGGCTTGGAAGGCCAAGGCTCTACCATTAAGCAACACCCGCGTGCTGCACATTATACCACACCCCACACTTTTCACAATCGCAAACCTTGGGCGCTTGCTCCGAAACGATGAGGGTTTATACTTAGCTGGTGACACTAAGTCGGATTCTTTCCAGACGCGCTTTCTCCGGACGCGAAAAGGTAGCGAGTGTTCTACACCTCGCCTGGCCTGTCGTCATCGAGCAGCTGCTGGGCATGACGGTGGGACTGGTCAATACCTATATCGTGGGACGCCTCGGCGCCGAGGCGCTGGCCACAGTAGGATTGAGCACCCAAGTCAGCGCCCTGGTACAAGGCATTTTCAGCGCCGTGGGCGTCGGGAGTACCGCGTTGATTGCCCGGCACACCGGCTCCGGTGAACACGATGAAGCCCGGAAGATCGGCGGTCAATCCCTGCTGCTGGCAGTTTTTGTCGGCGTACTGGCGGCGCTCCCCTGCCTCCTGTGGAGCGGGCCCATCTTCACGGCGCTCGGCGGCGACGCCAACGTCATATCATTGGGACGGCGCTACCTGTTTGCAGTGGGCACAACCTTGCCGCTGATGTCGCTGCTCTTTGTGGGTAGCGCGGTATTGCGAGGCGCCGGGGATACGCGAACTCCAATGAATGTGATGGCCATCGTGAACCTGGTGAACGTCGCCGTTTCGTGGAGTCTCGTCAACGGCGCCGGCCCCCTGCCGGAGTTGGGCCTGCTGGGCGCGGGTATCGGAGCGGCTGCCGGCGTAGGACTCGGCGGCGTGCTGATCACCGCCAGGTTACTGCGCGGCAAGGGGAACACCGGGATGAAGATCAGACCCGGCGATCTGCAATGGGATCCGCAACGCAGCCGGCGACTCTTCCACATTGGGTTGCCTAGCGGAGGAGAGCAGTTATTGATGCGCCTGGGGCAGTTGCTCATGGCAACGGCGGTGACCCGGCTGGGCACGACAGCCTACGCCGGACATCAATTGGGCATTCAGGTCCTGTCAATTGCCTTTATGCCCGGCTTCGCCTTCTCCGTTGCCGCCACGACCCTTGTGGGCCAGGAACTTGGTCGCAATGCCCCACACCGTGCAGAGAGTTATGTCAAAATCACATCGTGGATTACGCTGGGGGTGATGTGCAGCCTGGGCTTGCTGGCGCTGCTTTTCGCCGACCCGCTCCTGGGCCTGTTCACAGTCGATGCTGGCGTCATCGACCAGGGGAAATATGCGCTACAAGGCGCCGTAGCAATTCAACTACCCCTGGCTCTCAACTTCGTGTTGGCCGGCGCACTGCGCGGCGCCGGCGATACACGTCACGTTCTGATTGCCCAAGCGCTCCCCATCTGGCTGGTGCGCATGCCGCTGGCCTTTTTTCTTGGCCTGACCTTAGGCATGGGGTTAACAGGTATCTGGGCCGCCATGGTTATAGATATGGTCTGCCGCGCGTTCCTTCTGGGCCGGCGATTCCGCAGCGGCGCGTGGAAATGGCTGCGCGTATAATCGGCCTCACGCCCAATCGCACAGGGAATCCACGTAAGCCGCCGATCCGTCACGAAGCCAGCCGTCTAATTGCGCCTGCTCTTTGAGTTGCTGCCCGCGCATTTGGGAGACAACCACATATTGGCAAGCCAACTGCGGCAACGCCGTCATATCTCCCCATAGCTTCTCGAACTGCGCCACGGGGAAGATGTCCTCTTGCCCGTGGCCCCAGCGCTTTTTCACGTCCTTGAGCGTGATATAGGTCGGCATACGGGCCGCCATGGCGCGCACAGCCTCAGCAACCCGCCGTTCGTTGCGCAGATCGTCGCGCTCCAGTCCGAACACCTGCAACAGCCGGTCGATATCGACCCACATGGTATTGGAATTGTAGTAGGACAGTTTGAACTCGTCTTCTTCACGCGGCAGCGCCAGCCCCTCGATGAGTCGCAGCGTCCCGTTCACCCGGGCCAAGCCGCCGCCCCGGTCTTCCACACAGCGATGGATGACCTCGCTGGTCATCGTTTTCCCCGATAACAGGTGACACCCCAGCAGCGCCGGGTTGAGATCCGCACCGGTTGTGTCGATATTGTGCATCATCAGTGTGGTAAGCTGAGGATGCGCTTCGAGCAACCGGGCCAGCACACCATTCCTGAGCAAATTGGGAATCTCGAACCAGTGGCCTACCGGATGCAAACACTGTTGGGGCAAATTGTCCGTATAATCGGACCCCTCTCCCATCTGTTCGGCCCAACCGATCAGAGCCGCGTGGAGACTTTCGATCACTTTCTGCGCCTGCTCATCGAGCAATTGCTGCGGCATCTCTTCCCAGGCAAACCGCAGGTCGCGCGTCATGGGAATCATACGCAGCCCCACCGCCCGTCCTGGCGACAAATAAAGGGCGCCTGGATAACCGTAGTTCTGTTGGCGGCGCAGAAAGTCGCGAATGGGCTCGTGGGTCAAATAGCTGGTCGTGATCACGTGTGGAACCGGGCATCCGGCGAGACGCCCGCTACGCCGGCTTTTGGCCAGATGTACCTCGATGAAGGACCGATGCTGTCCCCCCAGACGACAGAAAGGATGCAGGGCTTTGACAACGCCGGCGCCATGAGTCCACCGGCTACCGACGCCGGCCGCCAGTGTAACCACGGCGACAGATCCGGAGCGGAGCGCCGCCATCCCCGCCTCTTCCCACGCCTCATTCTGACAGGTGTAGGCGGCGACGACATCGGATACCTCCGCATCACGGATATCGGTACTGGCGGGAAGCCGGTTCTGAGCCAGACCAATACGCCCCTCCCGCAGATCGGTTCGAATTTGCTCATGTTGCACGCGATCGAAGCCCAGCTCGACCAACAACTCGGCAAGGGGTTTGGCGCTTCCCTCTTCACTGCGCCACCGGGGCAACAGGTTATCGAACAAGACTTGGGGGACGCCGGCAAATTCAGAGCGCGACCGGCAGGCTGCGCCGAAATGCTCCAATTCCAGACGACGCTGTGGCGTCAAGGTCTGGTAAGTGCGACGGAGAAGCGCCGGCGCCACCAGCGTATAGTAACCGGGCGGCATCAACGCATCATCACCCTCCCAGAGACTGGCAACAGTTCCCACATTGTTGATGGCGAAGTCGTAGACCACCGGCTCCATGGCAAAAGGCATGGCTGTCTCCAACTCCCATTTGGTCCCCCGCATGGTCTCCAGAAGCCAGGTCTGGGCAGCCTCGCGGCATCTGGGATCGAAAATGAAGCCCATCCCGCCTCCAGACATCCCTCCCAACATCCAAAACCCCCAGAAATCATCCCCGAACTCCGCGCGCACGCGATCTACCAGGGTTTCTGTGTAGAGATTGGTCGCCCATGGGATAATCGTACTGATGGGGCCGAAGAAATTCCGCGTCGTGGCATCTCCAATGCCACGGACGTCGCCCTTGCGCAGGAGGGCCGCCACCTCGTCCAGGATACCCATGGCCTGTTGGCGCCCGATCCATTCGGCCTCGGAGCGCAACAGGTACTTCTCGGTTACCATCTCGAGAATCGGCCCCACATCCTGCGCCAGACCGCCATGCACCAGGATCAGACTGTCCTGCAGTCGTTGGCGCGTCTCTGCTGAAACCTCGTCGAATCCCATGATGTGGTGACCGGGTAACAAACGCCCCCGGCTGATTCCGTGCTCCGGGTCGCCGGACTTAGCCAGCTCCCCGGTGATGAGCTTCACGCCGGGCCAGACCCCACCCGAATCTTGCCACCCTCCTCCAGAGCCTCCCAACCACTCCCCCAGAATTGCCCTGGAGGCGACGAGCCGGCGCTCATACTCCTGTAAAGGCCCAACCAATGATTGCGTCTGACCGGTGGCGCGCATGCAAACCGCAATCAAGCAGGCCAACAGGCTCGTAGAAACGGCAAGGCGAGAGCCCTTCGGAATCCCGTTCACGCGACTGACAATCTCGATGCCGCGCCCCGGCCCGACCAGAGTCGCCAGTAGATCCTCCAGGCGCTCCCCGGAGCCTTCCATCCCGGAAGGCACAATTCCCGCCGCAATGAGGGCCGCTTTGAGCAATCCCAAATAGTCCCGGGCGAAATCGAATACCCCCGCCAGGCTGGTAACGTCGGCGCGGGCGCGCAAATCGACGCTGGCCAACCGCAAGACCGGCTCGTCGATGACGCGGAAATAAGCTTCGACCGGTGGACGGGGGTCCGCATCGCGTCCATGGATTGCCAGATCGATAGATACGTTGAGCACGCGAGCGCCTTCAGGAAAATCCATACCCAGGAAGAAAATGTCGCTCCACCCACTGTGGCTCAAATCCATCCGGACAGGGGTCGCTTCGCCAAGAATGGGAAATAACCCGCCGGAGGCCGGCTGCAACAGTTCAGGGCGCACCCGCAAGGGATGATCCATAGGATGCCCGGCCCGAAACATCCATTGATTGCCGCGCACCGACCGCACACTATGGCGCACCTGGTCCGCCAGCGTCTGAAAGCCCAGGCGATGATAGGCAGCCGCCAGCGCACTGGAGAGTCCCAGGCTAGGACCTTCCCGCCGCTGCGCGTCCAGAAATAGATCTATGGCCTCTTCAAAACGACGCTGGAGAAGGTGGCTATACCCCTCGTAAGAAATCAAACTCCGCTGGCGCAGGCCAGGCTTACCCGGCAAATGAAAGCGGTAGATCGCATAGAGGAAAAACAATGCCCGAACGCGCTCGTAGAGATTATCCCGCTGCCTGCGGAAAGTTTCCAAAACCTCGCAGGCCATAAGAAGCGCATCCAGCGACGCGGCCGCACAAAATGCATCCAAAGAGCGATTGCGAATCCCGGGGTCTGTCGACAGAATGATCTGCACCAGGGGATGAAGCGGCATTTCATAGCCGTTTTGTCCGTCAGACATCCGCATCCCCCGTCGCCCCCATCTCGCGTTGCGCCAACAGTTCCAGCAACCGCGTCAGGACCAGTTCGCGATCGTTGCCGCTCAACGCCAACGCCAACTGCGCAGTCAGAAGCCCGTATTTCACACCCACGTCATACCGCAGCGCCTGTTCTTCCAGCGCCAGATATTTCTCGCGCCGCGCCAGTTCGGCAAGCGCGCCTGAAAGATCGACCTGCTCACCTGCACCGGCATCGGCGAGACGCTGCCCCAAAATCTGCATCACGGAGGGGGTAAACACGTGCATACCGAAGAAACATAGATAGTGACCTGGCCGCAGCCCAGGCGCCATCAGTCGCAATTCCGCTTCCGTCGGCGTCGGTTTCTCGATGACTGTCTCCACGACGTACAAGTCGCGACGGCCAGGGACGCGACGACCGCCCAGCGTCCCGTAATAAGGGAGCAGGTTTTCGCGCGTTGCCTGCACTGCAGAAACCGGACACGCCATCGAGCGCGCCACAGCCACCAGTTGCTGCGCACACGTCCCTGGAACGCGACTCACGTAGAGATGGTCGCCGACCAGATGCAAAAAGGAGGCATCACCTACGAACTCTCGGGCGCAGTAGATCGCGTGCCCATATCCGCGAGGTTCCTCCTGAAGAATAAACTGCGCTTGCCGGGCGTAGTGACCAATGGCTTCAGCGTAGGCCCCTTCGTCGCCCGGTGCGACGACAATCGCCACTTCTTCAATACCGGCGCTCAACACCTCTTCGACAAGAATGCGCAGCACCGACTTTTCCACGCCATCGCGATCGATCAGCCGCTGGAGCGGCAACGCGCGCTGGTCACGGCCGGCGGCAGTTATCACGGACTTCACAATCTGCATATTCTGACCTCCGAAAGGAGCTTATCTGGAGAACTTGAGGCATGATTCTGACCAATGCACCTGGGAAAGATTAACAGCACACTCCAATCATACCCAATTTCCGACTTTGGCAAATCATCATCTCTGCCGTACCCCCCGCAAGATTTCCCAACTTTCGCAAACGGAGTATACTCGTGGCTATGCAGGTCCCATTCGCACCGGGGGCAGTTCAGACCTGCGACGATCTATCAGAAATGGGTGTATGTATGGAAAACCTACCGGTACAGCCGCGCGTACTCGTGGTCGACGATGATCCGGAAATGGTCACATTGGTGAAGGAAGTCTTGAGCCTGATCCGGTGTGACGTTCTCGTGGCGCCCAGCGGAAAGGCTGGCATTGCGCAACTACAACAGGCACAGGCCAACGGGAAGGCCGTGGATGCCATGTTGCTGGATGTCAGGCTTCCCGACGCCGACGGATTCGAAATTCTGGAACAGGTCAAGTCCGATGGCAGTCTGAGACAGATTCCGGTCCTGTTGGTGACCGGGGTCAACGAAGTTCACAACAAAGCCCGGGGCCTGGAGATGGGCGCCGATGATTACGTCACCAAGCCCTTTGATTCCCAGGAGCTGCTGGCAAGACTCAACGCAGTGCTCCGTATCCGGCGCACCGAACAGATGCTGCGCCGCCGCAACCAGGAATTGGCGGCGCTCAACGAGATCAGCCGGATGGTCTCTGCCAGCCTTGATCTCGATCGCGTTCTGGCCTCAGCGCTGGAAGGTCTCGATAGGTTGGTCGAAGCCCTGGCCCTGGCAATCATCCTCAACGATGAGGATTCGGATGCGTGGGTTGTAAGAACCTCACGCAGCCCCGAAGGTACGTGGCTCGAAGGACGCGTCGTGCCTGTCGACGAGACGCCGGCGAGCGAAACATTGGCGAGTGGAGCGCCCATACTGGAAACCGCGTTGCGTGAAGGTTTCTGGCCCAAGGCCCTGGGCCTGGCCAGTGTAGATCTATTGTACGTGCCACTGCTCATGCACGATGAACCGATTGGGATTCTCACGGTTCTGGGAAAACCGCATTCTCTCGACCATCGCTATTTGCCCCTACTCGAACACATCGCCTCCACCGTGTCGGTCGCCGTAGAAAATGCCCGCCTGTACGGGGAATTGACCGCGTTTGCAGAAGCCCTGCAACGTTCCCAGGACCAGCTGGTGCAGGCCGAGAAGATGGCAGCTGTGGGACGGCTGGCCGCCTCGCTTGCCCATGAGATCAATAATCCCTTGCAGGCCGTGCAGAACAGCATGCACCTGGCGACGCACCGCAACGTCGACGAAACAGGCCGGCAACGCTATCTTGAACTGGCGCAACAAGAAGTAGAAAGGCTGGTCCACATCGTGCGGCGCATGCTGGACTTTTATCGCCCGGCTTCCGGCCTCCTGGAGTCCCTGGACATCAACAAAGCCATCACGGATGCGCTCAGCATCGCCAATAAACGGCTGCAACAAGCCAAAATCGAGGTGACCGTGCGGCTGGCGCCCGACCTGCCTCCGGTGTTGGGATCTGCCAACCAACTCACACAGGTCTTCCTCAATATCATCATCAATGCCATTGAGGCTATGCCGACAGGTGGACAATTCTGGGTCGGCTCAGCCTACCACGAAGAACGCAATCAGACCGTGGCGGCATTCCGGGATAACGGCCCCGGCATCCTACCCGAGGTGCGCGAACACCTGTTCGAGCCCTTTTTCACCACCAAACCGACCGGAACAGGTCTAGGGTTGGCGATCAGTTATGGGATTGTTGAACGCCACCGTGGTGAGATACGGGTGGAGAGTACTCCCGGTGAAGGCGCCACGTTCATCGTACATCTACCAAGATACCTTGAGGAGGGATGATGCCCACAACACGCGTGCTGGTGGTCGACGATGAAGTAGCCGAGCGCATCACCCTTGCCGAAGTCTTGCGTCTCGAAGGCTATCACGTCTCACTGGCAGCCTCCGGGGAAGAGGCGCTTGCCCAGGCAGACGAAGGGACGCCGTTCGAGATCGTGATCCTGGATCTGAAATTGCCCGGAATTGGAGGGCTTCAAGTCCTTGATCACATTCACCGGTACAACCCGGAAACCATTGTCATTCTGATTACCGGTTACGGGACACTGGAGACTGCTATCGAAGCATTGCGAAAAGGCGCTTACGACTACCTGCTCAAACCATGCCCTGTAGAAGATATTCTGGCCACCATGGAACGAGGTTTATCCGAGCTCAAGCAGGAAAAACACCGGCGCGCCCTGGTGCAGCAACTTCAAGACACGGTCCAGGAACTCGTCAATGCCGAGCCCATTGCCCCGGCGGCAACGGACCCGGCGGAAGATCATTTCATCCAGGTAAGTGGAGTTATCATCGACCGGGCCAAACACCTCGTGACGTTGAATGGCGCGCGCATAGACTTGACCCCTACAGAGTTCCGGTTGCTCGAATGCCTGATTCAGAAAGCTGATCAGGTTTGCACCCCTCAGGAGCTGGTGCGATGCGCTCAGGGATACGAAGCCGATCCCTGGGGAGCGCGTTCCATCATACGCGTGCACATTCGACGTCTTCGGAGTAAACTAGAGCCGGACCCACAACATCCTTGCTTTATCGTGAACGTGCGCGGCGTGGGGTACATGTTTGCAACGGGAACAGAACACCCCCAGCCGCACTGACCGGGAGCCATGTCAATCGTTCAACATGCGTCATCTGATATCAAACATGCCAACAAAGGGGAATTCAAATGACTGACCAAAAACAACCGGAAACCAAAGCCGTCAAGATGCAAAAACTAAGGCGCGCTGTGGACCGCGTGCGGCGATCACGCCCTACCGGAGAACAGCAAGAGAACAAGGAGTCATGGTTGCGGCGAATTGGCATTACCCTTGGGCTGACAAAACCCGCCGAACCCGCCGAAACAGACTGAACGAAATGCAAAACGTCGCAACGCGGCCAGGCCGCGTTGCGACGTTCGGGTTCCAGGGTACTACCACCACAGGAGAAAAACACCCTCTCCTGAAGCTTGTTGACCGTCGTGTGTGGCAGTAGCTCTCACCACGACCCGCTGACCATTCTCGCCGCCGTTCAACGCGATGGCGACCTTGGCAAACCCATCGGCATCTGTCAGGATCGTAGAACTGGAGCCAAGAACCTGACCCGAAGGCGCAGTCAGCTCAATATTGACACGGGAATTGGAAACGGGGTTCCGGGCGCCATCCGTCACACGCACGGAGACGGTCTGGTTGGTATTGTATCCTAGCACAGAATACCGCACCGACACCACGACGCGCAGTCCGAGCGGCAATGCCGTGCCTACGGCACCCTGCGAATCCACCCTCTCGCCGGAGGGGGCCGCGAAAGCCTCCGGTGGGAACCTCTGCCGGTATGCATTGACATAGCTCTGCCCCAATGCCCCTACATGCACCGGAGAAGCATAATCCTCCGGGTGCCATTCCAATTTAAGGCGCTGGAAATACTGGACGATCCGGCCATCCTCGAAGTGCATCTCGGTGACAGGATATCCGAATATATCGATTCCCCCGCGAGATTTGAAGAAGTCCAGGAACGCAAAAGAGACGATATGCCCTGTTTCAGGAAAGAAATGCCGGTACGCCGACGGTGGAGAAGGGGGCGACGCCGCCGGTTGGCGATAGCGCAGCTCATCGGCAAGCAGCCCTAGCTGTACCCGATAAGCAGCCGGGTTGTTGGGATGGGCTTCGAAACGGGCGTTCTGAAAATACTGAACTGGCACCCCACGATCGACAAAAGGTTCGGTAATGGGATACCCGAATATCTCCAGGCCGCCATGAAGATTGAAGTACGTGAGGAATTCTCCACTCACACCGTGCCCTGTCTCAGGGAAATACCGGTAGTCTGTCGGACTCTGCGCCATCCCGGTACGGACAAGGAGAAATCCGGCAGCCACAAGAACGATCAGACCAAGCCTCAACCCTATTAACCGTTTGCTGGACATACGTTCACCTAGCTCTTATCATACCCAACTCGGACTCGCGCCGATGGCAGCAACGGAAAGCGAATGTGCCGAACAGAACACGAAGAGCACCCTGGCAAGATAAAACCCACCTCGAAGCACAATGCTTGAGGCGCCCCCCCCAAAAAAAAAACAACCACTTGACTTGATCGGCGCCACAAAACCACAACTCCCTTTCCTCATTCCCCTAGCTGCAACCGGAAAGGGAACTCACCTACATTCTACCCGAAAAAGATCCTTTTTGCAATATGGTTAGAACAACTATACAACCGGATAGGTCATATTTCCCAATCTTCCAGAGGATTGAAGCGTATACCACGCCGGAGTGTGACCAATCCAAGTTCTGTTCGCGTTACCATCCATCTGTGGTATGCTACGCGCGCTATGCACGGGAAGCAGAGTTCCGGCGATCCTGTGCACGACCAACGGCACATACACTGAAAGAAGGGGGCAATCGGTGCGCATTCTTGTAACCGGAGGAGCCGGTTTCATCGGCTCACACGTGGTCGATACCTTTGTGGATGCGGGACACGATGTCGTGGTGGTCGATAACCTCACGACTGGACGGCGTGAAAACGTCAATCCGGCAGCCCGGTTCTACGAGATGGACATCCGCGACGCCGCACTGCACGACATTTTCGCCCGCGAACGACCCGCTATCGTCAATCATCACGCGGCGCAAGTCGACGTGCGAAAATCGGTCGCAGCCCCGGCGCGCGATGCCGACATCAATATCATGGGCGCGCTGAACCTGCTTCTGGCGGCGCAGAAACACGGTGCGCAGAAGTTCATCTTCATCTCCAGCGGCGGCGCCGTCTATGGCGAACCGCACTATCTGCCCTGTGATGAATCTCACCCTATCGAGCCGCTTTCACCCTATGGAACCGGGAAATACGTCTTCGAGCACTACGTCCAGTTGTTCGGACGGACATTTGGGCTGGATTACACCATTCTCCGCTATGCCAATGTCTATGGACCTCGCCAGGATCCCCATGGCGAGGCCGGAGTCGTAGCTATTTTTGCCGGGGATATGCTGAAGAACCATCCCGTGACCATCTATGGATCGGGCGACCAGATTCGCGATTTTATCCACGTCCGCGACTGCGCCAGAGCCAATCTGCTGGCCCTGGATCGTGGCTCCCGGGGCATCTACAACCTGGGATCCGGGGTGGGCGCCTCGGTCAACCAGATCGTAGACCTTCTGCGCCGGCTTACCGGGTATAATGGCGCACCCCTCCACGAACCTGCCAAGCAGGGAGACGTTTTTCAGATCGTCCTGAATGCCACACGCGCACAACAAGAGCTGGGATGGGAACCGTCCATCGATCTGGAATCAGGTCTCGAAGACACGGTCGCGTTCTTTAGAAACTACCCCAGCCTATGATATAATAGGGTTGGGATACACAGTTGTGTGTCTCACTTGAGGCGTTCGCGTGGTCATTAGCTTTCGAAAACGACACCGAATCGGAGCCAGCCAGTGGAATTAAATGACTATCTTAAGGTATTGAAGAATTGGTGGTGGCTGATCATCGCCTGTGTGGTGATCGCTTCGGGCGCCAGCTACGTGGGAACCTTGAACATGGCGCGCATCTACCAGGCGACGACGACCGTTATGATTGGGCAGAGCTTGCAAAGAGCCAATCCCAATAGCCAGGACCTGTGGATCAGCCAGCAGCTGGCCCAGACCTATGCAGCAGTGGTCAAACGCCGTCCGATTCTCAAGGACGCGGCAGAAGCGCTTGGATTGAATTTCATTCCCAATCCGGCGAACATCTCGACCCGGCAAGTAGAAGGCACCCAGCTGCTAGAGATCAGCGTCCGGGACACCGATGCCGAACGCGCCAGAGCTTTGGCCGACGAGATCGCGAACCAGCTGAAACTGCAAAGCCCCACCAGCAACTCCGAACAGGAGCGCCAATCATTTGTCGATGCCCAGCTGCAGGATATCGAAACCAAGATCGAAGCCACCCAATCCGAAATCGAGAGCGAGCAGGGAAAACTCGAAACCGCCAACAGCGCCCGCGCCATCCAGCAACACCAATCCAATATCAGCGCCCTACAACAGAAACTATTCTCCTACCAGCAGAACTACGCGGCCCTGCTTATGACCGTCCAGGGCGGCACCAATTACATCTCCGTCATCGAACCTGCCATCCCGCCTTCCTACCCCATTAGCCCCAATGTACCGCAAACCGTTATTTTGGGCGCGGCTGTGGGATTAGCCTTGGGGCTCGGCGGCGCATTTCTGAGCGAGTTGCTCGACGACACGGTGAAGACGCCGGATGACGTCAACAGGGTCACTAACCTGCCCACCCTCGGCACCATTGCTGCCATGAATGGAAATGCACCGGAGGACCGGCTCATTGTGGAGCACCAGCCACTCTCGACCATCTCCGAGTCTTACCGCGTGCTGCGCACCAACATCCAGTTTTCCTTTGTCGATAAGCCGATGCGTACGATTTGCGTCACCAGCCCCGGCCCCTCGGAAGGCAAAAGCGTGACCCTGGCCAATCTGGCGGTGAGCATGGCCCAGTCAGGATTGAAGGTCGTCGCAGTTGATTCGGACCTGCGGCGGCCTACCATCCACAAGATTTTCAATCTTTCCAATGAGCTGGGGCTGAGCCACGCGGCCGTCCATCACGACCGCTGTGTGACCGACAACCTCCAGGAAACGAACATCGAAAACTTGTGGGTCATGACCAGTGGTCCGCTGCCGCCAAACCCGGCGGAAATTCTGGGTTCCGAACGCATGAAGGAGATCCTCGAGGAGCTCCAGACGTTTGCCGATCTCGTGCTTTTCGATACCCCGCCCGCGCTGGTGGTCACCGATGCTGTCGTCTTGGCAACCCGCGTCGACGGGGTCGTGCTCGTCAATGATGCCGGCGCCACCCGGCGCATCATGGCCCGCCGCGCTGCAGAGGAGTTGCGACGCGTCCGCGCCAATGTCATCGGCGTCGTATTGAACCGTATGAAGCTGCAAGACGGGAGCTACTACTACCAATATTACTACTACGACGAGCAGGGACATCCAAAGCGGCGCGCGCATCGTAAACTCGGCCTTCTGCGCTGGCTGCCCTGGGGCGACAAAAACCCTTCTACCCATTCCGAATCTGTTACCCAATAGTCCCGGCTACTCGACGGATTTCCAGACAGGGGATCTCACATGTGAGATCCCCTGTTCGTGTGTTATCCCGCGCCCAGCGTTCGAAGACTCTCGTCGAAGACCTGAATTTTCAAGAGAGCTCCCCTGTGGAACGCCAGACTTGCTGACGGCTGAGGGCTAACGGCTGACGGGCTGAAAACGGATGGTAGAATCATCCACTTTCTTATGCTATAATACCCATAACACATAATGGAGAGACAATATGCAGGGAGAAATCGAGAAAATCCGTACCGCGCTTCGCGACGTCATCGACTTCGAAATCGGTCTCGACGTTGTAGCAATGGGCCTGATTCGCGACATTGTGATGGAAGGCGATCACGTCAAGATCACCATGATCCTCACCTCGCCAATGTGCCCCATGGCCTCCTACATGGTGCAGCAGGTTCACGAACGCGCCAGCGAGATCAGCACGCAGCCGGTCGAGGTGGTGCTAGGGCGTGAAATGTGGCGCCCGGACATGATGGAAGAGGAAGCCAGAGAAGCGCTCGGACTCTAGCGCGCGCCGGAATAGATCGGGAAATTCTTACCCAGAGATGCACAGAGCAGGATCAGAGCTACCCGGAGGGGAAGCATCTGTGTCCATCCGGGTGTATCCGTGAGCCGCTTTGAAACCGCATGAAGGGCTTGACAATTTGTGCGCTCTGAAGATAATGAGATTACATGCATACGGCGCAAAGGCCGTGACGGGGAAAAGTAGGTGACAGGAAACCGACAGGGAAGTGAGGCCCACGGCAGCCGCGCGTTGCCAGACTGAGAGCCTCACCCGGCGAAAAGTCATTGAAGTTCGCCCCCGAGCCGACCGCTGAACGGATGTGTCAACATCATCAAGTAGGCGGCTCCGCCAGCCCGGCGTTATCTGGGCGCCCCATCGCCCTGGTGGGCTGTGGGAGTAAGCGGGCCTGCAATGCAGGCCAAGCCGGGTGGTACCACGGGAGCAACGCTCTCGTCCCTGCACAGGGACGAGAGCGTTTTTTGTTCTGTTGCCCGTCGGCAAGAAAGACAATTACACGTCACCATACGGACAAGGAGGTCTTGGCATGAGCATATTCGACGAACTAGAGGGGATTCACGCCGAAGCGCTTCAGGCGCTGGAAACAGCAGCCAGTAGCGCGGCCCTGGATGCCTGGTATACGCAATATCTGGGGCGGAAGGGCGCGGTGACGCTCCAGACCCGTTCTATCGGGAAACTCTCGCAGGAAGAGCGGCCTGAGTTCGGCAAACGCATCAACGAGATCAAGCAACAGCTGGAAGCAGCCTATGCAGCGCAATCTCAGGCCCTCAAAGCCGCCGAGTTGGAAGCCGCTTTGATGTCCGATACCATCGACATTACCCTGCCCGGACGCCCTGTGAACCCCGGACACTTGCACCTGACGACGCAGACCTTGCGGCAGATCTACGACATTTTCGGCAGGATGGGGTTCGAGGTCTACGAGGCGCCTGATGTAGAGCTGGAAACCTACAACTTCGATTTGCTCAACATCCCCGACTACCATCCGGCCCGCGATATGTGGGATACCTTCTGGATCGACCAGAAGCAGCCCGCCCCCGATGGTCGTCTACTCCTGCGGACCCACACATCGCCCGGTCAGATGCGCGTGATGCGCGAGCGGTATCCCGAACCGATTCGGGTTATTCTGCCCGGAAAGTGCTATCGTTACGAGCAAATCACGGCCCGCAGCGAGCACCAGTTCTATCAAGTCGAAGGTCTGGCAGTCGGCAAACATATCACCATGACCGACCTGATCGGCACATTGACGCAGTTCGTGAATCTGTTTTACGGTCCCGGTCACAAGATGCGGGTGCGCAGTTCTTACTTCCCGTTCACCGAACCGAGTATCGAGGTGGATATGGATTGTATTCTGTGCGGGGGCGCCGGATGCCGGGTCTGCAAATATACCGGCTGGCTGGAAATCGCCGGCGCCGGCATGGTACACCCGGTGGTCCTGAAAAACGGCGGCTACGATCCAGATGAGTGGAGCGGCTTCGCCTTTGGCCCCGGGGTGGAACGGCCCGCCATGATGAAGTATGGCATCAGCGATATCCGGTTGTTCTACGGCAATGATTTGCGGTTTGCGCAGCAATTCTAACCATGCATCCGTATGACTCAGATCAGAAGAGGTGAACCATGAAAATTCCATTATCCTGGATCCAAGATTACGTCAACGTGAAAGATGTTCCGGTGCAAGAGCTGCGCAAGCGTCTGGACCTGGCAGGTCTGGAAGTCGATTCGATCACAGCCATTGGGTATCCGGAAGCCGAGTTGCCGTGGGACCCCGAGAAAATCATCACAGCTGAAGTCATCGCCGTGCGGCCCCACCCCGACGCCGACCGGTTGGTGCTGGCGGATGTCAATTACGGCGGCGCCGCACCCGAGATTGTCGTCACAGGCGCGCCCAGTCTGTACGAGTACAGAGGCAGCAGCGACCTGCATCTGAAGGTCGCCTTCGCCTGGGAAGGCGCCGAGCTCTACGATGGACACGTGCAAGGTTGGACCAAGCGCCGGCTCAAGAAGACCGAAATCCGTGGGATTGCCTCCCGCGCTATGGTCGGCTCGGAAAAAGAGCTGGGGCTGGCAGAGGAACAGACCGATATTATCTACCTGCCCGGCGACACGCCGGTAGGCGTCCCGCTGGTGGAGATTCTGGGCGATTACATCCTCGATTTCGACATCAAAGGCCCTTTCGGACACCTGCAATCGGTCTTCGGCATTGCCCGCGAGATCGCCGCGCTGTTGAACCGCCCGCTCAGCCCGCAGCCCTTGCATGCCGCCGCTCGCCTGGGCCTTGCCGCCACTGGAGAGCCCGGCTTCGTATCCCTCGAAATTCAGGACCCGGATCTCTGTCCCCGCTATACAGCCATGATGATCCGCGACCTCGCCATCGGCGTCTCGCCCTTGTGGATGCAGCTGCGGCTGCGCCGGGCCGGCATGCGCTCGATCAATAACATCGTGGACATCACGAACTACGTGATGCTGGAGCTGGGACAGCCTTTGCACGCCTTCGATTACGCAGACCTTCGCGCCCTTCCGGGAGAAGAAACGCCGGCTATCATCGTGCGGCGCGCCCGGGAGGGCGAGCAGATGCAGACCCTGGATGGCGAGGTGCGCACCTGCGACGAAGAAATGCTGTTGATCACCGATGGCGGCGGGCCGGTGGCCATCGGGGGCGTCATGGGCGGGTTAGACAGCGAAGTAGCCCCGGAAACCCGGAACGTCTTGCTGGAAGCGGCCAGCTTCAATTTCATCAATATCCGGCGCACCAGCCAGACCTTGAAGCTGTTCACAGAGTCGGCGGGCCGCTTCGGAAAGCGTGTCGATTCGGAACTCGCGCTTGCCGCCGCCGCCCGGGCAGCGGAACTCATGGCAGCGCTGGCGGGGGGAACGGTGGACGTCGTCGCCGGAGATCTCTATCCCGGCAAACCGGAGCCTGTCATCTTGACCTACTCGCCGGATCGCGCCGATCGCATCCTGGGCGTCGTGATTCCCAGGGATGAGCAAAAACGAATCCTCGCGGCGCTGGATTTCCGGAGCGAGGCGACAAACGCCGGCTCCGGCTGGCAGATCGCCGTGCCCTCATATCGTCTCGATGTCACCCGGCCCGTAGACCTGGTGGAGGAAGTCGCCCGCGTCTGGGGATACGATCATTTCCCGCACACGCTCATCGATGAACCCGTGCCGCCGTTGCGGCGCAATCTGCAGCTCGAAGGAGAAGACCGGATTCGCGACATTCTCATCCGCCTCGGTCTCGATGAAGTGATTACCTATTCCCTGATCGATCCCGCAGATGAAGACCGCTTGAATCCGAATCCCGGTCAAGCCCTGGACTTGCCGGGCGAACCGGTCGCCTTGCGCAACTATCTGTCCCTGGAGCGCTCGCTGCTGCGGCGCACCCTACTGCCCGGCGCGCTGCGCACCGCATGGTCGAATTTGCGATTCCAGGAAAGCATCGCGATATTCGAGATCGGGCACATCTATTACCGGGTGGGCAACCCTAAACCGGAACAAGCCGAGACCGGCATCGCGGAACCGCGACGGCTGCTTATGTTACTGAGCGGCCCCCGTCAGGACCGTTGGCAAGAACCGACGGACCGGCGACCGGTGGATTACTTCGACTTGAAAGGGATTGTGGAGGCCTTACTGCGCAATCTGGGACTGGAGACTGCCAGCCAGTGGACGCGGGTCTCGCATCCCGCGTACCATCCGGGGCGGAGCGGCGCCGTGGAAATCGCAGGGCGCGCATTGGGAGTCATCGGCGAAATTCACCCGTTGGTGCGTGAAGTCTTCGACCTCCCCGCGCAGCCTGTCGTCGTCTTGGACTGGGATCTCGATCTACTGCTCGCACTGGCCCAGGAAGCCGGGCGGCAAAAGAAAGCCCAAAACATCTCGATTTACGCGCCGGTTCATGAAGACCTGGCGCTGGTCGTCGCTGAAGCCACCCCGGCGCTTGCCGTGCAACGGGCCATCATAGAAGCCGGCTACCCCCTGGTCATCCAGGCCCTCCTCTTCGATATCTACCGTGGGCCACAAGCCGGCGAGGGGAAAAAGAGCCTGGCGTTCGCGCTCACCTACCAATCGCCGAGCAAATCGCTGGATGAGCGGGATATCGAAAAGCTGCGCCAACGCATCGTGAAGCAGCTCGCGCGAAAACTCAACGCCGTATTGCGCAGCGCGTGAACCCGGCGCGCGTCCCACTACCGGGACGCGCGCCGAAACGCCAGTGCACCGGAAACGCGCGCCCGGGGGTAGGTTACTTCCCCCGGGTGTGCGTGCAGGACGCGGTCAGCGCCTGTTCAACCGGAGAGCTTTCCACATACAGAACAGGCGGGATTCTTGGGCGTGTGCACGATATCGAACGTCTGGGAAAGCCCCTCCCAGAGCAGCAACCGGTCGACCAAAGGCTGGCCCACCTCAAGTAGAATCTTGAGGGCTTCTTCGGCCTGCAGCGCCCCGATCACACCGGCAGTGGCGCCGGCGATCCCCAGTTCGGCCGGCGTCGGGTAGGTGCCCGGTTCCGGCGTCTTCGGGAAAATACAGCGGCGGCAGGCATGTCCGGGCATCACCACCCCCAGCTGCCCATCGAAACGCTCCACAGCCCCCCACACCAACGGAATGCCGGCCTCCACGCACAACGCATTCATCAAGTCTTTGGTTTCCAGATTATCGCTGGCCTCGACAACCAAATCATACTGGCGCACCAGGGGCGCGCCGTTCTCCTGAAGCACGCGCTCCTCATGGGGGATCGCCTGCACCTCAGGATTGAGAGCGCGCACGCGTTGCACAGCAGCCAGCGCTTTGCTGCGCCCCAGATCCTGTGTCACATAGAGAATCTGGCGGTTGAGGTTTGAAAGCGCTACCTTGTCGCCATCTGCCAGGCCCAGCGTCCCCACGCCTGCCGCTGCCAGGTACAGGAGCACCGGCGATCCCAGCCCGCCGCAGCCCACCACCAGGACGCGGGA
>JAFGNR010000106.1 GCA_016926915.1 Anaerolineae bacterium
AAGAGAGTATAAGAGCACCCCGCCTTTCTGTCAATTTGCAGAGCTCCCCGGACATGTAGTTTACGAAAACACAGGTACAATCACAGACACAGGAACGAAGACCCTTCCGGAGAGACACACCGGGTCCGGAGTTCGAGGTTGAATCATGGAAATACTGATCGTTTTGGCGCTGATCCTGTTGAACGGCTTGTTTGCGCTGGCGGAGATTGCCGTCATCGCCGCCCGTCCTGCCCGTCTACAGGAAAGAGCCTATCAGGGCGAACAAGGCGCGCTCGATGCGCTCAAACTGCAAGAAGCGCCCAATCGCTTTTTATCAACAATCCAGATTGGCATCACGCTGATCGGCACCCTTGCCGGCGCCTTCGGCGGCGCCTCGGTCGCGGAAGATCTGGCCCCACTCCTGGGCCAGATTCCATTCCTGGAACCGTATGCCAGCGCCCTCAGCGTCGGCCTGGTTGTCGTGCTCATTACCTACTGTTCACTGGTGCTGGGCGAGCTCACCCCGAAACGGCTGGGGCTGACACGCCCCGAGGATCTCGCCATCCGGCTGGCCCCGTGGATGGTCCGTCTGTCCGTGTGGACCCGTCCCGTCGTAGTGGTGCTTACGGCATCCACCGAAGCAGTCTTGAGCTTATTTGGAATACGACAAGAAGACACGCCCCCGGTGACCGATGAGGAGATCCGCCTGCTGATGATGCAGGGCGCCCAGGCCGGCGTCTTTGCACCGCTCGAAAGCGAAATGGTCGAGGGCGTACTGCGTATGGGAGACCAACGCTCGCGCGCGGTCATGACGCCCAGACACGAGATTGTCTGGCTGGATGTGACCGACTCGATCGAAGAGAACCTGGAGAAAGTGCGCGAGAGCGGATACTCGCGCTTCCTGGTCTGTCGGGGCGCCCTCGACAACGTGCTTGGCCTGGCCTATGCCAAGGACCTGTTGGCGCGGTACCTCTCGGGACAGGCTATCGATTTAACCAAAGGGCTACGCCAACCGATCTACGTGCCGGAAACGATGCCCGCCCTGGACATCCTGACCCGCTTCCGCAAATCGCGCGTGCACGTGGCGCTCGTGCTTGACGAATATGGAGGCGTCGAGGGCTTGATCACCTTGCGCGATCTGCTGGAAAGCATCGTGGGCCAGCTCATGTCGGCGGGAGAAGTGACCGGCCCGACGGTGGTCGCCAGAGCAGACGGTTCTTGGCTCGTGGATGGCGACTACCCGGTCGATGGACTGGAGTCCTTACTGAGCGTCCGCGAACTCCCGGCCCGCGAACGCGCGGGGTATGAAACGGTCGCCGGTATGGTGTTGCTGCTTTTCGACCGGATTCCCAAACGCGGCGAGCACGTGATATGGGAGGGATGGAAATTCGAGGTCGTGGATATGGATGGATTGCGCATCGACCAGGTGTTGATCCATCCCAGATCCCAGGACGAAACGCTGGCCTCATGATCCGTGGGGAGATTAGACGCTGACAACCGGAGAAGATATCACACTCAGCACGGAAAAGACGCTGCCCCGCGATGCGCTCATATCGCTCTATGCAGCCGTCGGATGGCGGGCATACACACGGGACCCCGACGCCCTGGCGCGCGCCATCCAAAACTCCACCTACGTAGTCTCGCTCTGGAATTCAGGAACGCTAGTGGGCCTGGCGCGCGGCCTTTCCGATGACGTGTCGATCCTTTACCTGCAGGACATCCTCATCCATCCCGATTGGCAAGGGCAGGGATTGGGCAAACAGCTGCTAAGCCACTGTCTGGAAAGGTTTGCACATGTGCGGCAGAAGGTTCTGCTCACAGACGACGAAGAACGGCAACAACGCCTGTATGAATCCCTGGGGTTCCGGAATGTTTCCCAGATCGCAGGCGGTAGCCTCAGCGCCTACGCGCGTTTTGAGACCTCGCCGGAATAGGTGGGACGCGCTTGACGAGACTTGAAAGCGTGTGCAGCAACGCTATGAACATGCTTAAAGGCAGGCCAGTGTATTCCACCTTTCTGCCTACTAACATAAAACCTACCTATCAAAAACGTCCGGCAGCCTTGCCGGACGTGATTCAATTCAGTAGGGCGGGTGGGAGTCGAACCCACACACTCTCTCGAGTAGAGGATTTTAAGTCCCCGGCGTCTGCCTATTCCGCCACCGCCCCACGAGATACAACAAACGGGCATCCCCGGATGCCCGATCTGGTCGCCATTGAGGCGACGGTCGGAATCGAACCGACGAATAAGGCTTTTGCAGAGCCCTGCCTTACCACTTGGCTACGTCGCCAATACAGAAAAAAGAGCGGGCAATGGGACTCGAACCCATGACCTTCTCCTTGGCAAGGAGACGTTCTACCTGCTGAACCATGCCCGCATACGTGAAGAAGTATACCATAGTTTAGAATTTTGACAAGTGTCATTTGGAACACTGGAGCGTAGGTGTTTGCTGTTCGTGCCAAAGCATGCTATACTGAAACTGCGACTAAAGTTAAAAACTGGCTCATAACCAGGCCGGGAGTTTGCGCTTTGAAAGACACTCCGCTTCTGGATTCGCATGCCCAACAATGGGCCGAAGCTCTGGAGCGCAACGGGCTTGCATCCTTTGCGATCCCCCTTCTTGATGTCTTGCAGGTGTGGGGGTTCGTAGGTGCGCAGCTTCTCTGGATGATCCAACCCTTGCTGGATGATTCGGCAATAGAAGACCTGGCAATGCTTCTGGAGCGACCGGAAACCCTGCGGTTGCTCCAGAAGCGCCTGATAGAAGGAGAGACTCGGGAATGAAACCGATTGACCCTCTGTTGATGCCCTTGATCGCTCTGGCGATTACGTTCATCAGCGCGGTGATCCTCGCAGTCTTGGGTATTCGCCATCGCGACCGCCGTCCGTCGAAAGTTGGCGCCTTCCCGATCTTCCGGCGCTTCCCCGACGAAGTGGGACGCGCTGCCGAAGAGGGCGCCTTGATCCACGTGACACTGGGAAGTGGGTCGCTGCTCGGCGAGGAGGCTATGACGTCGGTCGCTGCTCTGGAGAGCCTGACGGCGCTGATGGATCTGGCAGCTGCATACGACACGCCGCCCATTATCACTGTTGGAGATCCCACCACTTTTCTCCTGGCAGATGACTGGATGCGCCGCTCTTACGTGCGGATTGGAAATGCTGCGCGTTACCGCCCGACGCTGGTTCACTTCCTGGCCTCGAACCGCGTGGCGTACGCAGCCATGGCCGCTTCTTATCTCTATGAGAAGGGTGTCGGCGCCAACCTCATGTTGGGATGGTTTGGACCGGAAGCCAGCCTCCTGACGGAGGCTGCGGTCCGGCGGGGCGCCTTCACCATCGGCGGCACAACATCCCCCATGGGGCTCAGCGCTCTTTATCCGGCCCTGAAACCCACGCGGCTCATCGCCGGCGAGGAACTCTTCGCCGGCGGCGCAGAAGCCTCTGCGCAACGTGCGACCTATTGGGCAAGCCTGCGGACGCAAGACCTGCTGCGCGTCTTTGTAACGGTTGCCTTGCTCGTTCTAGCCGGATTATCGTTCCTGGGCATCACAGGGAGCTAAAGGCATGTTCAAGCGTATCCTACCAACCGCGATTGCGATTTCTGCCGGCATTCTGGTGTTGCTGGGCGCCTTTCTTCCGATCCCCCCCCTGCCGACAATGCGATTCATCGCCTTACAATGGGCTATGATTCTGGGCGCCTTTGCTTTTATGTTGGCGTTCTTGCACTTGTTGCGCGTTCACTTGGTACGACTGGGGCGACACGGTCAGGGGTGGGGTAGCAGTTTGCTGGTCATTGTTTCGGCCGTCGGCACGCTGGTCCTGGTATTCCTCCAGGGAACCGAAGGACGTTGGGGGCAACTGCTCCTCACGCAATTCATCATCCCCGGAGAATCCGCCTTGCTGGCCTTGACGGCGTTTACCCTGGTGCTCACCGGGATGCGAATGCTGCGGATCCGCCCCACGAGCGGCTCCTTACTATTTATCCTCGTAGTCGTGGTCGTGCTGGTCGGAGCTATCCCGCTGGGTTTCTTGCCCGCCGCAGGCGTCACTAGCATGCTCACAGGTCTTGCTAATTGGACGCAGCGTGTTCCGGCAACAGCAGGCATGCGCGGGCTGGTCATCGGCGTGGCTCTGGGAACGTTGTTGGCAGGACTTCGCATTGTCTTTGGCACGGTGCGGCCTCATAGTGATGACTGATTCGAGGGAACTATGATTCGCTGTTCTAAATGCGGCACACTGAATCGAGATGGCAGCCGTTTCTGCAACGATTGCGGCGCCCCCTTGCAGAAAACGAGCATTCGCTGTCCCATGTGCGGCACGCTTAACCCGGTAGGGAATCTATTCTGCGATCGCTGCCACGCGCGCCTGGTTCCCCTGGAGGGCGTTGTTCCACCGGAAAGCCCTGCGCCGCCCCAGGAAGAGCTGCCGCCACGCGTACAGGGGATTTCGTTGCCCATCAGAACGCGCGGCGCCGAAGAGACTGAAGAACCCGATGAAGAAGAAACGCTTCCCCCCTGGTTGCAGGGCCTGTTGGAACCGGCGTCTTCCGAACCCTCACAACGAACCGCTGCAAGCGCCGGGGGGAGCAGCACCGGCCGGTTTGCGGAGGCGCCTGTACCGGCGCCGGAACCTGAGGATGCGTCGCCTTCCAGTGCTGCGACGCTGCCGGATTGGCTTTCGGGATTGGCGCCTGAACAAGACATCGAGTTTGCCGCAGAGGAGGCCCAAGAGCCTCTCGATCTCGACCCTGACGCTCTACCCGATTGGCTTGCAGGTCCTGAACCGACGCCGGAACCCTCCGCGTCAGAAGCCCCTGACGCCGAAATACCACAGAAAACTCAGCGCCATGAAGAAGCACCCGCACCTCTGGAGTTGTCCCCTTTTGAAGATAAAGCAGAGTTGCCCGGTGAATCCAGGGCAGGTGAGCTTCCGGATTGGCTGCAAGGGCTGGCATCCGAATCGGATGCCAGCGGAATTTCCGCGACTGAACCGGACAAGGAAGAAACAGCGCGCGCGACGTCGCACAGGGATGAAATCGAGATCCCATCTCGCCCCTTGCGCGAACCGCCCGGAGATAAGGCCAGCGGTCAGGTACCGGATTGGTTGGCAGCAATGGAACCGGATGGCGTAAAGGAACAGACGTATCCCGAACCTGTAGGGAGCGAGATTCCTGATTGGCTACAATCCATTAGCGATACAGAGACCCAACTCCTCCCTGATGAAGAGCCGTTCCCCACACAGTCCGACCTTCCGGATTGGTTATTGGGAATATCCTCCGATTCAGACACGGCGGAGGACCAGAAACCCGAGAGCGCTCCTCCCGGTCAAGCAGGAGTACTCCCCGCTTGGCTTTCAGACCTTGGGTCTGAGATGAAATACCAGGCCGATAGTCCGCTTCCCGGAACGCCCGAAGAACCAGTACAACCACTTCCTGAATGGCTCACAGAGGAAGTGGAGAGAGAGCCGCCAGCTCCGGAAGAGGTTCCACACCCCATGACGCCACAGGCGCAGCTCCCGGACTGGATATCAGGCATGGAGCCTGTGTCTGGCGAACACCTCTCTGAAGATCAGGACGCCCCAGAACATCTTAGTCTGTTCCTGGGAGATGCCGCCGAGCAGGAACTTCCGCCGGAGATGACTAAATCCGGTGATACCCCGGCCGACTGGCTGGCAGCGGTGTCCGGTGAAAACGCGTTGACCGGTCCCGGCCAGCCACAAGCTACGGGCGGCGAATCGGCCGAATTACCCGACTGGTTGTCCGGTCTCCTGGATGAGGATGATACCTCGAGCGGAGAAACTGCTCCCCAGGGAGGCGCCTGGTCATTACGTAGAGAACCGGCAGAACAACAGGCGGCGCCAAAGTCCTCAGCTCCCCCGGACTGGCTCGCAGAATCGCTAGACGACTCTGAAACCGAAGCCGAGGAAGAACCGGTGGTCGAACAGGAGAAAGAAGAGCCGGAAACCCCACCACCAGAGCTCATACCAGGCAAACTGCCCGATTGGGTACGAGAGCTAGGCCCGGCGCCTGTCCCTGGTACGGGTCCCCTGGCGCCGGCCGGCGAAGGACTGGAAGGTGCAAACGTACCGGGATGGCTGGCCGATCTCCGTCCTCCTGGCACCGCCCCATTGGATCCTGCACGGGTTACAGCGGAACCGGGCGAGGCAGAAGAGGGATTGGTCAAGGCCGAGATTCCCGACTGGGTGCAGCAATACCGTCCCAGCGGCCCTGGCGATAGGTCTGCGGCAGCCCTGGACACCCTTACCCCACTACCGGCGATTGTCCAAGGCCCTCTTGCCGGACTCAAAGGATTGCTCCCCTCACAGCCAGAGGTGGACACGCCTTCGGGGGCAGTTGCTGGCGTAAACGCGCCCCTCCCGCAGGCGTATCTTGAAGAAGCGCAAGTGTGGCAGGAACTTCTGGAACGCCCGCACGGCGCAGAACGCCCCCTTTCCAAAGCGCGCGAGAAGTCCCACTGGAGCATCATGGTGCTACGCTGGATCGTCGTGCTGGCCCTGGGGCTTGCCGCCAGCGTCGCGGTTCTGGGATTACTGCCGGTAAAACTCGCCCTGCCGCCCAGGCAAGAAGGCATTGTACCACTGCACACAACGGTCGATGCGCTGCAAGCAAGCGATCTCGTCCTCATTGCGGTGGAGTATGGCCCCGCCGAAGCCGAAGAAATGGCCCACATGGTTGAAGCCTTGCTCGATCATCTGATGGAACGAGATGTCCGGGTCGTGTTTGTCAGTACGCTGCCGGAAAGCGCCGGATTGATTCAGGAGCGGCTGGATTGGGCAAGGAACCGTTATGCCCCGCCCGATGACGTTCTGGCCAATGCAGGCTACCAACCGGGTGAAGCAAACGGCATCGCACAATTCCTGAGCGCCTTCACCGAGACCGATGATGTCGATCTGCTATTGATTTTGAGCGCGCGTTCCGAGCGTCTACGCTGGTGGATCGAACAAAGCGCCGTGATCAACGAAACGCGCCGGCAAGCCAATCTACCTCCTCTAAAAATCGGCGCCGGGTTGAGTGCAGGAGCCAGCCCGCTGGTCATGCCCTTCTTTGACCTGGATATTCTGGAAGGATGGATCAGCGGATTCCCCGGCGTAGCTGCATATTGGGAGACGCGAGGACTGGAACCCCGCGAATACATCACCCGGCGCCTGGACGCAATCCTCCTGATGCAATGGGTAAGTGCGGGATTCCTGCTGGCAGGCGCACTCTATTCCCTGGTGGCAGGTCGGAAAAAGGTGGCCTAGACTATGAATCTCGACATAATCGGTATGCTTGTAGGTACAATCGTCACACTGGCGATCTTCAGCTATTTGATCGGCGACAATGTGCTTTATCGTTGGGCCTTGGCCCTGCTGGTAGGCGCGGGGACCGGCTATGCGATGGCGATCGTCCTGCGTTTCATCCTTCTCGATTGGATTCAGACTTCCCTGGCGGGTACGACAGCCTGGCGCGTCTACCATGTAATCCCCCTGGTGCTAGGCGCCCTGTTGTTGTTCAAGGGATTGCCGAAACTTTCCCAGTTGGGCAATATGACGATGGGATTCATCCTGGGGGTTGGCGCTGCGGTCGCCATTTCCGGTGCACTGTTGGGTACTCTAATCCCTCTGGTGCGAATCACCGGCAACGTGGGGGCGTTCTCCGGCAAGATGCAGGTGTTACTGGATGGCGTGCTGATGCTGGCGGGCACGATCCTAGCGCTGTGGGTTTTCTCACCGCGTCCTCGCCCTGGCGCCGAGGACTTCACCGGGGGCGGGACCCGAACAAAGACTCTCATGCTCTGGCTACAGAGAATAGGACGTGCCTTTGTCATTACCGGCCTGGCCGTGGCTTTCGCCGGTGCACTGACCTCAGCATTTACGCTCTTTGTAGAACGTTTATACGCGGTATTCCAGACCATCCCGCAACTCATCGGATTGATCGGGGGATAACGCCATGATAGATGAATCCACCATAGAATCCATCCTGGTCGCCGATTGCGGTACGGTGTTCACGAAGCTCCTGCTGCTGGAAAGAGTTGCCGATAGCTATCGCTTTGTAGCCAAATCTCAGGTATTGACGACCATGAATTCCCCCTGGAACGACATCAGTGAAGGCGTTGTTCAAGCCCTTGGCGAACTGGAGCACATCATCGGGCGGACCCTGAAATCAGGCGGACACCTCATTTCGCCACGTGAAGGGCTTTCGGGTGTAGACGCATTTGCCGTGATCATGAGCGGCACAGACCCCCTGCATGTGGTACTCGCGGGGTTGGTGCACGAGATGAGCCTGGAAAGCGCGCGTCGCGTTGCATCGAGCACCTATGCCAGCGTGGACGCAGTGCTTTCACGAGAGGGCAGTCTACGCTCTCCGGAAGAGACCTGGGCGCGCGCCGTTCGCGATTGCGCTCCCGATGTGGTGCTCCTGGTAGGCGGAGTAGACGGCGGCGCCAGTAGACCGATCATGGAACTTGCCGATGCGATTGCTCTGGGAACCTCGATGTTAGAACAGAGCAGCAGACCCCAGATCCTGTATGCCGGCAATGCAAAACTGCGAGCCGGGGTCACAAAATTACTCGGGGACATCTCGAAAGTCGAGGTTGTCGACAACGTCAGGCCCTCAGTCGATACCGAACACCTGGGACCGGCACAGGAACGCCTCGAAGAGCTCTATATCGAAAAACGGCTTCAGGAAGCGCCCGGTGTGGAGGCGCTAACCGCATGGAGTCGTCTCTCTCCACAACCGACGGCAACCGCGTTTGGTCGCGTAGTGGAATATCTCTGGCGCCGGGAAGGTGTGGCGGATCGCGGCGTGTTGGGCGTCGATCTGGGAGCAGCCAATACCACGATTGCCAGTTGTGTGAACGGGCGATTGTCAGTGAACGTATTCGCAAGACAGGGAACTGTGTACGGTCCTCTGACCTGGATAGAGGAAAACGGCCTCGAAGACCTTCTCCGTTGGCTTCCTGAAGAGATAACTCCCGATGACGTCGTGTCGATTCTTTACAACCGCGCGCTGCGGCCCTGGACTATGCCCCAAGGACTTCAGGAACTGTGGGTAGATCAGGCAATTGCCCGCGAGATGTTGCGGAATGCGGTAAAATCCGCCCGCGCAGCCTGGAATGCCGGCTTCGGAGGCAATACCCCCTTCTTCGATCCCATCATCCTCTCAGGCGGCGGTATCGTGCACGCACCCCGTCCGGGCCAGGCGCTGCTCGTGGCCCTCGACGGGCTGGAACCCCTGGGGATTTCCACCATACTGTTGGACAAAGACGGTACGGCTCCGGCATTGGGCGCCGTCGCAGCTGTGAAACCGCTTGCGGCTGCGGCTGCCCTGGCTAGCGGAGCTCTATCCCCACTGGGGACTGTCATTTCTCCTATCGGGAAAGCCCGCGCCGGAGACCCCATCCTGCAGATGCAGATCACTTACGAAGATCAGAGCACACTAGATGTCGAGGCGCGCTATGGGGAGCTCGAAATCTGGCCTTTGCTGCCCGGACAACGCGCTACGGTCGAAATTCGCCCGTTGCGACGGTTCGATGTCGGCCTGGGTGGTCCCGGAAAGGGAGGCAAGATCGAGGCCATCGGGGGATTCTTGGGGCTGATTGTCGATGCCCGGGGGCGACCACTGAGCCTGCCAGAAGATCCCGAGCGCCGCCGGAATCACATTCAACGTTGGATTTGGGATGTAGGGGGATAGCGGATGTTTGTACCATACAGCATCGTCAATCCATTGACGCGCATCGAAATCACCCGACAGCTGCCACGCCCTGGTGAGACATTGGTGCGCGAAGGCGAAGTCGTAGAATCTTTCCAGACAGTCGCCGAAATCACCGGCTTGCCTGAGTTCGCGATCGTCAACGTAAGCCGGGATCTGGCCATTCCCCCCAAGAATGCAAAACGCTACCTGGAAACCAAAGTGGGCGATACAGTCCAGGGAGGCGCCATCCTGGCTTCGAGAGGCGGCCTGGGAGGACGGGTGTGCCGCGCCCCGTTCGAGGGCACAATCACAGGCTACGGACGCGGGCGCCTGCTATTGGAGGCGCCTTCGCAGCCCCAACAACTCAGCGCCCTTGTTCCGGGCACGGTGGCTCGCGTTATACGCGGTCGAGCGGTTGTCATCGAGACTCGAGGCGCATTCATTCAAGGGATCTGGGGCAACGGCGAGGAACGGTATGGCGTTCTTCGCGTGTTGGCCCGTTCGGCGCGGAAAACCCTCCGGGCAAAACGATTGGACGCCTCGGCGCAGGGTGCTATCGTGGTGGGAGGAGCAGACCTTGACGAAGATACTCTGGACCAGGCCATCGAGATGCAGGTGGGTGGATTGATCCTGGGCAGCGTCCAGCCAACGCTGATTCCCAGGTTACTTACGCTCACCTTCCCCATTTTGGTCACTTCGGGTATCGGCAAAATCCCCATGTCAGAAGCGACGTTCAAATTGCTGAAGTCGCTGGAAGGCCGCGAGGCAGCGGTGTGCGCGAGCCATCCAGAACTCGGACTGTCGAGACCTGGAGGGCGCAACGAGCGTCCCTACCTGGTCATCCCCATGCCGGCACAGAGCGGCATGCCCATCGACCCGCGAGAACCACTGCGCGTCGGGAGTCGCGTGGGAGCACTCCGCCAACCCTATCTCGGGATGTCGGGCGTAGTCAAAGAGATGCCAATGAGGACCACAATTTTGGAGACAGGCGCACGGGTACCGTGCGCCAAAGTGGAGTTCGAAGGGGAAATCGTCAGTATTCCATATATGAATCTTGAACGCCTATTGTGAGCA
>JAFGNR010000107.1 GCA_016926915.1 Anaerolineae bacterium
AAGTCCCGTCGCTCCCGCCACGAGTCAGGGCTCATCTCGGTCGAGATGAGCCCGTTTTGTTAGAAACCTGCCCCCCCCTATACCCAAAAAGGAGCCCGAATGTATGGCGGTCGAGCCATCAAGAAGCATCCCCCACTCTGGCGCGACTCTAGCACCCATGTCAACTCGGTTTTCCTCCTTGACAATCCTTCATAACTCGGATAGTATTGCAGGTAATTAGAGTTTTCTACCAACATATTTATCCAAGTATCCGTCTATGATTACAGCAGAATCGCAAGAAGAGGCCCTGCATCTCTTTCGTGGCCATCAAGGCATGCTACGCACGTCACAAGCGCTGGCGCTCGGGATACATCCCCGCACGCTCTATGCACTCCACGATGCCGGGTTGGTGGAACGTCTGGCCCGTGGTCTCTATCGCTTGACCGAACTGCCACCGCTGACCGAGCCGGACCTGGTCACCGTCGCGTTGAGAATCCCCGATGGCGTCATCTGCCTGATCTCAGCCCTGGCCTTTCACGATCTCACCACCCAGATTCCACACGCCGTGGACGTGGCAGTGGAACAGGGCAAACGCGGTCCACGCTTGGACTATCCACCCATACGGGTCTTCTGGTTCTCAGGCAACGCCTGGCGTGAGGGCTTCACCAACTATACTATTGATGAGATTCCCATCCGCGTGACCATTCCGGCCAAAACCATTGCCGACAGCTTCAAATATCGCCGCAAACTAGGCCAGGACATCGCGCTGGAAGCCCTCGAACGCTACCATCAACACCCCGATTTCGACGTGGGGGAGCTCCTGCACTATGCACGTATCTGTCGTGTTGAAACCGTGATCAAACCCTATCTGGAGATGCTCCTGTGACTCAACATGTCGCTGCCTCCGTTCATCAACGGCTGCGTAACTTGGCGCGGGCCAAACAACGCCCCTTCAACGAACTTCTGCAGTACTATGCTCTGGAGCGTTTCCTGTATCGTCTGGGACGCTCGCCATATCGCGAGCAGCTCGTGCTCAAGGGCGCACTGATGTTCACGGTCTGGGAGGCGCCGTTCCCCCGCCCCACCCGCGACATCGATTTGCTAGGGCGTTTGGATAATGCCTTGGAACACATCGTGACTGTTATCCGCGAGATCTGCGAGCAGCCGGTGATAGATGATGGTTTGCACTTCGCCGCAGAGACGATTTCAGCAAAACGCATCCTTCAGGCAGCTGCCTATGAGGGCGTGCGGGTACGTTTCACAGCCTATCTGGGCTCGGCTCGTATTCCCATGCAGATTGATGTGGGATTTGGCGATCCGGTTGTGCCCGGAATCGTCCCCATTCGTATCCCTCCGCTGTTGGAATTCCCAGCGCCTGAGATACAGGGCTACAGTCGTGAGAGTACCATCGCTGAGAAACTGGAGAGCATGGTGCGCCTGGGCGAACTGAACAGCCGGATGAAGGACTTCTTCGATATCTGGCTGTTGGCCAACCGCTATCCTTTTGATAGTCAAGAACTTGGACAGGCCATTCGCGAGACGTTCCGGCAGCGCCGCACGCCGCTGGTCACGCATCCAGTGGCTTTAGGGGAGTCCTTCGCTGAGGACCTCGATAAGCAAGCCCAATGGGCCGCCTTCCTGCGCCGTTACCATCTGAGCCAAGAGGCAGCGATTCCTCGCACGCTATCGACGGCGACGACGCACATCGCGGCTTTTCTGCAACCGGTGCTTGAAGATTTGGTCGCCGGGGAGGCCTGCACGCAACACTGGCAACCCGGAGGTCCCTGGCTGAGGGACAAGCAGTAGCCTAGGATCGGGAGAATTAGACGCGAAAACGACCTTGAGCGGATCGCGTCGAACAGGGGGCTCCTCTGGCCGACCGCGACGATGGCCTACGAGGAAGCGGGACGTGGGGTGATCTTCGTCGATGCCACCGAGAAGCCGATTCCCGGCGTACGAAAATTACGAATACTTTCCTGGCACATGAAGATACAGTGACTTGTACGGCCTTTGTTAAAGATGGCAAGCAGTTGATTTCGGCCAGACGTGACAAGAGTTTACGCCTCTGGCGAATTTGATATTTTCAATTGACAGACTTTACGCGGTAATCGCCAAATGAGTGCCCCCAGAGATGTTAGCCTTAATAGAGTTGTAGGTAAAAATCAATGGGGTAGGGCAAATCCTGGATCAGATATCTGCATTGTGACGCTGAGGCTTTAGGCTTTGAGAGTTTCGTTCATTGACATCCTGGCCAATAGGTGCTAGCATTTGACTGTTGCCTTGACGTGCGGGTAAATCGCATGCTTTGTGATCAATGCCCCAATTGAGGAGGTCTCGGTGACCCAAAAAACTGTATTGGTAGCCTGCGTGGGCAAGAAAGCAACCCTACCTCGGCCCGCGCGTGATCTATACACCTCCGCTTGGTTCAAAAAAGCATCTGCTTATGCCCAACAGATTGGCGATCAATGGTTCATCCTCTCCGCAAAATATGGCCTTGTGTCGCCGGATCAGGTGATTGCCTCTTACGACGAAACCCTTAATCGCATGCCCGTTGCACAGCGGCGCGCATGGGCGGACAAAGTGCTCCAAGTCTTACACCATGAGGTCCATGCCGGAGACGTCATCATCATCTTGGCAGGGCAACGCTATCGAGAGTTCCTAATACGACCGCTGGAAGCAAGGGGATGCCAAGTCGAGATGCCCATGCGTGGCCTACGGATCGGCGAACAGTTACGTTGGCTCAACAGGCGCCTGGAGGGACAGCATGGGTGACGCGCGTTTTGAGTCCCGCTTGCAGGACGTGCGGCGTTTCTATAGCATCCTGGAGGCATTGGAAAAGCGTGTCGGCGGCAAGCGAACGCTTGCCGAAGCGCACGGGCGCATGGAGTGGCCCACACACGGCGTTTATTTCTTCTTTGAGCCTGGTGAGAAGCGCACCAGGTCAGGGGAAGGCCTGCGCGTGGTACGAGCGGGCACACACGGGTTGAAAACTGGCAGCAAGAGCACACTTTGGAAGCGACTGCGCCAGCATCGCGGCACTGCGGGCGGCAAATACGCCGGCGGCGGAAACCACCGAGGCTCCATCTTCCGTCTGCATGTGGGCACAGCACTCATCAATAGGGACGAGTGGAGTGCAGACATATCCGGGGAGTGGGGTGTTGGCTCCTCAGCAGGAGCAGCAATACGCAGAAAAGAACACCCTCTCGAGCAGGCAGTAAGCCAACACATCCGCAGTATGCCTTTCCTATGGGTCGAAATTAACGATCCAGCTGGCCCAGAGAGCCTGCGAGGATATGTTAAAAGAAACGCCATTGGTTTGCTCAGCAACTGGAATCCAAAACGGCTCATCGATCCGCCAAGTGAGTCGTGGTTAGGGCGTTGGGCGGAAAGTGCCGCGATTCGGCACTCTGGTCTTTGGAGTGTGAAACATGTTACAGATGACTATGATCCAGGCTTTCTTGATCTGTTGAGTAAGTACTGTAGTAGATCCGATCCAGTCTGACAAACATCGTTTAATCCATGAAAATTGATCAAGTCCTTTGCCACCTTGCATCGGGTGAACAACTGAGTACTGACGATCTCGATCACTTGCAGCACCAGAAGGAAGGAAGCTAACTAATCGTATCCGCGCGACCGAACGAGTCCCGTCGCTCCCGCCACGAGTCAGGGCTCATCTCGGTCGAGATGAGCCCGTTTTGTTAGAAACCTGCACCCCCCTATACCCAAGGAGGCGCCAAAATGGATTTGCCTGTGCAATCTTTTCAGGCCGAAGTGTCGCCGGAGCTTCGCCCGCGCCGTGGGCGCCGGTTGTGGCTCGTCGTGCTCATACTCATCGC
>JAFGNR010000412.1 GCA_016926915.1 Anaerolineae bacterium
AGCCAACTCTCGGAGGTGCTCGGCTGGAAGGTGCAGGGCTGGCAAATGGCGGTGGCGCTCGAATCAGCCCGCGAGACCTCGGGGGATTTCTACGACGTGCTCCCCCTTTCGGGCGGGAAGTTCGGTATCCTCATCGCCGACGTAGCCGACAAGGGGCTGGGATCGGCGCTCTACATGGCAGTCAGCCGGACGCTGATCCGCACCTATGCCGGCCAGTACGAAGATGATCCCAGCAGCGTCTTTGCGGCGGCCAACCCCCGTATCATGAAGGATACCCACGCCGATCTGTTCGTGACGGTCTTCTACGCGGTGTTGGACCCCGAAACCGGGCTACTGACCTATTGCAATGCGGGCCACAATCCCCCCTATCTCATCAGCGCGCGCTCCGGTTTCCACGTCCAAGCTTTGAGGCGCACGGGCATTCCCCTGGGGATTTTCGAGGGGGAGTCGTGGGTGCATAGAACGCTCGATATCAAGCCGGGGCAGATGTTGGTGTTATACACCGATGGCGTGATCGACGCGCAGGACGAGGACGGCGATTTCTTCGGCGAGGACCGGTTCCTGGAGATTCTGGAGGCGCGCGTCGAATGCACGGCGCAGGACGTCCAGGACGCGGTCATGACGGCAATCCGCGACTTCTCCGGGGGCGCCGTCCAGGCTGACGACATCACCCTCATGGTGCTGAAGCGCGACCCGTAGCAACGCCTCCCACAACCATTAGGGTATGTTTCACAGAAGTAGCTCCCCGGTGGAACACACCCATTCGATACTGGCAAGGCGTCTGCGGAGACTGTGGGAGTCTGGCTATCGCTGCTCCCGCCGGTACCGCGCCACCGCAGCGGCCAACAGCGTCATGGCCCGCGCGAGTTTCTCCAATTCCAGCACGTACGCCAGGCGGATTTCGTCGCGCCCCAGGCCCGGCGTGGCGTAAAAACCGGCGCCCGGCGCCACCATCACGGTCTGCCCATCCACTTCGAAGTCGGACAGCAACCACCGGGCGAAATCCTCGGCGTCGATCCCCTCCATCCGCGCCATCACGTAGAAGGCCCCCGCCGGTTTGCGACAGCTGACGCCCTCCATGGCGTTCAGCCGCTCCACCACCAGATCGCGGCGGCGTTGATATTCGGCGCGCGCGGTCTCCATGTAGCCGGGGGGCGTATCGATGCAGGCAGCAATGCCCGCCTGGGCCAGCGCCGGCGCCGAGAGCCGCACCATGGCTAGCTTCAGCACGGCCTGCATGAACCCGGCGTTGTGCGAAGCGATACACCCGATGCGCGCGCCGCACGCCGAGTAGCGCTTGGAGACGCTGTCGAGCAGGACGGCGTGGTCGTCGAGGCCGGGCAGATGTAGCACGCTGGCGGCGGTCGCGCCATCGTAGGTGAACTCCCGGTAGACTTCGTCGGCCAGCAGGAAAAGCCCATGGTCCCGCGCCAGATCGCCCAGCAGCGCCAGCTCGGCCCGCGTGTAGACGGCGCCCGTGGGATTGCCGGGACTGGCATAGAGCAACGCCCGCGTCTTCGGCGTGATCACGGCTTCGAAGGCCTCGCGTCCGGGAAGATGGTAGCCATCCTCTCCGTGAGTGGTCACCGGCGCCAGCGTCATCCCGGCAATGGCGGCGACCCCCGCGTAGTTCGAGTAGTAGGGTTCCGGCGTGATGATCTCGCCGCCGGGATCTCCGCAGGCCAACAGTGCAAAGAGGATGGCTTCGCACCCGCCCACAGTGACGACGAGTTCCTCGGGAGCCAGCGCGATGCCGGCGTCGCGATAATAGCGCACCAAGCTGCGCACCAGCTCCGGCCGTCCTGCCGAAGGGGCGTAGGCCAGCGTCGGCTCGCGCTCCGGGAAAGCTCGCACCGCGTTCCAGAACTCCGCCGGGGTTTCGATATCGGGCTGTCCCAGATTCAACCGGATGACCTCGACGCCGCGCGCCTGCGCGGCTTGCGCCGCCGGGCTCAGCTTCCGCATAGCCGACATGGGCATGGTCTGCCCGCGTTGTGAGAGAGTTGGTGTCGTCATTAAGTACTCCTTGAAAATTGTAAGATTTGACGCCGCTGTGAAAAACGCGCCTTCACCGCACAGAGAGCGCAAAGGTAAGATCAAAATTCTTTAAGAATGGCGCTGCATATCGTCAGAAAATTCAAGTCTCCTTTGCGATCTCGGCGTTCTCTGTGGTGAATCCCCCTCTTTGCAGTGGCGCCATGATTTTGTCTTCCAGCTCGCCAAGGCGGAGCTGGTCCGTATCGACAAACGGTTTCCCCAGCTGCCGGTTGACCAGACCGCCGTGGTAGTCCGAACCGCCGGTGATCAGCAGGTCGTGACGCGTACACCAGTCGACGCAGAAAGCGGTGGTCTCCGGATCGTGATACTGCGAGTAACACTCAACCCCGGCGATTCCCCAGGCCAGCGCGCTGTGCAAATTGTCCCCGGTAACGCCGCCGAGTTTCATGAAACTGGCGCCAGGATGCGCGAGGATGGGGACGCCGCCGGCCTGGCGGATCATGGCGCTGGCGGCGCCGGGCGGCGCGAAGTCTGGCCACCGGTGGTGCAGCAGCTCCCGAATGCGGGCGAAGAAGTCCTTCGGCCCATCACACAATCCCAGGTCGATGAGATAGTTCAGCGATTTGAAGCCGCCCCGTGTCCGGTCGTACGTGTACGCCACGTAGTCTTCCCAGTCGATGGGAAAGCCCAGGGCGATGAGATCGCGCATATCTTCGTCATCGACTTCACGCAGTTTGGTCTCGTGCTCGTTCAGCAGCGCCAGAAGCGGCCCGTGGGTGGGATCGATGCCATAGCCCAGGATGTGGAAGACGTTGCCCGCTTGAAGGGTGGAGACCTCGACCCCCGGAAGAAAGGCGAGTCCGGCGCCGTCCAGCAGCGCCATGACCGGCGCGATATTGCCTACCGAATCGTGATCCGTCACCGCAAAAAGGGCGATCCCCTCGGCCAACACGCCCTCGACGAGCTGTTTGGCGGTCCAGCGTCCGTCAGAGGCCGTCGTATGAATGTGCAAATCGGCGCGCATGCGCACCTCCTCTTTCGTAATGCAGGCCGATTGTACCGCAGGCAAGGGCCGTGGCAAGGGTGCGCGCGCCCCGCGAGGGGAAAACCTGTAGGTTTTCACAGTAGACGGGGCCGGTCGCATTGGCTATACTAAAAGTGAATTGGTTCGTAGTAACGGCGCGCGCTCTGGTTCGTAGTAACGGCTTCAGCCGTTCTTCGGCCGAGAGCTCAAAGCCATTTCTCAAGGAGCAGCACAATGATGAGAACAATCACCCGATTAGCAACGCCGGTCTTGTTGGCGCTGGCGCTCGTCGCGGCATACACTTACTTCCGAGAACCAGTGACAGGCCGGGAAACGCCTGGCGCCGCCGGTCAAGATGCACCGGAAACGGTATGGGTCCTCGCCGATACACAAGACCCTTACTACGCGCTGGCGGAGGAAATTGCCGCAGAGCTGGATACCGGCATCACCCACACCCTCGATGACGCACTGGCGCGCGCGCCGGCCTTTTTGGTCTGGGTGACGGCCCCATCCCAGCTCACGGATGACGCGCTCATCGATCTTGCGCGGGCACAAGGGGAGAGAATACAGTCTCCCCTTACCGGCATTATCTCCGGGGCTACCCTGGCAGATGCCCGCGCCTTGTGGGCGCGGCGGGCCAATGTGCAGGCGGATTACGCGGCGACGGTGAACGCGGAAAATCCCGCCGGAAACATCGAGGCCGGGATCACCTTTGTAGAAGGTGCAGAGCGCAGGTTGGCGCCCTTGACCCTCGCCAATCTGCGCGAGGCGCTGGGCCAGGCCGGGTACCTCACCTTTACCGGGCATGGCGGGCCGCGCAGCTGGAATCTTGACGAAGAGACCCAGCTGCGGCGCGCCGATGTCCCCACCCTTGAGGGCGCCGTGTTGAGTGCAGCCAGTTGCAATACCTTCCGCCCTTACGAGACGGATTCGATAGCCCTGGCATTCGTAGAGCAGGGCGCGGCGGCCTACGCGGGGTATGCGTTCACGCCCAACGAAGGCTACTTGTTCGGCGAGTTTTCGGGCGCGCCTTTCCGCTATACGTGGCCTGAGTTTACGATCGGTCACGTGATGCGGGTTCAGAGTCGCGGCGCCCTACAGGGGTTCGCGCGGCTGCCTTACTACTTCCTGCTGGGGGATCCGAGCATTGCATTTCAGGAGGCCCCGCCCTACCGCCTGGTAGAAGATCAGGAGGATCATGGGACGCGCACGTTGCGCTACGCGGGGGCGCCGGCGGGGGTCATCCCGGTGCGCATTGCCGGGGGCGCGGCCTACGCGTTCGTTACGATTCCAGACCTGACCTCGGCGTCGCAGAGCGATCCTTTCTACAACAGCCGCCTGCAGATGGCGACGCTTGGCGAGGACATGTATTTGCTGGTCGATCACCCCGGGGGCGACCTCACGATCACTTTGCGCGAGCAGGCCTCCTGGCTCTGGCGTCCCGGGGATGTACTCCACGACTCGCTGGATCACACGCAGCTCTTCCTTTTCGATGGCGATAGCGGTTTTGTGATGTTCGCCATCGGAGGCGCGGCCCTCGTGATGAGCCTGGCGCTCGTCTTTCGCAAGCGCGTGTGGCGCCAGGCGCTGGACCGCCGCATTCTCGGCGCGGCAGGGGGGTTCGGGTTGGTTGCGGCCATGGCGCATACCCTCTATGCGCTGGCGCGCCAGGATACAATCACGACGACATCGAAAATCGTGCTTTTCAATCCGCTCTCAACGGTCGTGATCTTTGCCCTGGCGGCAGGGGGCGCGCTGGTTTACCTGGGCGGGCGCACCTGGCTACACCGGCTCTGGGCCGTGATCCTGACGACAACCTACGTCTGGGTCCCGCTGGTCTTCTCTGCTGTGGTCATCTCGGTTTTGAATCTACTGGTATTTCGGAGTGAGTTGGGGGTAAGTCTCTACAACTACAATCTGGCCTGGCTGTCTTTCCCGGCTCTATGTGTGGCGTGCGCGGTGTGCATGCTTACGTGGGCATTGTTGGCGCGTTGGGCAGTACGCGCGCGCGCAGCTCGCGTGCCAAACCTTCCGGGAAGCTCGTAGTCGCTTCCCGGAAGGCATCTGAACCCCGGAGGCGCAGAGAACATCGAGAAAACATTAAAGACGATTTGATAGCATTTAGCAAAACCAAAGTCTCGGTTGAATTTTATTAAGTTCATTATTGAATTCTCAGCGCCCTCCGTGTCTCTGTGGTGAAAAAGTTAATTCTTTCGGGGAAGTCATTACGTAATTGAGATCTTTGAAGTCTAGTTGAAATTGGGAGGTTGGACCATGACTCAGAATGTTGTACCGGCTGTGGAATCGGGTTCGGGGAATAGAGTTCCCCTGTCGCGCGAGGCGGATATTCTGCGCGCGTTGTACCGGTTGGCGGTGGTTGTGCTGGCGGTCTTCGCGATCTTGGGGACGGTGTTCCTCGTGGGGCGCTCGGCCGTCTACAAGATCCACGAATATGAGCGGGGTTTGCACTTGCGCGGCGGGCGCTTTGTGTCCATCGATGATCCCGGATGGCACATGCAGATTCCCCTCGTCGATACGGTCATCATCGTCAAGGTGAACGAACGCCTCGGCTACGTCGAGCAACTCCCTGCCATGACGGCAGATGACGTGACCATGGACGTCTCGCTCCAGTATACATATCGCGTGACGCACCCGGAGCGCTTCGCTCTGGAAGTCGACGACCCAGAACGCATTGTTTTCGAATTCGTTCAGGGTAAACTACGGGATGTGGTAAACACGAAGGAAATGGCCGACGTTATGCACAGCCGCGCGGAGATGAACAGCGAGGTGATGACGGCGCTGCGGGACAAAGAGGTACAATACGGCGTAGAGTTCATCACCGTCCAGATTCAGAGCGCGTCGCCGCCGGAGGAAGTGCTCACGGCCATCAAGGATCGCATGGTGGCGTCCCAGCGTCAGGAACAGGCGGAGGCCGAGGCGGCCCAACGGCGCACCTCGGCCGATGCGGAGTTTTACGCCGCCCAGAAAGAGGCTGAAGGGGCAGCCTACCAGATCGAAAAGCTGGCCGAGGCCGACGCGCAGCGCATTGCGCTGACCTCCGAAGCGCAACGCATAGCTATCCGCGCGGTCCTGGCCGAGCTCGAGGGCAAAGGAGAATTGGCGCAGCAGTATATTCAGCTGCTCATCGCCCAGGAGTTGCAGCCGAACAGTAAGTGGATTATCAGCGGCGAAGGAACGCCGATCCTGGACCTGCGCGGCAATTCGGCCGCCACCCCCGGCGGATCGTCCGGCGCGCTGCTGGCGCCTTGACAGATTGTTGGCAGGAACGGAAGCGGGAGGGAAGGGAAAGCGTGATGGAAAAACGGCAAACGCCAGGGGCGCGGCTGCTGGCGGCGGCGGCCCACATCTACCTGGGTATGCTCGTCATCTGGTTTGCGGGCCGGCAGCTCGCGGGAGACCGGTGGTGGGTATTCTTGCTCAACGCGGCTGGCCTGGCGCTTTTCGTTCCGCTGCCCTTCATCCTGCCGGCGGCCTGGTTCACGAAGCGCCGGGAGCTCTGGGTGGGCCTGGGAGTGGGGCTGTTGATCTGCGTCGCGACCTACGGCGGGCTTCTCTGGCCTGGGCGCGCCGGGGTGCAGGCCGGCGATCCCACGCTGACCGTCATGACGGCCAACCTGCTGGGGACGCAAACGCACCCGGAGGCCGCCATCGCGGCCCTGCGCGCCGCTAATGCCGATATCGTGGGCCTGCAGGAGCTGAACCCAGATGTGGCGGCAGCCATCGAGCGCGACCTGGCGGCGCTCTATCCCTATCGCTGGCTCGACCCGCAGCCGGGCGTAACCGGCCTGGGCATCCTGAGCCGGTATCCGATCTCCGCCACGGGGGAAACGATCCCCGGGCGCTGGCTGGGTGCGCCGCAAGTGGTCGAGGCGGCGTTCCAGGATGAGCGGATTACAGTGATCAACATCCATGCAATCCCGATGTCCCTGGGAACGCCCGGAAGCCTCAACCGGCTGCTGGCCTATCGCAACGAGCAGCTGGAAAGCCTGGCGACGTTCATCGCCGGCATCCCCGGCCCGTTGGTGTTAGTGGGCGACTTCAATATGCTCGAAACTTCACAGGGATACCGGAGCGTGGACGCCGTGTTGGACGACGCCTGGCTTGCGGCAGGGAAGGGGCCTGGGGCCACGTTTCCCTCGGGCGGCGCAGGCCGTACCTGGTGGTTCCGCATCGATTACGTCTGGCATTCGCCTCACTGGCGGGTTGCCGGGGCGCATCTTGGGCCCTGGGATGGCTATTCGGACCACCGGCCCGCGATTGCGACGCTGGGATTGCAGTAGTAGACTTCAGGTGGAGGCGTGGGCCGGACGGAAAGCCTGTTTGGCGCGCGTTCCACCTTTTCGCCAATTGATAAAAAACAGACCCAAACCCTTGGGGAGGCTGCATTGATGAAAAGAAAATGGGGATGGCTCGTCGTCATACCACTCTTGGCGATGGTGATCCTGTGCGCGGCCGGTATCGTTGTGCTGCGCACGGGGCTGGGGCCTTTTCAGCAAGATGAAATCACGCATCCGCGTATCTACGCCTACCGGGATTGGCAGAGCGTGGGGGTGCAAGTGAATCCCGGC
>JAFGNR010000108.1 GCA_016926915.1 Anaerolineae bacterium
GGGGGGTGCTCCATGTTCGGAGCGGGTCTGGAACTGGCTATGAGTCGCTTGCTACCGTAGCGAACGGTACGATTCTGACCGTGCTGGATTCGCTGGCGGATCTGGCGCGCAAAGTGGAACAGCAGGATCAGTGGATCAAGGTGCGCACGGCTGAAGGTGTAGAAGGCTATGCGGCTGCCTGGTATCTGTTGCCTTATAATCTGGAAGCGCTGATTACGCACGTCGTGATAACCGATGCGCAGGGAAACTACTCCCAGGGTGGACTGTGGGAAGGCGAATATGCGGTCTGGGTCAACCCGCCCGCAGGCGCAATGGCGACCCAACCCCCGGTTGTGGTCAATCTCAACGGGTGTAATGGCGCCGAGGTCAATCTGGAGTACTGCGGGCAATTGCTGATGTTGCCGGTTTCCGGCTTTGCATTGTCCACGGGCGCTCGTTTGATGTTGGCCATCGCAGGCTTTGCGTTGGTCGTGGGGGGGCTGGTTTTCTACGGGAGCAAGCTGCGTTCACGCGCTTGAGTAGGTATACCGGCAACTCTAATAGCGTTTTGATGGTTCGACCGGCATCTTCGGATGCCGGTTTTCTTTTGAGCCGGAGATAAGCCATAACTTCACCTTGTCTGTGTATTTTTGGCGCGCTCTGTGGTTAGAAGATCCCCAGGCTTGCCTCGTGTATCCGTTGTGGTATAGTGACTTGTACTTCATATCTGGAGGAGAACCATGCTGAAAACTCATACCTGCGGCGAGCTGCGACCTGAGCACGTGGGACAGGAGGTTACCCTTGCCGGTTGGGTCAACCGGCAGCGCGACCACGGTGGCTTGATTTTCATTGTATTGCGCGACCGGTGGGGCGTGACTCAGGTAGTCGCCAGCCCCGATTCGGCGCCGGAGGCGCACGCCATTGCTTCTGAGGTGCGTGGAGAGTTCGTGGTTCAGGTACGTGGCGTGGTAAGATTGCGCCCGGATGATCAAGTGAATGTAGACTGGGCCACCGGGCATATCGAGGTGGAAGCCCGTGAGATCCGTGTTCTGAACACCTCCAGAACGCCGCCCTTTTATATCTATGAGGAATCGGCCGTCGACGAGGCGCTGCGCCTGCGTTACCGCTACCTGGACTTGCGACGTGGTCGTATGCAACGTAACCTTATTCTCCGGCACGAGGTCGTGCAATTCATCCGGAATTTCATGGATGCCCACGATTTTATCGAAATCGAGACGCCATTCTTGTTCAAATCGACCCCCGAGGGAGCGCGCGACTATCTGGTACCCAGCCGCGTGCATCCCGGTAAATTCTACGCCCTGCCGCAATCCCCGCAGCAACTCAAGCAGCTGCTCATGGTTGCCGGCTTCGAGAGATACTATCAGGTTGTCCGTTGTTTCCGCGACGAGGACCTGCGCGGCGACCGGCAGCCGGAGTTCACACAGTTGGATCTGGAACTGGCCTTTGTCGAGCGCGATGATATTCTGGATCTGATAGAAGAGTTGTTCACCCAGTTGGTCCGAACGGTCACGCCGCACCGGCGGATTCTCTCGCCTTTCCCGCGTCTGAGCTACGCTGAGGCCCTTGACCGTTACGGTTCGGACAAGCCCGATCTCCGTTTTGGTATGGAACTCGTAGACCTTACTCCCCGGCTGGTGGAGAGCGGTTTCCGCGTGTTCAACAGCGTTGCGGGCAGCGGCGGCAAGATCAAGGGCCTGGTGGCGCCTGGTTGCGCTGACTATACACGGCGCGAGATCGATGAACTGACGGAAATCGCGAAGAAACACGGGGCCCAGGGTTTGGTCACGTTGGCCTTCCGTAGCGATGGAGTCAAGGGGCCGGCGGTTAAATTCCTGTCAGAGAGTGAAATCGCTACGATTGTGGAAGCCACCGGCGCTTCTGAAGGCGATCTGGTTTGCATTGTCGTCGCCGGTGCTGCGGTGGCGGCGGCGGCGCTTTCGGCATTGCGACTTACGTTTCGCGACCGTCTTGAACTGGTCGATCCCAGCCTCTTGGCTTTCGGATTCGTGCTCGATTTCCCAATGTATGATTGGGACGAAGACGAGAAACGCTGGAATGCCGCACATCATCCTTTCACCATGCCGCGCCCTTACGATTACGCCAGCATGGCGTCCGATCCCCAGGCTGTACTGTCTGAAGCGTATGACCTGGTCTGTAATGGCTACGAGCTGGCCTCGGGTAGCATCCGGATCCACGATCCCCAGATTCAATCGGACGTCTTCCGGATTCTGGGATATTCGGAAGAAGAGGCCCAGGCGCGGTTTGGCCATATGATGGAAGCTTTCTCCTATGGTGCGCCGCCCCATGGCGGTATCGCACCGGGAATTGATCGCACTGTCATGTTGCTGGCAGGTGAGGACAATATCCGTGAGGTCATTGCGTTCCCGAAGACGACGCAGGCATCTGACCTGATGGCGGATGCACCTTCTCCGGTCACGGAACGCCAGCTCGCAGAACTCCATCTGCGAATTGTCGATAAAGCGTCGTAAGTGCGGAGTACTGCGATGCGTTTTGGATAAGGATACCCTCCGTGGCGTTCGCCACGGAGGGTATTTTCATCTAGTGGGCTTGTTGCTAGATGGATAGAATCAGCTATACTTCGTGTATTATAATCAACGCATACACAGGGAGAGGGCTATGATTCCTAACCAATGGTACGTCGTTCTTGAATCGAAACAGGTGCAGATGAAACCTGTTGGGGTCACCCGCATGGGCGAGAAATTGGTGTTCTGGCGCGATGCTGGCGGCAAGGTCAGTTGTCTGCGCGACCGTTGTGTGCACCGTGGGGCAGCGCTCAGCGAGGGGCAGGTACTTCACGGGCAGCTCCAGTGTCCGTTCCACGGGTTCGAGTACGATGCGTCGGGCCAGGTTACCTTGATTCCGGCCAACGGTCGAAATGCTCCGGCGCCGGAGCGCTTCAAGGTGCATGCTTATCTTACCCACGAAGCCCATGGCTGGATTTGGATCTGGTGGGGGGAGCAGCCGCCGGTAGATTTGGAGCCTCCGCTTTTCTTTGATGACATCGATGCTGCCTTTTACTATGCCACGATTTACGATCCGTGGTCCACTCACTATTCACGCGTGATCGAGAACCAGTTGGACGTGGTGCACTTGCCCTTTGTGCACCATAACACCATTGGACGCGGAAATCGCGCCCTGGTGGATGGCCCCGGCGTCGAATGGGTAAATGAGAACCAGTTCAACGTCTATGTCTTCAACCGTGTGGACGATGGGACGCCGCCGCGACGTCCGGATGAAGTCCCTGTGCCGGATCCCACGCGTGATTACCGGTTGGAATTTATCTTCCCCAATCTCTGGCAGAATCGCATCAGCGAGAAAGTTCGCGTACTGGGGGTGTTTGTGCCGGTTGATGATGAGCATACGCTGCTCTACTTGCGATTCTACCAGAAGTTCATGAAGGCGCCGGTGCTGGGGTCGTGGATCGCCCGTGTGGCGATGCCCTTCAATCGTCTCGTCGCCCATCAGGACCGGCGCATCGTGCAGACACAGGTTCCCAAACCCAGCAGCTTGCAAATGGGAGAACGGCTGATTCAGGGAGATCGTCCGATCGTGGAGTATCGCCGTCGCCGTCAGGAATTGAAGCAGGCCGCGGGCATATGAGATGTGTAGCTGTTTGTGAGTGTCGCTAGAGAATCCTCTATGCAGCCTGTACTTCAAAGTCCATCGTTCGCCCTGCGGTGGGATGCCGAAACGGGCGTGTTTCATCTGGAGAGTCCTGGGCGGCGTCTATCCGGAGAGTTGGGCGCCGATGTCATCCAGAACGGCAAACGGGTGCAGTTGACAACGTCCACTGCTGCCTACCGGACGCACCGATTGGGCGGCGGTGAGGATGTTCATGGCCTGTTCGATAGTCTGGTCGTTGACTATACAAGCAGCAAAGCGCACTGTCTTGCCGTTGAGATCCGGTTGTATCACACGCGTCCTTTTGTGTTGATTCGCCTTGGAGTTACCCGGCAAGCAGAAGCTGCCGTGGCGGTGCGCCGGCTATTCTTCCGTACGCTGCCGGGGTCGCTGCATCTTTCGGGAAACCCGACAGGGTTCTATCGCCATGGCTGGCAATCCTGGTCCCCTGCCGGTTTCGTCGGAGCGGGAAGCCGCGACTATCGTCCCTCGTGGATTATGCAACGCGCCGTCGGAGCCATGATGTACAATGTGCGGACGCCGCTACCCGGCAAAAGCGGGCGTTTCTGGAGCGAATCCATGGGGGCGTTGATTACCGACCGGGAGGCGCTGATTGCCGGGGGAGCATCGTTGGCCGACCAGTTTGTGCAGGTCTGGGCCGATTTGCGACCTGAAACGCTTGATCTGTTGATACAATCTCAAGCTGATGACACCCTGCTTGCCCGGGGCGAAACACTGTTCTCAGAGTGGTTCTACCTGGAATGGGTTAGCTACGCCGCCTCCAATACCTGTAGCGCCCCGTCTTCGTGCACTGCGATTTGGGCAGACCCTCTGGCGCAGTATGCGTACGCCGTGGCGCGCCAGATGCACGTGAACCCTCCGCGCCCGGCGCCTTCTGGATGGTCTTCGTGGTATATGTATTTCGATCAGGTCTCGGAATCGGATGTGATCGACAATCTGGCTGCGGCAGCATTGCTTGCCGATAGCTTGCCCCTGCAAGTGATTCAGCTGGATCAGGGGTTCGAATCGATTTGGGGGGATTGGATGGAGCGTAATGCCCGGTTCCCCCATGCGTTGGAGTGGCTTGCCAGACGGATTCGCGGCTCCGATTTTGCCCCTGGCCTGTGGCTGTCGCCGCTGACGGTGCATCCCAAATCCAAAACCGCGAGTGACCACCCGGATTGGCTGCTCCGTGACCGGCGCGGGCGTCCGGTCACGGCTGGCTTTTTCGCGGGTAAATTCTTCGCCCAAGTCCTGGACGCGACACATCCCGGTGTTCTGGCCTATCTTCAGGAACTTACGACAACGGCTGTGACTTCGTGGGGGTACGATTATCTGAAGCTGGACTTCATGTATGCCGGCGCTCTGCCGGGAAAGCGTCATGATCCTGCGTTGACCCGTGCGCAAGCCTACCGGCAAGCCCTCGAGACGATTCGTGAGGCTGCCGGAGCCGAGACCTATCTGGTTGGCTGCGGCGCTCCGCTGGGGCCCTCCATCGGTCTCGTAGACGCCATGCGCATCGGTCCCGATACGGCGCCTGAGTGGGCGCCGGTGTTCGCCGGTATGCGACGGTTGATCCGCAAGAATCCCTTTATGCCGAGTTTGCGCAATAGCCTGCGTAACGTGTTGAACCGTACCTGGATGCACAATCGGTGGTGGAACAACGATCCTGACAATCTGATGGTGCGAGATTTCGACACGGAACTGACAACCGCAGAAATCATTGCCCAGGCGACCTTGATTGGTTTGGCCGGTGGGGTATTTGTCCTGTCGGATGACCTGTCGCAGCTTCGTCCGGAACATGTAGGGGTGGCGGCGGCATTATCGCCGCCGTTGTTGGAAGGGATGGACGCGTTGGACCTGTTCAGCCGGGGAATGCCCAGGGAAGTCGTGGCGCCCGTCGCGCGTCCCTGGGGTAACTGGCAGCTCGTTGGGCTTTTCAATTGGGGCGACGCTGCCGTAGAGCGCGCGTTGCCGCGCTGCCTTCCCGGCCTGGACCTGCAACGAGATTATCACATTGTGGATTTCTGGAATCGGCAGTATCAGAAACTCAGATCTGGATCTCCACTGCCCGAATTCCGGATTCCGGCGCATGGGTGTGTGTTGCTTGGCGTCCGCGTGGTGAAACCTGCTCCCCAGCTGGTCGGTACCACTTTCCATCTTTCGCAAGGTGGTGAGATCGAGTCCTGGGAGACGCGCGAAAACCTGGCGACGCTTACCATGAACCTGGGACGGTTGGCCGATGGTGAAGTATGGCTTTCTCTTCCGGAAACTCCCAAAGCGGCGTTCATTAACGATGAACCCCTGGCAAGAGAGCGAATCTATGCAATCTTTCCAGGGGTATGGGCCTTCAGGTTTAGCCTGTATCGCGACGCTATACTTCAGGTCAGTTTCTGAGCGCCGCGTTCAACGGCGCAGTACCAGGACCAGGAGCAGCGCCAGCGCTGCCAGGGCTAGCGGCGCAGCGCAGGCATTGGGACTTTGCGAAACGCTGACCTTCGGTGTGTTCTCCGGCCCCTGCGGTTCGATGGAATTGCCCGGTTGCACTTCCTGGGTTGGCGCTGTGACGGATGTGTCTTTGTCATCTGGTTCTGGAAGCGGATCTTCAACGACGTTCGCGCCGGGCTGCACATGATAGGCTGTTCCGTCAGCTGTAACGAAAGTCACTTCGGGAGCCAGGGCCAGATAGGGTAACCAATTGGGATTCGCGGCCAACTTCTGCCAATAGGTTTCCGAATCAAATCGTACGGTCAGTGGCGCCATCTGGTCGGGTATGAAGGCTGTGTCGGTACACGTGCTTGCGCTGCACATAAAGGTCTTGTCGCCGGCGTATTTGAATGTCATTCCCGGTGCACCGCCGTTTTCCTCCTTGAACCCAAGAGGCGCTTCCATAGCGGGCGGGGGCGCCTGGGCGCCCTCGAGCGCTTCGCGGGATTTAGCCTCCTGGATAGCGTCTTCTCCGGATGGGGCGGGAGTGGGAACCGCCAGTAACTCGTCTGCGGCCCATTCTCTACCCTCTGTCGTCAACGCCTCTTCTTCGACCAGGAAGGAGGTGTACTGGGTGATGATCCCGTACCGCAGGCTCAGAGCCACAACGGCCTCGACCCATTCCTGATTTTCGCCATGAAGCCGAATCTGCGTTAGTAGAAACCCGATCTTGCGGGCTGCCCAGAGTCGGGGAATGAAGTCTTCACCTTCTGCTGCTGCGAAAGCGCCCTCGTAGCGAAAGGTTTTCTGCTGGTTGCCCATGTTACCCGTCAAGGTGATGGCCTGTGCTCCCCGGCCCGTGTAACGTCCGGCAACGATCAATTGAGCGCCGGCGTACAGATCAGGTAAGGGCTGCGGATAGGTATCGTAGACTTCTACCGCTCCGAAGTCCAACGCGATATCGGTCAGTAGCGGGCTTTGGATCCGCGCGTAGAAAGCAGAAACGATCTCGTCCAGACGTTCATCAGGCTCGACATAGGTTGGGCGTCCCCTGTGATTTTCCGCCAACTGATCCAACAGCAAGGTGTTAACATCATAGCCGACGCCAAAGGGGAAGATGCGCACCGCCTCCGGCGTCTCTTGCTGGAGGGCTGACAGGAGGGTATCTTCTTCGGTGATCCCTTCTGTCGGAAGACCGTCGGTCAGAAAAATGATGACAGTATTACGTTCGCTTGCTGCCTGCGCCAGGGCTTCCGAAAGCGCCAGGTAAATATTGGTGCCGCCAATGGCTTCCAGATCGGAAATCCAATTTTTTGCCGCAGCAATCTCGGTCGCAGCTTGCGGTCCCCGGGCATAAGCGCGGATTGTGCTGCTGAAAGCGATGATATTGAAACGATCTTCAGAATTCAGGTTTTCCAGGATGAAGTCAAGGGCTTCTTTAGCTTGGGTTAATTTCTCTCCGTCCATGGAGCCGGATGTATCCAATACGATAAACAGATCTTTGGGCAGCACCGCGCTCTGCTCCTGGAATAAGTTGGGTGAAACCATCAGCAGGAAATAGCCAGCTTCGCCTTCGGGAGCGTATGAGAGTAGATTTGCGGCGATGGTCTCCTCTCCGAAACCGGTGTAGAGCTCGAAATCGCGTTCGGGAAGAATGTGATGCGCCTCGTAACTGACGGTCGCCGCATAGTGTCCTTCACGCATAATCAAGATCTCGTCCTGGTGCGTCGAGGAATAGAGCGTGTGAATGGGGGTCTTGGACGCAATCTCGACCGAGATGCTGACCTGTTCCAGTGGATAAGCGGAGAAACGTTCCGTATTGAGCGGGTAGCGGTAATGCATAAGACCGTTTTCGATCTCCAGCACCTGTGTGTATTCCAGTTCGATGCGGCGTTCCTCTCCCGGGGGAATGGGGAAGATGCGAGCCTGGATGGCCTCGCGGCCGATATATTCCAGCAGGGCCGGGTCTTGCCGGCGGCGCACGTAATCTTCATAGATGGCCCGAGCTTCGTCTGCCGGTAGGATTTTGCTCTCGAGCGGAGTACCATCGACCCACATTGTGAAGTCGTCGACGACGGCTCCAGGGGGGAGTGGGAAAATGTAGACGCCCTCTGCCTCGGTTGGACTGTCGTTGCGGAAAACCTGATCGACGCGTGTGATAGCAACCTGGTCCTCGATGGCAACCATGACCCGGTGATAGCGAATGGTGAGCCACGGCGACCACTCGGGGGGAGGCGGAACGATGGGGGGATCGATGATGATAA
>JAFGNR010000413.1 GCA_016926915.1 Anaerolineae bacterium
CCACGAAATCGATACCACGGATATGCAGGGAGAGGCGAATTGGCTCTATTTCGGCGGCGGCACGCCCAATGTGCTAGCGGTGGATGAAATCGGTGAGATTCTCGACCATCTGCGACGCAAGGTGGCCCTCGAGAGTATCGGCATCGAGCTGCTCCCCGCCCTGCTGACGGAAACCTATCTGGATGGCCTTCAGCAACTGGGCGTGACAAAGGTCAGCGTGGGGATCGAGAGCCTCGCCGGCGCAGTGATCGAGCACACGGGCCGCAGCATCGCAACGGTGACGCGCATTACGCGTTTACTGGAACACGCCGGCGCACTGGGTCTGTGGACCAACGTCGATTTGATGGTAGGGCTGCCCCGGCAATCCGCAGCGGACTTCCTCGAGGATGTGCGCGCCGTGGCCCTATTGCGCCCCTCACAGGTGACGGTCTACCCGTTCATGGTCATCCGGGGTGTGCAAGCCGACCCAGGCATGCCGGAAGCGACCCAGTTCGCGTTGATCGATCAGGCGCACGCGCTGCTGAAACCACATGGCTACGGGCGCCCCAGCGTCTGGGCCTTCACGCGGGGCGATGATATGTACGATTCCTCGCGGGACGAACTGGTGGAGGATTACATCGGCTTCGGCCCGGCGGCGTTTTCGACCTACGACCACTGGAAGGTGGTCAACCCCGACGTCGCTTCCTACTTACGCGGGTACCGGGAGGGGCAGCGCCTGGGGTTCGTCGCGCCCAAGAGCGCGACCACCGATCAGTGGCGGCGGTTCGCGCGCATGCTCTACGATCTGGATTGTGCGTACCGGGCCGGCGCGCCCGGCTACATCAATGGCTTCATCGCGCTGCTGAAGCTCGCCGGGTACGGGCGCCGGGGGCGCGTCACGGACAAGGGCCGGCTGTTGGCCCACGCGCTGACGAAAACGGTGGTCGAGGCGCTGCCGTTCCCCCTGCAGAACCGCGCTTCGGTAGAGAATTTCGACGCCTACCTGGCATACCGGGAGGGGGGATAGGGATGAACTGTATACGATTCAAGTTGGAGGGTAAGGACTATGTGTGATACTTGTGGTTGTGAAGAGCACGAACACGAACCTGCGCGCGCACCGGAGACAGCGAAGATTCCGGTGGTCGAGAAGATTTTGAGCGCCAACGATCAGGCAGCGGCAGAAAACCGCGAGCATCTCGCAGCGCGCGGCATCACGGCGATCAACATCATGTCTTCGCCGGGCGCGGGCAAGACCACGCTGTTGCTGGCGACCATCGCCGCGCTTGGGGAGCAGCTGCGGCTGGGCGTGATCGAGGGGGACACAGCCTCGCAGGTCGACGCGGAGATCATTGCCGCTACCGGAACGCCCGTGGTGCAGATCAATACCGGCGGGGGCTGTCACCTCGATGCGCCCATGGTGCATCGCGCGCTGCACGCGCTGCCGCTGGATACCCTGGACGTGATTCTCATCGAGAATGTGGGGAATCTTATTTGCCCCGTCTCGTTCGATCTGGGGCAAGATTGCAAAGTGGGGTTGCTCAGTGTGCCGGAAGGGCACGACAAGCCCTATAAGTACCCGGCGATTTTCGCAGCCGTCGATGTCATCGTCGTCACCAAGGCGGATCTCCTGCCCTACCTGGATTTCGATCTGGAGAAGTTCCGGGAGCTGGTGCAGGGACTCAATCCCCACGCGCCGGTGCTGGCGCTGTCGGCAAAGACGGGAGAGGGCCTGGAGGCGTGGCTCGCCTGGTTGGAAACGCATGTCGCGGCCTCCACCACAGAGATCGCCGAGAGCGCAAAGAAGAGTGGAAGTAACTATCTCGCGGCTCCCTGAGTATAGTATATCGTGACGGAAGTAGCAGCGTATCGTATTGCCATCGCCGGCGTCGTGCAGGGTGTGGGATTCCGCCCCTTTGTCTACAATCTGGCGCAGCGTCTAGGGGTGCGGGGGTGGGTGCGCAATCACTCCGGCGGCGTCGCTATCGAAGCCGAAGCCGCGCCGGAGATATTGGAGGCGTTCACGCGCGCGCTGCGCGACGAGGCGCCGCCGCTGGCCTATATCGCCTCCCTGACTTGGGAATCCATTCCGCTCAACGGCTACGCGGCGTTCGAAATTCGACAGTCGGAGCGGCAGCCGGGCCAATACCAGCTGATCTCGCCGGATGTAGCAACCTGTCCCGACTGTCTGCGGGAACTGCTGGATCCCCAGGACCGGCGCTGCCGGTATCCCTTCATCAACTGCACCAATTGCGGGCCGCGCTTCACGATTATCAACGACATCCCCTATGACCGCCCCAACACCACCATGGGCGTCTTCCCCCTCTGCGACGACTGCGCGGCAGAATACCGGAATCCGGGCGACCGGCGCTTTCATGCCCAACCCAACGCCTGTCCGGTCTGCGGGCCGCACATCTGGTGGGTGGAAAGCGCCCCACTGCAAACCGCATCCGAAGATGAATTGCGGGCGCTGGCGACGCGCGCACCCACCGTGCACCCCGGTCAGGAAGAGACCGAGGCCGTGCTGGCGCAGGCCCGAGATTGGCTTCTGGAGGGCAAGATTCTGGCCATCAAGGGGCTGGGCGGGTTCCACCTGGCCTGCGATGCTACTAACCCGCAAGCGGTCGAAGAGCTGCGGCGGCGCAAACGGCGTCCCTACAAGCCCTTCGCCGTGATGGTCCCGACACTGGCCGACGCGCGGCGGCAGTGCGTGGTGGCGCCGGAGGCGGAGAGGGCGTTCTCCTCGCCGCAGTGTCCCATCGTGCTGCTCGATCGCCGCCCGGATTCTACCATTGCCGAAAACGTCGCGCCGCGCAACCATACGCTGGGCCTCATGATGCCCTATACGCCCCTTCACCATATTCTCTTACGCGATGTGGGGCGCCCGCTGGTGATGACCAGCGGGAACGTGACCGAAGAGCCTATCGCCAGGGACAACGACGAGGCGCTGCGCCGGTTGGCCGGTCTGGCAGACGCATTCGTCCTCCACAATCGCGACATCTACGCCCGGTACGACGATGCGGTGGTGCAGGTGATTCCACCGGCGACGCCCCCCGCCGGTGCGCCAGACGATGGGCCGGGTGTTTTGATCCAGCCGGTCCGGCGCGCGCGCGGCTACGCCCCTTTTCCGATCCGGTTGCCCTTTGCCGTGGACAACGTGCTGGCAACAGGGCCGTTGCTGAAGAACACTTTTTGTCTGGC
>JAFGNR010000109.1 GCA_016926915.1 Anaerolineae bacterium
CCTGCCTGCTCGTACCAGACACTTGCCCGCCGGTGCAAGAGGGGGAGCCGGGCTTCTTCCTGGAGCGCCGCGCGGGCGCGCAGCAGGTCGGCAAACAGGCGGTGATACCGGTACCACTGGCGTTGGTCGTCGAGCGGAACGACGAACAGGTGCGCGCGATCCAGATAGGCTAACATTTCCTGCGAGCTGGAATGGATGATTTCCTCTTCTGGACCACCGGCCAAGACGGCATCGCAGAGGGGCGCGCATAGGCGTTCCAGGATTGCGGTGCGTAGCAGGAAACGTTGAACCTTCGCGGATTCGCGTTCGAGTACTTCTTCAACCAGGTAATCGAGGATGTAGCGGTGCGTGCCCGCGAAGTCAGCGACGAAATCCGCTGCGTCATCGCGCCCGCGCAGCGAGAGCGCCGCCATTTGCAGGCCTGTGACCCAACCTTCCGTGCGGTTGCGTAGTTTGTCGATGATGTCCGGAGGCAGGTGCAAGTCCATGATCTGATTGAGAAAGCGTTCGGTCTCCTCCCTGGTGAATTGGAGATCGGCCTGCCGGAGCTCGACCAGCTGCCCGCGCCCCCGCAAGCGCGAAAGCGGCAACGGCGGATTGGTCCTCGAGGCGATGACCAGGTGCAGCGGCTTGGGAAGATAGTCCAGAAAAAATGCCAGCGAGTCGTGAACCGGCGCCGCCTGGATCAGATGGTAATCGTCGAGGATCAACAGGGTGTTGGGGAGAGCTTCTAGATCGTTGATCAACTCAGTTAGCAGCTCGGGAAAGGCCGGTGGATTGGGTGCAGCCAGCGCATCCAAAATCCCGGCGCCGGCATTTGCATCCACAGTCTGAAGTGCGCCGGTGACGTAGGACCAGAAGCGGCGTGGATCGCTATCCCGTTCATCCAGCGAGAGCCAGGCGGCGCGCGCGCCGAGATTGCGGACGTGTAGCCAGGCGCTCAGCAGGGTGGTTTTCCCGAAGCCCGCCGGCGCTGAGAGCAGCGCCAGTTTACGCTGTAGGACCCCGTCCAGATGCACAAACAGGCGTTCGCGCGTGACCAGTTCCGGTCGCGTAGGCGGGGAATAGAGTTTCGCCTTAAGCAGCTGGGACATCGGGCTGAGGAGTTGCGTTGCTTGCCGTCAGGGCTGCGGTTCCGGTTGCCCGGCCAGCCCGAGTGCTTCGGCGATGCCCTGCATGGCTTCCAGCACGATTGCGATGTGCTCGCCCAGTTCCACCCCCAGCATAGCTGCACCGTTTTCGATGTCCTCGCGGTTGGCGCCGGCGGCAAAGGAACGGTCCTTCCACTTTTTCTTGACCGACCGCGTTTTGACATCGCGGATGTCTTTACTAGGCCGCACCAGCGCCACGGCGGTGATCAGCCCCGTGAGTTCATCGACAGCGTAGATGGCCTTTTCCAGATTGGTCTCAGGCTGCGCCCCTGTGATTGCTGGGGCGTGGCACTGTATAGCGCGGATGAGTTCCTCTGACCACCCCCGTTCCCGCAGGATCATTGCGCCTTTGAAAGGATGTCCTTCCGGTCCCAGGTCGGGGTACTGCTCATATTCGAAATCGTGGAGCAGTCCTACGACGGCCCATTTCTCTTCATTTTCACCGAAGCGGCGGGCATAGGCGCGCATGCCGGCCTCCACAGCCAGGGCATGGTTGATCAGGCTAGGACTTTGCGTGTACTCATTGAGCAGCGTCCAGGCTGCTTCTCGTGTTGGCCACATAGAATTCTCCTTTTGAAAGGTCTCTCAGCCATCAGCTGCCAGCGGTCAGCCAGCTAAAGGTAAGACGGGCATCCCCCTTAGGTCTTCTGTTTTTGTCATCAGTAGTGTGGAATATCGCATGGGGTTCCTCTGAGGCCGTGCTATCCTCCGAGCCCGGCGTTCGTTTCTTGTTCTACAAAGATCGGCAGCGGTTCGCCTAGAACCGGGAGCGGTTTGCGGATATGGATATCGGCCCACGAAAGCCACAATGCGGGCAGCTCGCGAAGCCGGTACCAGCCATGGCGCGCGTAGGACAAGCGATCCGCTTTGTAGCCCACAGCATCCAATCCCAACCCCTGGCAGACGAAAAGGGCGCGCGGCAGGTGATAGGCCTGGGTGACCAGCACGACTTCTTCTACCATAAAGATGTCTCGCGCCCGGTAACAGGTATCGTAGGTGCGCCGTCCTGCGTAGTCCAGGACGATGTCCTCGCGGGGAATTCCCTGTGAGAGGGCATATTCTAGCATCTTTGCCGGTTCGTTGTATTCGACGACCCGGTTATCCCCGCTGAAGAGCAGTTTTTCCACGCGCCTGGCCTCATACAGGTGGATGGCCGCATCCAGACGATCCTTCAGTACGTTGCTGAGCGTTCCGCTGGGCCAGTAGCCCGCGCCAAAAACGATGGCCACGGGACGCGCCGGTACGGTCTCCGGCGTTGTGAACGTCTGATCCCGGAACCTGCCGGTCAGGGTCCAGCCGGTCCAGAGTACGCTGCCCGTCAACATCAGGAAAACTACGCCGATTAGTAGGGTCATGATAGTTCGAATCCCGCGCCGGTGTTTCCGGTCTTTCATGGTATTGTCTCCAGGGCTGCTGCGATGGTTTCGACGGCGGTGATGTCGGTGCCCCATACAAGCCAGACCTCCTCGATGTAGCGACGCGCGTAGGCGGCATCCTGAGCGCTTTCCCACCACTGCCCCCAGGGCAAGCCACTGGGGAGGGTTGTGCTTTGAATCGTGCCGCGAACTTGCGCGGGCAGTGTGTCTCGCAGGGCTGTCGCCACCGTGGTTGCATCTTGGGTGGAATCCCAGGCGGTTTGCCACAGGATGACCTGGCGGTCATCCGGACCGTTCCAGATCTGGAGCAGATCGCCATCCCAGCCCTCGATCGTGGCGGTGAAGACATCCGCGTTCCACTCTGCAAAAGTAACGCTCATCAGCGATTCCCCGATTGTTTCCGTGAGCGCCGGTTCCCAGCCGGCGCCCAGATCGATGTCCAGGGGTTCGAAGACGGTGAACGCGACGCGGTCCCGGTAATCCTTGGGGTGGTGGAGTTGTTCGGTGGTGCGGGGTGGGCGACGCACGGCTTCGTCCATGGCTGCCAGTCCTCCTTCCTCGTAGATGGCTGCCGCGAAATCTCTGCCCAGGGCCAGGGGAAGCGCTGTCAAGTCGTCTAGCAATGGGAAGCCGTTTCGCCATACCGGCAACGTTGTCGCGATGACGGTATCCATGAGGGCTTGTGCCTCTGGAGAGTCGGGCGCGACGCCGGCGTGCAGCGATAGGGCCAGCAGGGCATCGCCGGCTGCCAGGGCTTCCAGCGTCAGGCGGTGATCGAGCGACGTTGCCGCCGTTTGCAGCCTGGCGAGATCACCGTATTGATCTGCCAGCGCGCGGGCATAGCCATAAGCGACCAGGGCGCGCAATGTAGCGACTTCTTCCCAGTCTTTTCTCAGGTAGAGCTGCCCTTCTTCCGGAAAGTACAAGGCTGCTGCTTGTTCTGCTTGAGCCACCGGATCCGGTTCGAGAATACGTCGTGACGACCATAATCCTAGAGTCTCGAACGTAGTCCGGTCGGAGAGGGGAAATGGCAGCTGCGTCTGGTACCGGCGATAGAGGATGACGCTCAGGTCATAGGTATCGATCAACGTAAGGGGCGTCTCCCAGCGTGGCAGGACGCCGCGTGCTTCGGCGACTTCGCGCGCCAGGGTGCCGGCGGCGACCGTATCGAAAAACGGCGTCGGCGTAGGGCCGGGAGTTGGCGTGTCCTGCGGCGTCGCTGTGGGTCCCGGCGTCGGTGTGGGCAAGAGCGAGAGGGGCGTTAGCATCTGTGTCGAGCGCCAGACCATCCAGGTCATGACGCCGACCACGACCACAACCCCTACCGCCAATCCCCCCACGATGAGACGTTGACGGGGCGTCAGATCTTCAAGCCAGCGCAACGTAGTACCTCCCGTTGCTTCTCGATCAACGCCGCAA
>JAFGNR010000110.1 GCA_016926915.1 Anaerolineae bacterium
CTATCCCGGTATCCGCGTCGTCGTTCATCCGGAGAGCAAAGCCGAGGTTGTGACCCTGGCGGACGAGGCCGGATCGACTGCGCACATTATCCGGCTGATTGCGGGTTCGAAGCCTGGAGCGAAGTGGGCGATCGGCACCGAGAACCGGTTGGTCAACCGGTTGGCGTCGGAACATCCGGAGCAGACAATTGTGCCGTTGGCAGACGTGGCGCCCTATTGCCTGACCATGAGCCAGATCACGCTTCACAATCTCGCGGAGACCCTGGATGCCCTGGCAACGGGTGAGTTGCGGAACGAAGTCACGGTCGATCCTGAGACTGCCCGGTGGGCGCGGGTGGCGTTGGATCGCATGTTAGCGTTGTAGACGCGGAGGTCAGAATGCCCTACGAGACCGACGTGCTGATCATCGGATGTGGGATTGCCGGCGCAGCAGCGGCCTTGCGCTTGGCGCAGGACCGGCAGCGGCAGATCATGATCGTCACGCGTACGTATGATGTCGTGGAGACGAATACTCGCTATGCTCAGGGTGGGATCGTGGCGCGGGGCGCCGAGGACTCCCCGGATTTGCTTGTAGAGGACGTGCTGCGGGCCGGGGCCGGGCTGAGTTATCCCCCGGCAGTGCGTCTGCTTGCGGAGGAGGGGCCGGACCTGGTGCAGCGCATCCTGGTGGAAGGAACCCGTGTTCCATTCGACCGCACTGGTCAGGCGCAGCTTTCCAAGACCCGTGAAGGCGGGCATTCTGTTTCTCGCATTCTACACGTAGGGGATGCTACCGGGCGGGCAATTCAGGAAGCGCTGATTGCGGAGCTCAAGACCTTGCCAAATGTCACGTTGCTGCAAGGGCACACGACCGTCGATCTGATCACCTCTTCGCATCACAGCCGGAATCCGTTGGCGGTTTACGATCCGATTACCTGTCACGGGGCCTATGTCTTGGATCGCGCGCAGGACACGATCCACCGTATCCTGGCGCCGGCTACGATACTGGCAACGGGCGGGGTAGGGCGCATCTACCGCCATACCACCAATCCTCCGGGAGCCAGGGGCGACGGGCTGGCGATGGCCTACCGCGCGGGCGCGCGCGTCATCAATGCGGAATACATTCAGTTCCATCCCACGACCCTGGCGATGCCGGGGGCCGATAACTTCCTGATCTCCGAGGCCGTTCGCGGCGAAGGGGCGAAGCTCTTCACACCCGATGGTCGGCATTTCATGGATACCTACGCGCCACGGTGGGGAGACCTCGCGCCTCGCGATGTGGTGGCGCGGGCCATCCATCACGAGATGCTGGAGCATGGCTATCCGCATGTCCTGCTCGATTTAGCGAACGCCATGGACGCAACCCGCATCCCGGAACGGTTTCCTACCATTTACCGGCGGTGCCTGGAGGCCGGCCTGGATATCACGATTGATCCGATTCCGGTAGTTCCGGCAGCCCACTACTTCTGCGGCGGCGTTCAGGTCGATTTGTGGGGGCGCTCTACCCTCGAAGGGTTGTACGCTGCTGGCGAGGTGAGCTGTACCGGCGTGCACGGCGCCAACCGCCTGGCAAGCACTTCGCTGTTGGAGGGACTGGTGTGGGGCGACCGGGCAGGACGCGACATTGCGGTGCGTAGAGACTTGACTTTGATTGATCGCGCTTCAATTCCCCCCTGGCAGGACGTCAGCGAGGGTGCGGCGGCGGACCCGGTGCTTGTCTATCACGATTCGTGGATGCTGCAGAACATCATGTGGCTCTACGTTGGGTTGGCGCGGAGCACTCATCGCCTCGCGAGAGCCTTGCGCGATCTCAATCACCTGTGGGGTTCTATCGATGAGTTCTACCGGTCCACACGCCTGAACGACAACCTCATCGGGTTGCGGAATATGGCGCAAACTGCCTGGATTGTCACGCGGGCAGCCTGGCACAACCGGGGATCACGCGGCGCCCACTTCCGGCAAGATGCTGCCGATCATGATTTTGCGGGGCTTTACGACACCGACGGACCGCTTCCCAGCGCAGTATCGGAGTTCTAACCAATGCGCTGGTAGGGTTCTTGCCTGTTAGAGAAGCGCCTCGCTTGGCGGCGCCTGTTGGGCCGTGTACGTCAAGACTTCTGCCACGATATCATCAAGGGTCCACCGGCGAACTTGCGCGCGGATGCGGGCGGTCATCTCTGCGGGTAACTGCTTTTCAAGGTCGGTCATCACGTATTTGCTTCCTTGTTTGGTCGTGTCGCTTGGTTGCATGTGGTGTACGGTGAAAGCCGCCAGGGTATAGGCCAGGGGCGCCTCTTCCCTTGCCTGCATGACGGCGGCCAGCCCGTCGAAGACGTCCATGAGTTGGCGAGAAGGATGGGATTTGGTGGCAATATCCAGCGCTTCGCCGAAATGGTGCAGTGCGGCCTCATGATTTCCCAGTTCGAACTCGACGTGCGCTGCATTGCTGATCATCATGGCCGCAAGTCCAGGGTTTCCCAGGTTGTCATGGATCTCTTTGCTTTCCAGGAACAGGCGCTTCGCCTGCTCGAAATCCCCAGTGAAATAGGTCAGGATGCCCAGGTTGTTGATCGTATAGGCAATTCCCACCCAATTGTCGAGTGAACGATGCAGGGCCAGCCCTTCCTGGAGAACGTCAGCGGCGATAGTCAGTTCGTGCATCCGGCACATGACAGTTCCCAGCCCGGTAAGGGCCCAGGCCAGGTTCGTTGGATCTTCCAGTCGCCGGCCCAAGGCTACACTTTCTTCGAGGGCGGCCCTGGCAGGTTCGTGCTGTCCTTGTTGGTGCAGGTACAGCCCCTGGATTTCGAGCGCTTTGGTCAGTTCTGCCGGATGTCCGCATGAGCGAAGAAGTGTGACACTGCGGTCGAGGAGCTGTGAAGGCGTCACATTCGTGTCAACGACCTGGAATTCGCGCAGTAGATCTGCCTGTCGCCAGAGCAGACTGCCCAGGAGGCCCATCAGGGACGTTGCCGGTTGCGGCGTTGCGGCAAGGCGCGCGTCGACCGCCGCGACAGCTTCGTAGAACAGGGCGTAGCCTTCCTGAAACCGGCTGCGACCGTAGCAATAGATATACAGGAAGGGCATGGCCATCTCGAGAAGGTCAAAGTATTGGTTCTCCACCGACCATTTCCAGGCAGTTCGAATGTTTTCAATGTCCTGCTCGGCCCGATCAAGGCTTGCGCGCTGTTGTCCGGCCTTGAACCGTGCCTGGTTGTCTTGCATGATGCCCATGTAGTACCGGCTGTGTAGGTCTCGCGTCTGGCGGGTTTGTGAAGAGGGGGTTGTCGCAAGCTTTTCGGCGCCGTATTGCCGCAGCAGTGCGTGGAACCGGTAGTGGTCAGGCCCCGATGGTTGCAAAAACGATCGGCCGGCAAGCGTCGCCAGCAGCTGCGGCGTGGCGCCGGTCACGACGCGGGCGGCTTCGCGGTCAAAACCACCGCGAAACACGGAGAGCCTGGCAAACGTCTCCTGTTCGGTTCGTGTGAGGCGGCGCCAAGAATAGTCGAATGCCGCCCGGACGCTGCGGTGCCGGGCCGGAATACCGCGCATACGTGTGCTCAAAAGCGTCAGGCTCTCTTCGATCTGTGCAGCGATTTCGGTGCAGGAGAGCCTCTCTACCCAGCCTGCTGCCAACTCGATACCGAGGGGGTTGCCATCGACGGCCCGGCAGATACGAATGACCTCCTGCATATCCGCTTCAGTTGGGGCGAAATCGTCTCTCTGTCTACCCGCACATTGGAGGAACAGCGTTACGGCTTCTCCACGCTTACTATCTCTTGCTGCGGTTGCACTCTTCATGCCTTCGAGATGGAAAACGATCTCTCCGTAGATGTTCAGACGTTCGCGTGAGGTCGCCAGTACGGTGACTTCTGGGGCGGTACGCATGATTTCAGCGACGAGATCTACACTCGGATCCTCCGTGAGCAGGTGTTCGAAGTTGTCAAGGACGAGAAGCATTTCTCGGGACCTGAGTGTATCGAGAAGTAGGCTTCTGGGATTGTTGGTGTGCGGCGTGAGATCGAGGGCCTTGGATAAGGCTGCCGGTAGCAACTCGGCGGAATTAACGTCTGCCAGGGATACGAAACAAACGCCATGGAGAAACGCCCGGCGGTTTTCGAAGCTCGTTTCCAGTGCGAGTCGCGTTTTCCCGACGCCTCCCGGTCCCACAAGGGTCAGGAGGCGACATGCCGGGTCTACAAGGCGTTCTCCGATTTCGCGAAGCAACTCGTGGCGTCCAACGAAAGGAGTTACCGGTGTCGGCAGGTTGTGAACGCCGGCCCTTGCTGCGGTCTTGATACGCCGGTACAAGTGGCGCGTCGTTTCCGTCGGTTCGACGCCTAGCTCTGCTTCAAGAATCTCGGCGCAGGTTTGGTATTGTTGTAAAGCGGCGCTGCGCTGCCCGGTCCGAATGAACAACCGCATCAGCTGTTGGTGGGCTTCCTCGCGCCAGGGTTCCAATTCGACCTGCCGCTGCGCATAGCCGCGTGCCTGCAAATAGTCGCGACGGCGCTCGTGGTGTTCCGTGAGACGGAACAGGGTATCCAACGCTTGATAATGTAATCGTTCTCGTAAGAGCATCGCCCATTCGGAAAACGTGGCGGTATCGACGTAGAAGCCGGTGAGAAAATCACCCCGGTATAGCCCCGCGGCGGCTTCGAGATGCTGAAGGCACGCGTCGCATGGCTTCGAGCGACAGTCAGGGTGGGCCTCGGCAGCGGCGATGTGTGCGCTGAATGTGGATACATCGAGCACGCAGCCTGCATGGGGTACAAATTGAACAGCCCCACGTGTTACGTGCAGAACAGGTGAGGCCGCTTCGTCGTCACAAATGACGTGTCTGAGGTTGAAAAGCGCCTGAGAGAGATTGCGCCGGGCAGCGCGCTCGGGTTGTTCGGGCCAGAGCAATGTTGCCAGCTCATCACGGCTATGCGGTCGATCTGCTTCGACGACCAAGAAGGCCAGTAGCGCGCGCACCTTGCTAGACTCGAAGTCCGTTACCGTTTCCCCATCTTGTGTGACGTGGAACGGGC
>JAFGNR010000414.1 GCA_016926915.1 Anaerolineae bacterium
AAAACGCTTTCGATTCAAGGCGCATCCGCCCCAAGCGGGACATCCGGAACCTGGTCTGCCAGCGACGGACGGCGCGCGGTTCTGATCCGCCGCGAAGGCGCGCAGCTCCACGTCTATGCCCTGCCGGAACCGGTCGCCGGTCTCCAGGCGCACGGGCCGGAAGAGACGCGGCCCGCCCTCACCCTTTACAGCCCCAACGCGCAAGATGTGGATCGCATTGCGTGGACGCCCGCGCGGCGCCTGCTCGACAGCCACGCGACCTCTCGCGAATTCGTCGTCGAGGTCGAGAGCGACGGCATCGCTCAGGTGCGTTTCGGCGACGATCACTTTGGCCGCCGTCCTGAATCCGGCGACGCGTTCGACGCCGTCTATCGCGTGGGCAACGGCGCGCGCGGCAACGTCGGCGCGGGGACGCTGGCGCACATCGTCACCGGCGACGCCGGCATCGCTCACATCTGGAACCCGCTACCGGCTTTTGGCGGCGCCGACCCCGAGGCCATCGAGCATGTGCGACAGATGGCCCCCTACGTCTTCCGCAACCAGGAACGCGCCGTCACGCCCCAAGATTACGCCGACGTGGCCACGCAGCACCCGCAGGTACAGCGCGCCTCGGCAACGCTGCGTTGGACCGGCAGCTGGTACACAGTGACCCTGACCGTCGACCGCCTGGGCGGGCTGGCGGTGGATGCAGATTTCAAGGAGCTGCTCCTCCGGTACATGGAGCGGTACCGCATGGCGGGCCACGACCTGGAAATCGAGGAACCCCACTACGTCCCGCTGGAAATTGCGCTGCGCGTCTGCGTCAACCCGGACTATTTCCGGGCCGACGTCGCCGAGGCGCTCCAACAAGTCTATAGCGCCCACACCCGACCCGATGGCACGCGCGGCATCTTCCACCCCGACAATTTCACCTTTGGACAGCACGTCTACCTGAGCCAGATTTACGCGGCTGCGCAAGACATCGCCGGGATCGATGCCTACGAAGTCGCCGCCTTCCAACGGCTCGGTGTACCGAGTCGCAAGGCCCTGGACGAGGGGAAACTCATCCTGGGACGCCTCGAAATCGCGCGGCTGGATAACGATCCCAACTTCCCTGAACACGGAATCTTCCGCCTGAAATTGGAGGGAGGCCGATGAGCACGTCGCAAGCGCCCCGTTTCGAAACGCTGAATGACTGTGAGTGCTGCGAAGGGCTGACCAGCCGGACGCCCGCCCGCATCCATAACCGTCCCGGCCTGAATGCTATCGCCTACCGGGTGGGGGATCACGGTCGTTTCAAGGCCAGCATGTTGGCGGCGCTCTCCCGCACGGATGTGCGGCCGGCCCTGGCGCAGCTGCGCACCCGCGCCGACGATGATTTTAGCATTGCACTTCTCGATGCCTGGGCCACGGTCGCCGATGTCCTGACTTTCTACCAGGAACGCATCGCCAATGAAGCCTACCTGCGAACCGCCACGGAACGGCTGTCGCTGGCGCAACTGGCGGCCCTGGTTGGCTATGAACTCCAGCCGGGCGTCGCTGCCGCCGCCTACCTGGCCTTCACGGCAGATGACAGTGCGACCGCCGCCACGGTGGCAAAGGGCGCCCAGGTGCAGAGCATCCCCATTGCAGGAGGCTTGCCGCAAACCTTCGAGACCGTGGAGTCCATCGTCGCGCGCCCAGAGTGGAATGCGCTCAAACCGAGGATGACCCAACCACAAACGTTGCACGCGTCCACCACCAGCGTAACCCTCGACGGCATTGCATCCCAGGTCAAACCGGGGGACCGCCTCCTCGTGGTCTACGATACCGGTAAGACACCCGTCTTCAAAAAAGTCTTGAGCGTTCACGTCGATACAAAGGCAAAGACGACGCGCCTCGATCTGGCAGCAGAGACCGGTTTCCCCACATGGCGCCGCCCGACCCTGAGCGCCGGGGTTTTCGTCGCCAGCGCGGTCGCCTTCTCCGGCGAGAGCATCGCGGAGCATGTGACCGGCGCGTCGTGGCATGAGGCCGACCTGGCGGCGTTCACGCAGGTTCAAGGCTGGTCGATGGTGGACCTCGCGCAAAACGTCAATACGCGGGCCGGCGAGACAGATGGCACGGACGGCCCCGGCGTCTACGCATTCCGGAAGCGCGCCTCGCTCTTCGGTCACAACGCCCCCAAATGGTCCACACTGCCGGCCAACCAACGCTTTGGGGAGTGGATTACCAAGAAGAAAAGCGACGGCGGTAAGGTCGACGCCTGGGTTCCCCCGATTTACCCCGATTCGTGGGCGACCCGCACGCTGGGCGAAGAAGCCGGCGCGACCCGGCGCGTCGATCTGGACAACATCTATTCGGAAATCGTCAAGGGCAGCTGGGTGGTATTGGAAAGTCCCACGACCCACCACATCTACCAGGTCCAGAGCACGCAAGAGCGCACGCGCGCGGACTTCACGCTTCAGGCAAAGATCACACGGCTTACCCTGGATAGTAACACCGATTTCGCTTCCTTCCGTCTGCGCACGACGACCATCCACGCGCAGAGCGAGGCCCTACCGCTGGCCGAACTTCCGATTCCTAATCTCGTGCAAGGAAACGCCGTGGAATTGGCTGGCTTCTACCCGCACCTTACCCAGGGGCAGAAGGTGATCGTCTCCGGCAACCGGAGCGATGCCGCCGGGGTGGTCGCGCACGAGGTCGTCACCCTGTCGGATGTGCTCCACATCGGCGGCTTCACCGTCCTGGAGTTCACGACGTCGCTGGCGCACCGTTACCTGCGGGAAAGCGTGACGCTGAATGCCAACGTAGCCTTAGCGACCCATGGCGCCTCCCACCAGGAGGTGCTCGGAAGCGGCGATGGGCGGCAGACCTACCAGCAGTTCACGCTAAAACGATCGCCGTTGACCTACGTGACCGATACGGCGTCGGGCGGGGTCGCGTCGACGTTGGCGCTGCGCGTGAACAACATCTTGTGGAAAGAGGCCGCCGACCTGGCGCGACTTGGCCCACGCGACCACCGCTTTGTGACCCGGCTGGACGATAACGGCGAGACCACCGTCACCTTCGGCGATGGGGAACATGGCGCCCGGCTGCCCACCGGCGCCGAAAATGTAACCGCCACATACCGCAGCGGGTCGGGGAGCGAAGGCAATGTCGGCGCAGAAAGCCTTACCCTGCTGACCAAACGCCCTTCCGGCATTCGCAGCGTGACGAATCCGCTCGCGGCCTCCGGCGGCGCCGGTGCAGAAAGCCGCGACCAGGTGCGCCGCAACGCGCCGTTGACGGTGTTGACCCTCGATCGTATCGTCTCGCTGCAAGACTACGAAGGATTTGCCCTGGCCTTCCCCGGCATCGCCAAAGCGCTGGCGGTTCAGGCGTGGCAGGGACAGACCCAGGCGGTCTTCCTCACGGTGGCCGGCGCAAACGGGCAGGCCATCGCGCCGAACAGTCCCACGGAGAAAAGCCTGTTGCTCGCCCTGGGGAAAGCGGGCGATCCACAAACCCCGCTGCGCGTCGCCGCCTACCGGCCCGCCTGGTTCCAGGTCGAGGCGAAACTCAAAGTGCACGTGGACTATATCCGCGCGGAGGTGCTCGCCGCCGTGGAACAAGCCCTGCGCAGCCACTATAGCTTCGACAAACGCGCGTTCGGACAATCCGTGGCTTTGAGCGAACTTATCGGCGTAATCCAGAAAGTCGCGGGCGTCGTCGCGGTAGACGTCGATTACCTCTACCGGACCGGATCGCCGCGGACATGGCGCCAGCGTCTCGTTGCAGACCGGCCCAAAACCGGCAGCGAGCTGCGCACCGTCGCGGCTGCGGAGTTGCTCATCCTGGATCCCCGTCCGATCACGTGGGGGGTGATGCCATGAGTTTCGATCTCGAAACCCTGTATGCCCTGCTGCCCGCCATCTACCGCATTCGCGATGCCGAACGCGGCGGCGAACTGAAGGCGCTGCTAAGCGTCATCGCGGAGCAGCTTGCCGTGCTCGAGGAGAACCTCGACCAGCTCTACGACGACCAGTTCATCGAGACGTGCGCCGAGTGGGTCGTGCCCTACATTGGCGATGCGCTGGGCGTCCGCGCGCTGAACACCGAGACAGCAGCGACGCCCTACAGCCTGCGCGCCTACGTCGCCAATACCATCGCCTACCGGCGGCGCAAGGGCAC
>JAFGNR010000415.1 GCA_016926915.1 Anaerolineae bacterium
CGAGTTTGCCGACGAGGGAAAGGATTTGGCTCAATGAAATGCGTATGATCACCTCACAGGCTGTGCAGTTGATATGAAAAGACCCGCCGGTATCGCCTTTGGTCAACGCTCCGGACTTTCGTAGAGTCGCGGGGTGTTATTTTTGTCTGAAAGAAGTATACAGCAGGGCCAAGAAAAGTGCAATGGGCTACTGTAACTTTTGTCACAGACGCAGGCGCTGCACCCGGTTATATTGAAGACAGACCATGGCAGTATCACGCTGAGAGCTGAAGACTGACCGCTGGAGGCTACGCAAATGAACACCTGGCTACCGGCAATCGATGAGACGAAGTGCAACGGCTGCGGCCTGTGCGTCGCGCACTGCCCTACGCAGGCGGTGGCGTGGCGCGACGCGCGTCCGGTCATCGTGCAACCGGAGCGGTGCGCCTATTGCGGGATGTGCGAGGATCTCTGCCCACAGAGCGCCATTTCACTGGTGTATGAGATCACGTCGGCGCGGTCTGGCGCCGTGTGACGGCCAACACAGGCGCCTGCGGGCTGTTCAATCGGGTCAATCCGGTCAATCTTGTTAATCCTGTAAATCCTGTCCATTTTCCCAAGGAGGATACCATGTCGATGTTCTGTTACCAATGTCAGGAAACCGCAAAAAACCAGGGGTGCACGATTCGCGGCGTGTGCGGCAAAACCCCCGAGATCTCGCATCTCCAGGATTTGTTGATCTGGTTGCTGAAAGGGATCTCCTTCTGGGGCGTCCGCGCGCGCACCAATCTAAACATTTCCGATGCCGAAACCGATCTTTTCGTCGCCAAGGCATTGTTCGGGACCATCACCAACGTCAACTTCGATCCCGAACGCTACGCGGCCTGGATCGAAGAGGCCGTGACGCGCCGCGAGGCGCTGCGCGCGCGGGCGCAAGCCGCCTGCAAGGCCGCGCACGGAGACGCCGCCTGCTTCACGGCGCTGCCCGAGGCCGCCACGTGGACGCCGGAGCGCTACGACGCGCAGACGCTCGAATTGAAGGGGCGAGAGGTCGGTATTTTCGCGGATAGCGATCTTGATGAAGACGTCCGCTCGCTGCGGGAGTTGCTCATCTACGGCCTGAAGGGGCTGGCGGCCTATACAGAACATGCCTACGTCCTGGAACACACCCACAACGCGCTGCTGGCCTTCTTGCAAGAGGCCCTGGACGCGACGCTCGACGACAGCCTCGGCGCCGATGACCTAGTCGGCCTGGTGCTGAAAGCGGGCGAGACGGGCGTCGCAGCTATGCAGCTCCTGGATGAGGCCAACACCGGGACTTACGGGCATCCCGAACCGACGCAGGTCAACCTGGGGGTGCAGCCCGGCCCGGCGATCCTGATCAGCGGGCACGACCTGCGCGACCTGGAGGAGCTACTGCAGCAGACCGAGGGGACCGGGGTGAATGTCTACACCCACGGCGAGATGCTGCCCGCCAACGCCTACCCGGCCTTCAAGAAGTACGCGCACTTCGTAGGGAACTACGGGGGCTCGTGGTGGCGCCAGCAACAGGAGTTCGATACCTTCGGCGGCGCCATCCTGATGACGACCAACTGCCTGGTACCCCCAAAGGCGGGCTACCAGGACCGGCTGTTCACGACCGGTCTGGTGGGCTGGCCCGGCGTCCCGCACATTCCCGATCGTCAACCGGGCCAGCAGAAGGACTTCAGCGCGGTGATTGCCCGCGCGCAGACCGCGGCGGAACCGCAACCGCTGGAAGCGGGGACCATGCCCATCGGCTTTGCGCACGCCGCCGTGATGAGCGTCGCCGATCAAGTCATCGCGGCGGTGCAACGAGGCGACATCCGGCGCTTTGTGGTTATGGCAGGCTGCGACGGGCGACAGCGAAGCCGCGAGTACTATACGCAAATTGCGGAGGGGCTGCCGGAAGATCACGTGATCCTCACCGCCGGCTGCGCTAAGTACCGGTACAACAAACTCGATCTGGGCAACATCGGGGGCATCCCGCGCATTCTGGACGCGGGGCAGTGCAACGATTCCTACTCCCTGGCCTACATCGCCCTGCAACTCAAGGAGGCGCTGGGACTGGAAGACATCAACGACCTGCCGATCTCCTACGACATCGCCTGGTACGAACAGAAGGCTGTCATCGTGCTACTGGCGCTGCTTTCGCTGGGCGTCAAGCACATCCGCCTGGGCCCGACGCTGCCGGCATTTCTGTCGCCCAACGTGGTCAAAGTGCTGGTCGACGCCTTCGACATCCGGCCCATCGGCGCGGCAGCGGAAGACCTGGTCGCCATCAGCGCCGGACGCTGAGCAGACGAAAGGGAGATAGATCGTGGTAGAGATCCATTTGTACGGGAAACTACGGCGTCTGGTCGCCGGCGCGGGCGCCGGCGAGGAGACGATCATCCGGTTGGCCCCGCTACCGGGCGAGAGCGTGATGGCGCTGCTGGAACGCGCCGGGGTCCCCCAAGAGGAGCTCTACCACGTCTTTCTCAACGGCACGTTGTTGGCGACGCACAATACGATGGCGCCCTGGCTGCGCTATCCCCAGGCCCAGGCCGACGTCTGGGACTGGAGCGCGGGGGTCGAGGCCCGCGCCGGGGACCGGATCGGGGTGTTTGCCGACGACATGGCGACGCTGGTCGTTTGACACAAGATCGTTACACAGAGACGTCACGGAGATACACGGAGAAAAGCCAGGTGAACGCTCCGGGACACGCGGCAAGCACGATGTCGTAAGTTAGACCGGCTGCCGTCCGGGAAAGCGTTGCCCGTTCAACGTCAACTCTGGCTGACGGCTGAAAGCGAATCACCCTTTTGGAGGAGAATTACCCATGGACATCATTCACGCACATCAGGCCGAGGAGCTGCCCAACGCGCACAACGTGAGCGCTCGGGAACTGCACAGCACGGAACACGTGCAGGTCGTCATGATCACGCTGCAACCGGGGGAGGCGCTCAAGCTGCACCTGACGCCCGTGGACGCCTTCTTCTATGTGTTGGAAGGCGAGGGCGTCGTTGAAATTGGGGGAGACCCCCAGCACGTGCAGCACGATCAGTTGATCGTGAGCCCGGCGCGCATCCCGCACCGGCTCTGGAACGACAGCGAGGACATCTTCCGGTTTCTCGTGGTGAAGACCCCACGCCAGACCGAAAAAACCCGTTTACTCTAGGAGGACGCCATGCCCGCATCACCCATCTTCCCGATTATCGTGACCTTCCTGCACGATCTGTTCACCGCAATCTGGATCGGAGGCTTGATCATTCTGGCTGCGGCAGTCTTGCCCGCGCTGCGCAAGACGCTGGGAAAGCGTCCCGAACTGCGCGCCGCTTCCGATGCCATCCAGAAACGCCTGAGCTTTCTGGTGTACATCAGTATGGCCGGCTTGTGGATCACGGGATTGCTGTTGGTGCAGCGTTCCGGCGCCGGAGGGCTCTTCCGGTTCACCTCTACTTACACCACGTTGCTGTCGCTCAAACATATCGCCGTGCTGCTGATGGTGGTCCTGGCCCTGCTACGGAGCGCCGGGCGGCGCATCTCGGAAGCCTTCGCGCGTCCGGGGATTCAGGCCCCCCTGCTGCTCGCCAATCTACTGCTCGGCGTGATCACGTTGGGCCTCAGCGCCGCGACGGCGATCCTGCACGCGCTGCCGGGCGCGTAGCCGGCATGAAGGACCGGGCAAGGTTCAGTCTCCGGTTTCTTTTTCCTTCGCCAGCATGTCGAAATGGGCGCGGATTTCCCCCGCCAGGACCGTGGAGATGCCGGGGACTTGCTTGAGTTCTTCTACCGTTGCGTTCTGAATGGCGTGCAGGGAACCGAAGTGACCGAGCAGCGCGCGTCGCTTGACCGGACCGACGCCGGGAATCTCGTCGATCTGGGACGCCAGCCCCACCTTGCGGCGCCGCTGGCGGTGGTAGGTAATGGCGAACCGGTGAGCCTCGTCGCGTAGACGCCGCAGCAGCAGGATCGCCGGGTTCGTCTCATCGAGCCGGATCGAGGCAGAGCGGCCCGGCACGAAGAGCTCCTCGTGACGCTTGGCCAGCCCCACCACCGGGACGCGGTCGCGCAGGGCGAACTGCTCCAACACCTCGACCGCCATGCCCAGCTGCCCCTTCCCGCCATCGACGACGAGCAAATCCGGCAGCTTGGCCCAGGCCTGGTTGCCCCGGGCGCCGATGAGTTCGCCATTGGTGATGCGCTGCCAGCGGGAAAAACGGCGGGTCAAGACCTCCTTCATGCTGGCGAAATCGTCCTGCCCCACCACAGTTTTGATCTTGAACCGGCGATAATGGCTCTTTTTGGGCGTCCCGTGCTCGAAGACCACCATACTGCCGACCACCTCGACGCCCTGCGTGGTAGATATATCGTAGCATTCCAGGCGGATGGGCGGGTGCGGCAGTGCGAGCGCCTGCTGCAAGTCGGTGAGGGCCTGTTCACTGCGGTGTTTATCCATCTCCCACTGCGCCTTGAGCATCTTGAGGGTCTCTGTCGCATTCGTGGAGGCCAGGTTGAGGATGTCGCGGCCCGGCCCCTCGCGCGGCACGTTGAGGTAGACCACATCGCCCCGCTTGGTCCGCAGCCACTGCTCCAGGACCGCCGCCTCGGCGATCTGGGAAGGCAGCAGAATCTCCGGCGGCACCTGGGCCGCGTTGGCATAGAATTGCTGGAGGAACGCGGTCATGATCTCCTCTTCATCCGCGTAACCGCCCCCCTCCATGACGAAGTACTCGCGCCCCAGCAATTTGCCATTCCGCACGAAGAAGACCTCCACGCAGGCGTTCCCGTTGTCACAAGCCAGCGCGATCACGTCCTGGTTGAGCGCCGCCGTCGTGACGATCTTCTGGCGATCCATCACCTGGCGCAGCGCCAGCAGCCGGTCGCGCAGCCGGGCGGCCCGCTCGTATTTGAGCGCCCCGGCGGCATCCCGAATCTCCCGCTCGAGATCCTGCATCACTTGCTCGGTCTCGCCCCCCATGAAACGCTCCAGCTGCGCCAGCATGGCGGCATACTCCTCGTGGTTCACGGCGCCGATGCAAGGCCCCAGACAGAGCTTCAAATCGAAATAGAGACAGGGGCGTTTGTCGCCGCCCGTGATCTCGCGATCACAGGTGCGGTAAGGGAAAAGACGGCGCAACAGATCCAGCGTCTCGCGGAGCGCGCTGGTCGAGGTATAGGGACCGAAATAGCGCCCGCCATCGCGCTCCATGCGGCGCGTGATGACCACCTTGGGGAAATCCTCATGGGTGATCTTGAGATAGGGGTAGCGCTTGTCGTCTTTGAGACGCACGTTGAAGCGCGGGCGATACTTCTTGATCAGATTCGCTTCGAGGATCAG
>JAFGNR010000017.1 GCA_016926915.1 Anaerolineae bacterium
CAGCGCGCCCCCGAGGATGAGGAAGAGCTCCAGATGCAACCGGCGGTGCAGCGCGCCCCCGAGGATGAGGAAGAGATCCAGACGAAACCAGCTTCCTCTCAAACTCTCCTGCGGCAGTCTGGAGACACAGAGGGAGGATTCGATGCGGGCGCGGAGGTGGAAGGTCAACTGGCGGCGCAACGCGGCGCCGGGCGCCCACTCCCGGCGGATACCCGCACTTTCATGGAGAGCCGCTTCGGAGCGGATTTCAGCGGGGTTCGGGTGCATGCTGATAGCGGGGCCGGCCAGATTAGCCAGCAGATACAGGCCAAAGCGTTCACGCAGGGCCAGGACATCTATTTCGGGGCCGGGCAGTACGCCCCGGAATCGGACGCCGGAAAACGCCTCCTGGCCCACGAATTGACCCACACGATCCAGCAAACGGGCGGCGTGCAGCTGCGACGCCAGGCCCTGCAGATCAGCCACACCCCCACGCCGCAGGTGCAGCGCCTGGTCTCGCGGGCGGATTTCGTGCGCCTCGCGGGCGATGCCAGTAAAAAGGGCAAGTTCAACCGCAGCACTTACGTGAAAATCCTGAAAGCGCTGGATGAATACACAAAAGTCAGCTCAAATGAGACCCAAAAGAAAGAAGTACTTACCAAGATAGTCAACCTGGTCAACGGTTGGCTGGGCAAGCGCACCGGCAAGAAAGAGAAGAAAGAACTACGGAAAGATATGTTCCTGGAAGGTCTGAGAGATGAGGCGCAGGCCGAGCTAAACGGCGAGGAATTGCCCACCAACACACCGAGCGCCGCCATCGCCTTCTACAAAAGTTCCAAGGAGGAAGCCGAAGGCCTTGAGAGTCAGGTCAACAAAGGCGTCACCGGCGCGAAATTCAAGCTCTCGATCATCGCGGCGGTAGATCACCCCGACTACCTGGATTTCGCCAAGAAACGGCTCGAGCTGACGGTCTCACAAAAGAAGAGGTTCTGGAAGAAGGGCAAGTCAAACAGCACCCTCAAGGAAGAAGCCGCGCGCCACGTCGTGGAAACAAAATACGGCACGCTGACCAACGAACAAAAACTCGAGAAGATCAATGAATTGAAGAACATCGGCGGCGAAGTGGGGCACGCTTACGTCAAACTCGGGGCGTACGATGCAGCGAACAAGAAACTTTCGGAAGAGAGCTTCGGTTTCTGGCCATTGAAGTACTTCCCACACCCGCAGGTTGCCATTCCCGGTCGCGTCCGACATCCCGATACCGTGCACGACAGGGATCCGATTGTGCGCCGCCGCGACTTCGAGGTCACTGCCGAGCAATACAAAAAAGGGATGCTCCAGGCGACAAAATTGATGAAGTCGCCGCCCGATTACAAGCTTATCGACTACAACTGCACCAAATTCGCACGGGAGGTCGCCCTGGCCGCCGGCGTGACGTTCCCGGAAAAGGCCTACCTGCGTATCCCGTTCAATGGACTGGCGTGGGATCCAAATTCGTTGTACCATGAGCTATCCAAGGATGAGCAGTCTTACAATCCGAAAGAGATCGAGGATCAGAAGCAGAAACAGCTGCGAGATCTCAAGAATGTCGAGTTGGAAATGTATGACCAATACGCCGACAAACTAGATCCCAGTAACGTAATAAATCATATCACCGCACTCGACGCGCTTCAGGCTCTGGCAGCAGGACAGGAATTGATCTACGAAGACAACGAAAGCAACGGCGTCATGGAGGTCGTCTACATTCCCGAAGGGCTGTTCTACAAGATCAAGAGAAAAGAATACGATGCCTTCATGAAGATCGTCAGAGATGCGAAAGAGGCCGGGTTGCCGTAAGTCCACACGTGTACCTACGCGAAGGGAAGCACGTTTGAACCTTCCGGGAAGCTACGCGGCGCTTCTTGGGCAAGCAGGTGTGATGCTCGTGGCAACGGTTTTGGCTTTTGAAGTTCTCTACGAGCTTCCCAGAAGGGGTTTGGTTCATTTCACAGGGTGATTTTTCGGAGATACACAGATGACGCATCAAGTCAGAACCGAAATACATAACAACAAACGGCTCAGTCGGAGACCGGATATCGCCAGACACTGCGGCGCCCCGCGAAAAGTATCGGGGGCCGTTCTCCAACGCGCTGCCGAAGCGCCCCAGGCTTTCACCACATCCGAAATCCCCACGTTGCGGCAGACGCTGTGGGCAACCGTACGGCCACGCGCCTGCTCCAGGCGCGCCTGGGGCAGGCGCGGTGACCTATGATCGATGATCTGGATGAAGCCCTGAGGCAGTTGCTTATCCGCGAGCTGCCCATCAAGAACGGCGAGGTAGACATTCAATTCAAGCAACCGAGCCGAGAATGGTCTGCGCGTCTCGGGCGTCCAACGCTGAACGTCTACCTGTATGACCTACGGGAGAACACGAAACTCCGTTCCCCTTCCCCCCCATGGTTCACGACGCAGAGGAATGGAGACAGCGTGTCCCAACACCGTCCGGCGGTGCGTATGGACTTACAATATGTCATCACGGCGTGGGCCAATGAGCCAGAGGACGAACACCGGCTGCTCTCACGCGCGTTGATGGCGCTTTTCCGCACCCCCATGGTACCGGAGGAGTTATTACCCGAGAGCCTGCGCGGACAGCCGGCGCCGATCCAGGTCCTGGCAGCTCAACCCAACACCCTGCCGGAGGCTTCGCTATTCTGGTCTGCTCTCGACAATGAAATTCGCCCCTCCATCGTCTGCACAATCACAATGGCCTTCGATCCCAGCATACACGTCGAGACCCCCGTGGTGCGCGACCGCGTGCTCGTTTTCAGGAACGCCAGCACCGGCGCTACCGAATCCCCCGGACGAATACTCTGGACCGTGCGGGGACGCATCTCCAAGTTACAGCGCGGCGCAAATACCCGCGTGACTTTGCTCGAACGGGACCTGGATGTCCCAACGCAGTCCGACGGTTCATTTGTGATTCGCAATGTTCCCGAGGGCAGCTACACATTGGAAGTCGTCATCGATGGTGAAAAGAAAAGCCGGCACGTCTTCAATGTACCAGAAAGGGAAATCGTACTGGAGCTATAGGAAACCGGATGGCCCGGCGCGTGCAAGCGTACCGGCATCTGCCGGCGTACACCACGAGGTGTTTTCAGTTCTCATCCATTTTCGGGAATCGCGCCATCGGCGTCGCCGCCGAGGCATGGGCGATGCCGCGAAGCACAGAAGGAGGTAATCGCACAGACAACAAATGAAGACGGCGTCCATAATCTAGCGGATGAAGACCATTCTGTTTCAAGATATATTTTTCTACTAAGGCGAGGAGGAATACCATGCCAGAATATCTGTCTCCCGGCGTCTACGTCGAAGAAGTAGACCGAGGTGCAAAGCCAATCGAAGGCGCAGGAACCGCAATGCCTGTGTTCATCGGCTTCACCGAGAAAGCAGAAACTGTCGAGCAGATTGACGGCGAGATCATTATTCACGACGTCATGGGCAAAGCGCAACTCGTCACCAACTGGAGCCAATACGTAGCCACGTTCGGTGAATTCGTCGAGGGCGCCTTCATGCCGAATGCCGTTTACGGATATTTCCTGAATGGCGGGGGGCGTTGTTACGTGCTCAGTGTGAAAACGATCCCGAAAGCCCAGGCAGGGCTGCTCAACGCGGAAGGCAAGCCGCAACTGGCCATCGCAGCCAAACAGGCAGGGTTCGACGGCCTGCGCATCCGTGTGCGCATCGATGTCCCCGAGCTCCCCAAGCCCGCCGCAAAGGGCGGGGCCAAGAAGGAAGGCCAGGAGGACAAACCCGAAGCCGCCGGCGATCTCCCACCCTTCATCATCACAGTCGAAGGTGAGAAACTGACCGGGGGTTGGCAGGTCAAGGAAGTCCGTGAGGCAACGCTGGTCGAAGAAGTCGACGAAAGCGGCGCGCGTCGCGTTGCAGTGGCCTACAAGGACAATAAGGTTCCTGAGCTGATCGAAATCCTGGTACCGGAAACCGATCTGCCGCTGGATAAGCTGTGGCCGCGGGCGCAGGAGCAATCCCTGAAGATGGAGCGGAAGGCATTGAGTCCGCCCGCCCCCTCGGATTTCCAGGGAGACGTCAGCGAGCGCACCGGCATCGAGGGTCTTGCAGAGTTGGACGATGCCACCATGGTCGTGATCCCCGATCTGATGACGCCGCTGCCCGGCAAGTCCGACATCGATCTGGACGCCGTCAAAGCAGTGCAGACCATGATGATCGCGCACTGCGAGCTCATGGGAGACCGGGTTGCGATTCTCGATGCGCCCCCGAATCTGAAGCCCCAGGCAGTGAAGAAGTGGCGCATGGACACGGCGGGATACGATTCGAGCTATGCAGCTCTCTACTACCCCTGGATTGAGATCAACAACCCGGTCACAGACCGCCCAATGCTCATGCCCCCCTCAGGGTTCATCGCCGGTGTATGGGCGCGCAACGACAACACGCGGGGCGTCCATAAAGCTCCCGCGAACGAGATCGTTCGCGGCGCGACCGGATTGGCCTACAATGTGACCAAGGGAGAGCAAGATGTCCTGAACCCCATCGGGGTGAATTGCATCCGCGCGTTCCCGGGACGCGGTATTCGCATCTGGGGGGCGCGCACCCTATCAAGCGATCCCTCATGGCGTTACATCAACGTCCGCCGGCTTTTCAACTACGTCAAGAAATCCATCGAGCGCGGCACGCAATGGGTGGTTTTCGAGCCCAACGAGCCGCGCCTGTGGGCGCGGGTGCGTAACGCAATCGACTCCTTCCTCACCATGACCTGGCGAGAAGGCGCCCTATTCGGTCTCACCACCGCTCAGGCATTTTACGTCAAGTGCGACGAGGAGCTGAATCCGCAGGAATCGCGCGACCTGGGGCGCCTGATTGTCGAAATCGGCATGGCCCCGGTCAAGCCGGCGGAATTCGTCATCTTCCGCATCAGCCAATGGGCCGGTCAATAGCCATCACCACCTGAGGAGGTAAATATCCATGGCAGTACGAGATAGCGATCCCCTAATCGGGTTTCAATTTTCGATCAAGATCGAGGGCCGGGACGAGTTGAGCGGCTGGTTCACCGAGGTGGACGGCATCGGCTCAGAGAGCGAGGTCATCGAGCACAAAGTGGTGACCGAGGACGGCAAGGAATTCGTCCAGATGATTCCCGGTCGCATCAAGTGGAATCCCGTGACCCTCAAGCGCGGTATCACGACCAATGTGGCCTTCTGGGACTGGCGGCAAGAGGTCGTGGATGGTAATATGGAAGATTCCCGGACCGACTGCACGATCTTCATGCACGACCGTGAGGGTACGGCTGTAGCCGGCTGGAAACTGGTACGCGCGTGGCCATCGAAGATCAGCGGCCCCTCGATGAAAACCGACAGCAATGACATCGGCATCGAAGAGCTGACGATTGTCCACGAGGGCATGAACCGCGTCGACGTATAGTCACGCTCGCGCGAGACTCGCGCTGCGACTGCGATCAAGAGCGTTGCACGCTTGCTGGTGGGCTACGTGGGTATCAGACGATACCTTACGTAGCCCACGGGCAACATGTAGCCGTTGCACTGGCCAGTGTGACACTGGCCAGCCCAGCGCTGAAATTACAGCTATCATCAGGAGTGTAGTTGATGGGGATTCAAACCGAATTCGAGTTTACACTTCCCCTGGGATTCAAAGACGAAGCCGGCAATATCCACCGCAAAGGCGTGATGCGCCTGGCTACGGCCATGGATGAGATTGCGCCGCTGCGCGACCCACGGGTACGGGCCAACCAGGCCTACCTGGTCATCATCCTGTTGTCGCGCGTCATCACCAAGCTGGGCACCCTGGCCACGATCCACCCCGGCATCATCGAGAAGCTATTTGCCGCAGACCTGGCCTATATCCAGGCGCTCTACCGGCGCATCAACGAGCATGGAACCAGTCACATCCCTGTCACATGTCCGGAATGTGGCGTCGAATTTGAACTGGATCTGGCCAGCCTGGGGGGGGAGTTGTAGGCTACCCTCTCGATCGCCTGCACGAGGAGGTAGCCTACATCGCATATCATTTCCATTGGCCGCGAGAAGAAATCCTATCCATGGAGCACCAGGAACGACAGCAGTGGGTGGAAGAGATCTCACGGATCAATCGCAGGCTTAATGAGGCGTCCCGTCCGAAATAGCCGAGGCGCGG
>JAFGNR010000111.1 GCA_016926915.1 Anaerolineae bacterium
CGACCTTCACGATCGAGACCGTTAGCGGCCGCCGTAACGCACGACTACCTGACCGATGGCCAGACCGACGTGCAGCTGCACCCGGTTATCGGCGCCCTCATACCCCGGCGAAACGTAGACGCCCTCGCTTCTCGAGAACCCCCCGGGCACATCGACGGTACCCAGCGCCGTGTCGGTATCGATCCGCGCCTCCAGCCCTGACGGCAAGATAACGGTGAGCTGCCCAATGGCGCCCTCCAGGTTGGCGGAATAGCGGCCCGCGCGCGGCAACCACACAGTGACATCCCCAACGCCCACATCGACGTCCAGGCGCTCCAACTGAACATTGGCAAGGTCCAGATCGAGATCGCCGGCCCCGAAGTCGACGCTCAGCGCCAGGGGAAGGTCTTCGCTCACCTTGAGATCCCAATTGGGAGCCATCAGCCCCACACCAAACGGCATCATGAAGGATCCCGAACTGCTCAAGGAAAGCCGCGCCTCTTCGCCATGCTCGGAAAAATCCGCGATCAGGTGTTCCCCACGCTGTGTGAAGATGGTACCCTGAAGCAGCTGACCGAAGTCGCTCGCGCCAGCGACACGGACATTCCCAACGGCCGGATCCAGGATGATCTGCGCTTGCTCCGCGTCAGGCAAGGGATAGGTCACGTCCTGCTGTTCTCCGGTCCTGGGCAGCGGGTAGGTGGTTGCATACCAAATCACCCCACCAAACATCCCCAGCACCAGGATCGCGGCGACGAGGGCGCCCAGCAGAGAGCGCCGCCCAATGAGCAAATCCAGACCCGCCGCCACCAACAGAAGCGGCCATAACCCCACAAGCACATCCCAAACGTTCCAATCGAGCCAGCCCAGGTTGTTCAGCAGAATGATGACACCGGCTCCAATGAGGAGCGAAGCGCCGACCAGTCCCCCACCACGATGTTCCCTGTTTTCACTCATCGCTTTCCTCCCGTCCTCCACGGATCATCATCACAGCCCCACCGACGATCAGCAGCACCGGCCAAAGGGTGTGCAGGTTGAGCCACCACAACCAGGGGATATTCAGAGTGTCGATCAGCGCCAGACTTCCCCAGACAATCAAGACCACCCCGATGATCAGGCCCACGTTCCGGTGGGTTCCCCCGACAGGCGAATGCCACCCCACCCCACGCACACGGTTCGTCATCTCGTGGACGCCTTCGCGAATATTGGCGCCCAAGGTCGCATCCTCAGATTCCTCGCCTTCCAGGGGCACAATCAGCCACAAGATGAGATAGAGCCACACCCCAGCGCCATCCCCGAGCGCCAGCAGCACGAAGAAAATTCGTATCAGCGTCACGTCGATACCGACAAACCGGGCCAATCCTACGCACACGCCGCCCAACATGGCATCCGTGCGACTACGACGCAGCGAGCCTCTCATGATTTCACCTCGATATATGATCTGGGTGTGTTTCAAAAACATAGCACCCAAGTGGAACACACTTGATGAGACGGAGAAGCGTATCCCACCTTCATACATGAGTACGTCTAAGTCCGCATAAGGTTGCAAAACGCCGCGCGGGGCGTGGCCTCGCGCGGCGTCTGCGTGCATTCGCAACCGTTACGCTAGCGACGCATAGCGCGCAGAACCAGGTACCCCCCAATCAGAATCAAGACCAGCGGCCCGACATAAATCAGCAGATCGATCGCCGCCGTAATGAAGATCAGCCCCATGGCGATCAAAATGCCGCCGGGAATCAGCGCCCAGCGCATCTTCGTTTCGCCGTGCGGCAGAAGATAGACAAGGCCGAAGGTCGCCCCCATGCCCAGGAAGAGCACGCCCACGGCGATATCATCATTGGACACCACCGAGGTTAGCGCCACCAATATCGCGACCGAGAAGAGCACACCTCCCGGAATGATGGCCCACCAGTTCTGGCCCCGGGTCAAGAAGTAGATCCCCCAGAACGCCAGACTGATGCTTGCCAGAAACAGCGCAGCCCAAAGTTCGCTGAGCGAGGGGATCAGGGCGCTCAAGCCAATCAGCCCGCCCAGTCCTAACAGGGACAGGCCGGGGATAATGGGCCACCACTGCTCCCGGTTCATCAAGAAAACGTAGAGGAACACCAGCCCCGAGATTCCAAACGCCAGCGTCCAGAAAAGAGGTAGATCCGAGGGAATGATCTCAAGCGACTGAAGCAGGAAAATCCCGCCTGCCAAAATCAACAACAAACCCCATAAAACTCGACTCCGCGCGCGGTCCATAGACACCTCCCCACAAGAATGATCAAACCATGATCCTTTATCATACTACGTTTTCCGGCCGCAGAGGTCGCATGGTTACGGTTACGAGCACAAAAGTCTCCGCAACGCAGGACTTTTGTGGCCTTTCATCATGCCGCAAGCAGCGCTTCTGCCGCTTCACGCGTCATTGCTGCCCGTTCTTCGATGCGTTTGCCCAGCTCCTTTGCCAACAACCGGTCGCCAATGACGATGGCGCCGACGATCACGCCGTGGTGCAGGACGATCTTCTTGTAGGTCGTCCCCTCGGCATCGACAACGCGAACTTCGTCGTAGTTCTCGTCATCAGATGGATGAACCGCGCCCATAGAGCTGACTTCAACGCCGACCACCTTGAGCGCGGTCGATGGAGCGATATTCTCGTAAGTCGCCGTGTCGCCGGCCATGTTCGCAGCAGCAATGCGCGCCTGCGCCTGCGCCGTGGGCACAATGGCCCAACAGATGCCCTGGAACCGCACCGCGTCGCCGGCGGCATAGACATCAGGAGCGCCGGCTCGCATCTGCGCGTCGACAATGATGCCGCGATTGACCTCCAGGCCGATCTTTTCCGCCAACGTGACGTTGGGACGCACCCCGGCGGCGATAACGACCATGCGGGCGTCCAGGGATTTGCCGCTTCCCAACACCACACCGGAGACAGCATCATCACCGGCGATGGTTTTGGCGCTGTCGTTGAGGATCACGTGATAGCCCTGCGCCTCGACAAAAGCCTGCAGGACAGCGGCGCCTTCTTGATCCAGTTGCACCGGCATCAACCAGGGCTTGAACTCAACGATAGTGACGTCCAATCCCATGCCTTTGAGGGCGCGGGCGGCCTCCAGACCCAGAAGCCCGCCGCCAACGACAACGGCTTTCTTACACTCACAGGCCCAGGCTTTGATATCCAGGGCATCCTGAAGCGTCCGAATGGTGAAGACGCCTTGTTTGTCGGCGCCGGCAATCGGGGGCACAAAGGGGCAGCTTCCCGGCGCCAACAGCAAACGATCATAACCGACGCGAGCGCCATCCTTGAGCACAATCTGCTTCGCCTCGGGATCCACGTCGACGACGAGGGAATTGAGGTGCACATAGATGCCACGCTCCTCATACCAGTCGCCGGAACGCAGGAAAATCTTTTCGAAAGGAATCACGCCCGCCAGGAAGTTGGTGACTTGCGGGCGGTAGTAGTAGGGATGTCCTTCGTCGGTGTACAGGTGGATTTCTGCATCGTCATGTCGCGAAAGGTCAAGGGCCGCCGTCATTCCGGCGACGCCTCCGCCAACGATCACATATCGCATGATTGCCTCTCCTTCATGATTGGGTTTACGAGCATCACGTTGCAGCCCATTGTACACCCGTTGTCAGTAGGGCATAGGTGGATAGTTATAGAAGATAAAGGACGAGAGAAGAAGAGGCCCAGAGAGGGGCGCGGAGCCCCCTCTCTGGGGTTATCGACCACAGAGGCTAGGGGTTTTTCGCCAACAGCGGCAGATAGATGATGTGATCCGCCTCTACGAGGCCTCCCGAGCACCAGAAACCGGTACAGAGCGTGGTCCCGCCTGAACCGCCGCGTCCCGCGACCGGTTGTCCCAGCGCGCCGATCAGAGCTATGCCGCCCTGCTCGCCGCGCCCGCCGCCCGATGCCATGACGCTCCGTTCCAGGACCGGGACCGGCGCCGCCAGGGCCACGCCGGCAAAGGCAAGCAGCAACAGCCCTACCAGCAGTATCAGACATGTCTTGCGCCTCATGGTTTGCCTCCCTACTCGACCAGGGTGAGGATGATACTGCCGATTTGGATATCATGCTGATCGCCGACGCCCCCATACTGCAACGCCAGGCGGATGAATATAGGGCCAGTAATAGTGGCGGGTGTATCATCGATAATCGTATAGCAAGTGGGCGAGAGCGAAGTGCGATCGTCGAAGTTGGAGATTGGTGTGGAGAAGGTCGTATCCTCCATCACTCTCACATAGGTGGAGGTGATGTAGTCTCCCCCCTGGTCCGAATAGTAGCAGATACGAATACTCTTCAGTTTCAAGGGCACACCAAAGAGCAAGCGCGGGGCATCGACGGGAAGGAGCACGTAATCTGTGCCGGTATTGTTCGCGCGCAAGACGGCAAAGCCGGTACCTGCCATGATGGTATCGACATTGCTGCCGCTTTCGGAGACAAATTCGTAGCCGTGAACCGCGATCTGGAAGTCAGCGGTGCTTTCGATGATCCCGGTGCCGTCGACCCGGAGGGCCGCACCGTCTTCCACCGAGTTGCGGAAATATCCGCCATAACCATCCTGGTGGTCAGACACGCCGTAGACGCCGGTCGCATTGGCTCCCGATGCCTGTCCATAGACGGCCATGCCGGCCCCGGCGTTATACCCGTAGACGCTCGCCACGGCAAGATCAGATTGCAGCAAACCTGCTTTGTAGACGCCGTTCGAGGTACTAACACCAAGCAAAGCCTCGCTGGCGACGAGGTCTCCCTTGATCATGGCGCCCGGTCGCAAACTGAGCGCATAGGGCGCCGGCAGCACTTCCTGGCAGCCGAGACTGTTCCCACCCGTTTCGACGCCAATCCACAACGCCTGTCCGTTGAAATCAGACTGATCCACATCCAGCGTAGTAGTGAAATAGCCGTCACTCAGGGGAACGCCATTCTTGGTAATGGTGTCGAGAAGATTCGAACAGCTGCTATTCGAGAAAATCTTGAATACCAGGTTGACCGACCCGGTCATGGGGACGCCGCCCTGTTCGAGATAGCCCTGGTAAGAAATCTTCTCGCCCACCGCAGCGAGGATTCCTTCACCCTCCGGCGCCTGGGCCAATCCCACCCCCGTGACGGGCGCCGCCAGCAATAATACTCCAAGGATAACCAACAAAACCTGATAGCGTTTCATGTGTGAACTCCTTTCTTAACTGATTACCAACCCTCTAAAACAGCAAAGCACAATTCGGGATTCATGCATGTGGTCGATTTGTCCTCCTGATCATGTCGGTGAAATGAAACCGGGACGCGCTACGGAAAGCGCGGCTACTCACACGGCGGTTCCTCCAATGCTCCGGTGCAGGACACGATAAAGGCCAGCAAGTCTGTGAGCGTCTCGAAGACCCGGTGTGTCCCGCTGGCAACGTGTTGCACACGCCCGCGCCAGAGAATCCGGCCATCGGAGCGGGTCAGTCCTGGCTCGCGCCAAATGCGGACAATGAAGGCGTGGGGCTCAGTTCGGGCGAAATCATCCTCCGGCACATGTTCCTCCTGAATACGGTTGCTGGTTGCTCATTACTGGATACGATAGCATGGGCCTGTCTCGGAAGTATCTATGCAGGGGAGCAGTCTACAGGAACTATGGCGACAGATCAGGGAGTTGGCAGGAAGGCCGCGGTACAGGGTAGAAAATAGGCGACCGGTGCGGGTGGTCAGTGCACCGGTCGGGCATAGAGAGGGCCGGCGAAGGTGTCAGGCGTGGGCGCCCCGGGTGAAAACGTCGCAACCTGCATCGCGCAGGGCTGCCAGGTCACGCTCGATGGTGCGGTCGCTGACGTCCAGTGCGCCGGCCAGGTCGTGTACGGTTGGCGCTCCACCCTGCGCCTTAGCTTCAGCAAGCAGACGCAACAGCCGGCGGCGGCGGATGGCCACATCCGCGCGCCAGGCCGGGAAGCGTTGAGGGCCGGCGATTTCGTCGTCATCCTGGCTAAGGGTCAAAGTGACCGTGACGTAATCGTTGTCTTCCAGGGGGCGCCCCGTGGGGGTAGTTGTTGAAGCCAGTCTCACACGCGCCTGACCGGGGAGTAACCAAGCGTCTTCCTCAATTTCCAGCCGGTGGAGATCCCAGGCCATCCCCAGCCTCACGAAGGCTGCCCGGGCCTGTTCGAGAAGCGCCCTACCCTGCCGCGCCTCCCCGATTTGCAGGCAGAAGAAGCCATAAGCTACCCGGCTACGCGCCAACTCGGCCTCGGCGCCGATATCCTGGAGCAGGCGCAGGCTGGTCTCAAAGTGAACACGGGCTGCGGAGACATCCTGAAGCGCCGCGAGCTGTCCCAGCAGGCACAGAAGCACACCGCGAGACCAGCGGCTATCGATCTCGCCCGCTACCTCCAAACCAAGATACACGTGGGGCAGAGCCTCGTCGACTTTGCCGGTCTCCCATAGCAGCCGGGCCAGCCAGGCACAGGCAACCGGAACGTCTGCCTTATCGACCTCCAGGGCGACTTCAAGGGCGCGCGTCAAGAGAGCCTGCGCCTGCACAAGGTCGCCCAGCTGGTGATGAGCTCTACCCATCTCGTACAGGACTGTGGATACAAGGCTATGATCGCCAATCTCTTCACCGATAGCCAATGACGTCTCCAACAACGCCAGCCCCTGCGCCGTTTCCCCTTGCTCCAACAACGCCTGTCCCAGCTCGCAAAGCGCCGCATCCTCCCCATAGGGGTTGCCGATGGCGCGAGAAATGACGAGGGCTTCCTGCGCGGCGGCTTGACTGGCAGCAAAGTGTCCCCGGTGGAATTCCAAAAGGCTGAGATTGATAAGAGAATAGGAAATGCCTACGCGATCATCCAGCCGGCGGCGAGCAGCCAGCGAACGGGTAATTGCTGCGTGGGACTCGGCATACCGGGCCAGATGGAAGAGCGCTGCACCCATCCGGTTGAGGGCGTCAGCCCGATGGATCGCATCGTCCAGCAGCTCGAACAGCGCAATGGCACGTTCGTAAAGCGGGATTGCATCGCGGTAGTTTCCTTGATTGCGGATCGCATTGGCGCGGTTGAAAAACCCCTGGGCAATCTCGGCGGTCGCTTCACCGGCGTTAGCCAGCGCCAGCGCCTGACGAGCCATCTCAGTGGACAGCGTATACTCCCCTTGCTGGAAGTACACATGACTGATGGCGTTGAAAACGCGAGCCTGAGCGACCTCATCACCAGCCTCGCCGGCGAGCGCAAGCGCAGTCTTGAAGTCCGCATGGGCCTGTGCGAAGCGTCCGATTTCCTGACACAGGCGTCCGCGGGCCTCATAGAGAGCCTCACCCAGAGCAGCATTCGCATTTGACAAGCGCTCCCAGGCTGCGATGGCCCGGCTGTAATAGTCGAAGGCGGCCGCTCCGGCGTAGACTGCACAAGCGCGCTGGCCAGCCTGCTGGTTGGCAAGCAGCGCGCGCGCCCACACCTCGCCCTGCCAGAAATGGAAAGCCAACTGTTCAACCCGGTCAGGAAAGCGCGCCGCCAGCGCCTCACCGGCCCGGCGATGCAATGCTCGCCGGTGCACCGGATCGATGCAAGCGTAGACGACCTCCTGGACTTTGTCGTGGCTAAAGCGATACGCATCCGGTTCCTCTACCAGCAGTTGACGGCGCACGAGGCTGCCGGCCACATCGAGAAGGCGGGAATGAGGAATCGCGTGGGTCTGGGCCAGAACTTCAAAGTCGATGGGATCGCTCAACACCGAGGCAACTTCGAGCACCGCGCGCTGGTCGCGACTGAGACGCGCCAGACGTTGTTCAATCACCTCCTGAACGCCGGATGGAAGCGGCATAGCGCCGCTATCCCAGGACGCTATCCAGTCTCCAGAGGTATTCTGGTAGAGCCGTCCCTCATCATGCAAGGCGCGCAAGGTTTCCAGAACGAAAAGGGGATTTCCGTCCGTCTCTTGATAGAGCCGGTGCTCGAAAGCGGTCAACTGCACGACCGAACCCAACCCGCGACGAATGAGCTCGCCCGTCTCTTCCGGAGTCAAACGGGGCAATAACAGACGCGGGTGGTCTCCCGCTCGATCCAGGGCGCGAAGCGCTTCCCAGACGCCAGGCCGCGACCGCACTTCTTCCCCACGATAGGCGCCGGCGACCAACACCCGGCCGCTGGGAAGACGGCGCACCAGGGTCTGCAATACCGCCAACGTCGACGCATCGGCCCATTGCAAGTCATCCAGAATCAGAACGTGGGGCATGATCTGCCCCAGCGCCAGGACCAGGCGACACAGACCCTCCACGATACGCTGGCGCTGCTGATCGGGACCCAGATTCGCTTTCGAAAGGGCAGCAGGGAGCTGTCGCGCCAGATCCGGCAGCACACGACCGGCTTCCTGAAGCCAGGTATCCTCCACGAGTTGCACAATCTGGCGGACACGCAAAGGGGTCAGGGCCTGGGTCAACACCTCGTGCAGCACACCATAGGGGGATGAACCGCTCCGTTCTCGACCCCGCCCCCGATAGACAGGGACCTCACGCCAGCCGGCGCCCTCGGCGAGAGCATCCAACAGACGGGTCTTCCCGACGCCGGCCTCACCTTCGACCAGCACCAGCGTCCCTTTTCCGTCGATAGTTTGCTCCAGATACCTCAAGAGCGCAGCGCGCTCTTCCGCCCGCCCGACAAGCGCCACGGAGCCGGCGCGCTCGAAGACCGGGGCCTCCGGCTCGGGGAAGCGAGGCGGCGATGTGTTCCCCGCCACAGCAGCAGCGATCTCGCGGGCCAGCGCGGCCGTTTGGGAAAGCGGCCCGGTTCCCAGCTCCGCCCCCAGAATCTCACACAGGGTCTCATACTGCGCCAGGGCAACACGCGGGCGTCCCAGAAGGAAGTAGAGACGCATGAGCTCATAATGCGCGGTCTCCCGCAGAGGGTCGCTCGCGACCAGGCGATGCGCTACATGCAGCGCATCCTCGAATGCGCCCCGCTGTTTGTGAAGGATAACAAGCCGTTCCAATACCCCAAGGTAAACTTCTCGAAAACGTTCGCGTTCCAGGAGCGCCCAATCGTCGTAACATCCTGCAAGGAAATCACCTTGATACAACGCCGCAGCTCTGGCGAGGATCTCCAATACTTCGCTACTCGCTCCGGCCTCGAAATCGGCAATATCGAGACGGTCCCCCGGGCGGAGCTCGAACACAACGCTCTCCGGCTCCGCAATCACCCGTTCAGCAGACGGACCGAGAGCGGTTCGAATCTGCCAGAGCGCCTGAGAAAGTGCACGTCGCGCGCGGGCATCGGAGCGTTCAGGCCAGAAGATGCCCGTGAGTACATCGCGAGCCAGAAAACGATCATGGTGCAAAATCAAGTAGGCCAGCACGTGGCGCGCTGTGCGTGGTGGGAGGTCTAAAGGGCGGCCATCATGTTCAATACGCAGACCGCCGAAGGTCGTGATGTGCAGCACGATGCGTGTTTCTCCATACCAGAATTGGGAAAGCGGTACACGGACGCCGTCCCCCATACTTTACCCCAATTCACGGCGAATCCAAGTCCGACTCCCCTGAAAAAGGCTACCTAACCGCAGAGCGCATCAACGACCGTAAGATCTTGTGACCGTCCCCAAAAACAGGCGGGCGCTCTTTGAAAGAGCGCCCGCGATCTTTGCTTACAGCCAGCAGGAAGGTTACTTGCTCAGATTCGTGAATGCAGCCATGCCGCCGTAGACAGCCTCGTCGCCCAGCTCTTCCTCGATGCGCAGAAGTTGGTTGTACTTGGCAACACGATCAGAGCGGCAGGGAGCGCCGGTTTTGATCTGACCCGTATTCAACGCCACAGCGAGATCCGCGATGGTGGCATCTTCGGTCTCGCCGGAGCGGTGAGACGTAACGGCGGTCCAGCCGTGCTTGTGGGCCATACGTACTGCCGCAATGGTCTCGGTCAGCGAGCCGATCTGGTTGAGCTTGATCAATACGGAGTTGGCAGCCTTCTCCTTGATAGCGCGCGCGATGCGCTCGGTGTTGGTCACGAGCAGATCATCGCCCACGATCTGAATACGATTGCCCAGCCGTTCGACCATCAATTTGAAGCCGAACCAGTCGTCCTCCGCCAACCCATCCTCGATGCTGATGATGGGGTATTTCTCGACCCAGTTAGCGTAGAAGTCGACCATCTCCTCACTGGTGAGGACACGCCCTTCCTTCTTCAAATTGTACTTGCCGTCCTCGTAGACCTCAGAAGCAGCAGGATCCATGGCAATCCAAATATCCTTGCCCGGTTCATACCCGGCTTTCTGGATGGCCTCGAGGATGAGCTCAATGGCTTCTTCGTTCGTCTTGAGGCTAGGTGCAAACCCGCCCTCATCTCCGACGCCGACGCCATAGCCCTTGGCCTTCAACACTTTCTTCAACGCTTGATAGGTCTCCGCGCCCCACCGCAGGGCCTCGGCAAAGGAAGGGGCCCCCACGGGCATGGCCATGAACTCCTGCAGATCGGGGCCATCAACCGCGTGCTTGCCGCCATTGAGGATGTTCATCATCGGCACGGGCAAGATATGTGCATAGGTACCCCCAATGTAGCGATAGAGGGGCAGCCCCAGGTAGTTGGCTGCGGCCTTGGCCACCGCCAGCGAAACGCCCAGGATTGCATTGGCGCCCAGATTGGACTTGTTGGGAGTTCCGTCCAGCGCAAGCATGGCCATATCGATGCCCTTCTGATCGGTGACATCCCACCCTATGATCTCAGGTGCAATCACGCTGTTGACATTCTCGACAGCCCCAAGAACACCCTTACCCAGATAGCGGCTCTTGTCGCCGTCGCGCAGCTCCAGTGCCTCATGAACGCCGGTCGAGGCTCCGGAAGGAACAGCGGCCCGCCCCCAAGAACCATCTTCAACGATCACTTCCACTTCCACGGTGGGATTGCCGCGAGAGTCGAGGATCTCCCGCCCCATGATGTCAAGAATGTACATCCGTCAACCTCCTTAGGGATTGTTTTACAGATACTGAGGGTCAGCACTTCGTGTCTGACCATATTCATCATACACCAAAGTAGGGATAGAGCAAGATACAGAGGAGGATGGAGGTATCCATCACGCGCGCGGTGCAACGCGCCCACAACATCGAAGGATCTCGCGATGACTGCTCGATCTGCATGCGGACCTTCCTTTCATGAGCCATAGCAGAAACAAGGACGAGTGAGGTTGACCAGACATCAGAAATGGCAGGTAGTAACCTGGATCATGGTAGGACTTCCCCGAAAGAATTAGTTTTTCACCACAGAGAGATACGGAGTACGTGGTTCAGAGGCTTTTTTCAGGAGAGTCATAGTATAGCACTGGACAAATTGCAATTCGAAGACATAATCACAGTATGGAAAAGGAAACTGTCGTAGAGAGCGCTTCGCCAAGTGTTGAGGAGTCGCCAGCAGTTGCAGAGGCAAAGAATACCGAAACGATTCACGTCTCAGAGCAAGCGAGGGCGCCGGCAGCAGAACCACAGGAGCTCCCCCAAGAGGCCAAGGATGCCGAAACACCTCGCGTCTTAGAAGAAGAGACGCCGGCAGCAGAACCACAGGAGCTCTCTCAAGAGACAAAGGATACCGAAACACTTCACGTTTCAGAGAAGCATACTCTCTGGTATGTCATCCGACACATCGCCGCCGGCTTGTTGGGCTTCCTGCTTTTCATCTTCGCGCTCGGGCTGATGAAAGAAGGCGCCGCCGGGCTTACCCCGCTGCTTCACAACCGTCTGGCCGTCAACAACGTCGCCGATGCAATGGGCGTGGGCTGGTTGGCCGCCTACCTGATCCAGAGCGGCAGCCCGGTGGCCGCAGCCGCCATCAGCCTGTTGAGCGCGAAGTCTATCAGTGCAAGCCAGGCCTATGCCATGATCGCCGGTTCTCGTCTAGGAGCCGGTTTGATGGTCCTGCAATTGGGTCTCGTCTATGCACTACGCGGCGTTGAGCGGCGGAAGGCCCTCACAGCGGGCGTCCTTTCACTGCTTCTCACCGGCTCGATTCTGATCCTCACCTTGCCCCTGGGCCTGCTGATTCTCGAGAATGGCTGGTTGGACGGACATTCGGGCGGCGGGCTCACGGGCATGGCGGATTTCATCAACCTGATCCTCGACCCGGCGCTGGCGCTGTTTTCACGGTATCTCCCCAATTGGATGCTGTTCGTCGTGGGCATCGTTATCGTTTCTGCCAGTTTCAAGCTCATCGACACGGCGCTCTCCGCGATCAACCTGAAAAGTTCGAAATTGGGTAAAAGTAACCGGCTGATCTACCGGCCCGTGATCATGTTCCTATTGGGATTGGGGATCACCGTCCTCACCATGTCGGTGTCGATCTCGGTCGGCATTCTGGTGCCGCTCTCCGCCCGGGGTTACGTGCGGCGAGAGAACATGATCCCCTATTTGTTGGGCGCCAACATCTCCACGCTGGTGGACACCCTCATTGCAGCGGTGCTGTTAGGAGAACCGCAAGGCGTGACCGTCGTCATGACCCACATGATAGGGGCTTCGATCGTCTCTCTCCTGATTGTACTGCTAAGCTACAACCAATATGTACAGGCCGTCTCAAACACACTCGTCTGGATCACAGCCCAGCGCCGGAACTTCGCGGTTTTCGTCGGTCTGATTTTCCTGATTCCCATTGTCATGATGTTGTGCTGAGTCATTAACGACGTAAGGAGCCAACCGTTGAAACTGCTGATTTGTACCCGGTGTACGCCCCGCGCCGCGAACACGGCGGAAATGGCGCGGCATATCGCCTTGAAGTTGGCCGATTCCGTGGACGTGCTGCTGATTCCCAAATCCGAAAGCAGTACCCTCTGCTCTCACGCTACGACATTAGCTCAAACGCTGAACGAAGCCGGTATCCCAACGCGACTCTTCCGACACACCGGCAATATCACGGCCTCGGTACTCAGCCAGGTCCATACCACACCTTACGACCTGGTCATCATCAGTAGTCGAGACCGTCAGGGTCTTATGCGTCTCGTGCAACCCTCACGCGCGCTTGAGGTAGCCGAACAGGCGCCCGTCCCAGTGCTGGTAGTGAAAGGAAAACCGCGCACTATCAAACACCTGCTTGTGTGCACGGCAGCCGGTCCCACGAGTGACCGGCCTGTGCGCTTTGCCGCGCGTCTGTGCAAACGGTTGGACGCGGAAATGACGCTGCTCCACGTGATGTCCCAATTACCATTGGGCCACGATGCGATCGGCGCCGACCTGGAGGCAATGGCTGATGAGCTTATCGCCCGGAAAACGCCAGAGGGCAAACATTTGGTGCGCATGCTGGACATCGTCGCGGAAGAGGGAACCTCCGCCACGCCACTCGTACGCCACGGGCTCGTCGTCCCCGAGATCATTACCTCGGCCCGCAAGGAACACTACGACTTGATTGTGGTCGGCGCCCACGCGACGCCCGGCCTGCCGGCGTTTCTCTCCGACGATCTGGCCGGCAGGATTCTCCAGTCGGCCAAACGCCCGGTCCTCGTTGTCCGATAAGTAACGGGGCTCAGGGCCAGACAAACGCGCCCAACGAGACCATATCGGCGCCTGGGGATAGGGTGCGGCGGATATACGTTTCCGGTTCGTAGAGCAATGCAAACAGGTGATACGTACCGGGCGCCAGTGTGGGTGGAATCACAAGCTCGTAGCGGTCAGGAAGCACCTCCCCTGTCGACAGCTGCGGAAGCGTCCAGAATACACTGAGCACCGGTTTATCCTGCTGGGCAATGGGTTGCAGACCCGGTTCCGGGACCAGGTGCACCGCGCCGATCAAGGAAGCGGACTGGGGTTCCAATAGTTCCCAGAAGAGATAGACAGCCAGCAGCCGTTCTTCTTGAAAGCGCGTACTGCCCCGCAGTACGACCCCGCCCTCGAACGTCGCGGCTTCCGAATCCAGGATCGTCTGAGGGGCGAGAGGGACGATCGTTGCTCCTTCGGGTAAGGTGTAAGCGTAAAGCCGCAGCTCGCGGCTATACAGCATCTCTGCACGACGCCCCCCGGCAGCCTCAAAGGTACCCACCATAACGCCGCCGGGATCGACCGCGTCATCTTGAAAGAGCAACAGCCACCGGCGGCCTGCACCGGGCGCAACCAGACCGGCGGCAGCGTCCGGTCGCAAGCGCTCCCCAATGGCCGGCCCGCGTTCGAACGACACAGCGGATTGGTAAGCCGTGAGAATATCCACACCATGCCCGGCCACCGCCAGGCCCCGATCGCCCGGTTGGGCGCGCTCGTTGAG
>JAFGNR010000112.1 GCA_016926915.1 Anaerolineae bacterium
CGACAACCTGGGCTGCCTCTTCCCACCCGCGTCGTCATCCCGAGCGCAGCGGAACGACAACCTGGGCTGCTTCTTTCCACCCGCGTCATCATCCCGAGCGCAGCGGAACGACAACCTGGGCTGCCTCTTCCCGCCCGCGTCATCATCCCGAGCGCAGCGGAACGACAACCTGGGCTGCTTCTTTCCACCCGCGTCTCATCCCGAGCGCAGCGGAACGACAACCTGGGTTGCTTCTTCCCACCCGCGTCGTCATCCCGAGCGCAGTCGAGGGATCTCTCCTAAACCCCCCTCTTTTCTTTTCCAACCTTTGCGGTTATACTGAGTGGTAAATACTGGCGTGTTTAATTTGTAGATGTGGCCCGTCGTTTCAGAGCGGAGAACGATTGTAATCATTTCTATGGCCTGATGTCTTGATACGGCGTGGCCGACCGATCTCAGGAGTCATACCTTTATTGGTTTGGGGGCACGGTGACCGTGCGCCATGTAGCAGCGATTTCGTGGCCATGGGTGGGGTTTCTGCATTGGAGGGCGGCCTATGGGACTGCAGAGACCGGAGAAAAGCTATCGCGTACCGTGGGTGGAACCGCGTATTCAGACGGTGGAAGAGGCCATCCTCTATACCGTTTCCTACGCGGATGTCTTCAACTATCCCTTGACGGTGGAAGAAATCCATCGCTATCTTGTCGGCATGCCGGCATCCCTGGCAGAGGTCAAAGCTGTAACCGGCGGCCTGGTGCACACTACCGGTCTTTTGCGGCAGCAAGACGGCTTTGTGATGTTGGAAGGCCGGGAATTTCTGGCCGGATTACGGCAACGCCGGGCCCAGGTTGCCGCCGCGATGTGGCCCCGCGCACTTCGCTACGGTCGCGCCATTGCACGTCTCCCCTTTGTCCGCATGGTTGCGGTGACGGGCGCCTTGACGATGGACAATGTCGAGGCCGGGGATGACTACGATTACCTGATTATCACGGCGCCGGGACGCCTCTGGGTGACCCGCCTGCTGGTGATCCAATTGGTGGTGAAACCGGTTGCCCGTCTGGGGGACGAGGTCTGCCCGAACTACCTTCTCGCCGAGACCGCCCTGACCATTGAAGAGCAAGACCTGTTTCACGCGCATGAGCTGGCGCAGATGATTCCCCTTCACGGGTTGGAGATCTATCGGCAGTTGCGCGCGGAGAATGCCTGGGCGTTGCGCTTTCTGCCTAACGTTACCGCTCCCCCAGTTGTGAAGGCTGTGCCCGCGCCGAATGGCAGCCTTGGCCGCAGAGCGTTGGAACTCCTCCTGAAGTCGCCTGCCGGAACAATGTTGGAACGCCAGGAGATGGCGCGCATGCAGCGCAAATTGGGCGGGCAAGCCGGCTTTGAGGAGGTTGTGCTTTCTCCAGAGCGGTGCAAAGGTCATGTGGGAAGCCACGGGCATACGACCTTTGACCGGTTCGTGGCCCGCGTGGATGCATTTGTGAGCACATCAGACAAGCGGTTGAAATGAGGGGATGACCATGGCCGATATCTTGCTCGTGAACCCGTTATTCTTGCGCGACGATCCGGTGGAATCCAAGTTGATGACCCCCTTTTTCCCCCTGGGAATCCTCTACGTCGCTGCGACAGCCCGGTCCGCCGGGTATGACGTTGCAATTTTCGACGCGATGTTTGCCGAAAGCGATGACGAATTCGTTGCGGCATTGGAGAAAGAGCAGCCGGCAATCGTGGGATTCGGTGTGCTGGCGACGGTACGCCGGGCCGCGTTGCGCCTTGCTGCATTGGCCAAACACCGCGGCGCCATCGTGTTGATGGGAGGCGCCGATCCCACGGCCCGCCCCGACGTCTATCTGCAGCACGACGTCGCCGGCGCCCCCGTGGTGGATGTCGTGGTGGTCGGTGAATCGGAGGCGATCATTCCGCAGCTGTTGCCGGTGCTGTTGGAGGATGGACCGGCATCCGACCGGCTGGCGGCGGTCCCCGGCGTCGCTTTCCGCGATGGGACCGGGATCGTGATGCAGACGGAGCGCTGCGCATTGTTGGAAGATGTCGATGCCGTTCCGTTGCCTGCCCGCGACCTGGTGGATTTCACGCCATATCGCGAGGCCTGGCGGCGGAAACATGGGGTCTTCACCCTGTCGCTTATCGCGACCCGGGGCTGCCCGTTCAACTGCGCCTGGTGCCAGAAGATAGTGTTCGGTCGCAGCTTCCGCCCGCGCGCCCCGGAGCGGGTGGCTGAAGAGATGCGGCAGCTCAAGACGCAGTACCATCCGGATTTCCTCAGAATCGTTGATGACGCCATGGGGATCCAGAAGTCATGGGTGCGCCGGTGGCGGGATGCGGTTCTGGAGAAAGACGCGGTCATCCCGTTCGAGTGCCTTTCACGGGTCGATCTGCTGGATGAAGAGGTCATCCAATGGTTGAAGGAGGCTGGCTGCCGCCGTATCGCTGTAGGCGCGGAGTCGGGGTCGCAGAAGGTGCTCGATGCCATGACCAAAGGGACCAAGGTTGAGCAGATCTATCGCACGGCGGAGCTCTGCCGGCGATTGGGGGTCGAGACCTATTTCTACATGATGGTGGGATACCCCGGCGAAGCGTGGGAGGATTTGCAGCTTTCGGTGAAGATGCTGCGCGAGACGCGCCCGGATACCTTCAGCACGACGATTGCCTATCCTCTGCCCGGCACACCGTTTTTCGAACAGGTCAAGGACCGGCTGCCGGAGGGGGATGGGCTGGTTCCCGATTGGGACTACACCGCCGAAAACAAGCTCCTTTTCGGTCGCGATCACTACAGCACGTACTTCTACCGGCGCGTCATTCGCTGGTTCCACCACGAGTGGCAAGATGCCTGGATTCGGGCCGGCCAACCCGTTCCACTGGCTGCACGTCTCAAGAACACGGTCGCATTGTGGCGCGACCGGATCGCGGTTACGGCGCTGGCCCGTCTCTCCGGATCGCGGGCGACTGGTTTTCCCACCGGGGGCAACGTGTGACGTCCTGGTGGGCGCCGGAGCGCCTGCTTTCGCTGAGCCGCTGGCTGTTTGGCCTGTTCTTCCTTCTGGCATTGGGCACGGCGTTGCCGTTGGCGCCGGATATCGATGTTACCCCTATCGCTTGGGAATCCCTGGGATTCTTGCTGGCGGGGGCGCTGCTGGCTTGGGGGGTGAGTCTCTGGCAATGGCGCACTTTCTTGCAGGTGCACTGGGGCCGGCTGGCGCCGCCCCTGGCTGGATTGACGCTGTGGTTCTTGATAAACGGCTTGAGCGTATCCCTCAGGCGGTTGGCGATCCAGGGCGTCGTTTGGGCCTTTGTCTGGGCTGCGATGCTTCTGTATCTCAATACGCGACCGCGCCTGCGTGGGGTGGTCGCGCTTATTATCGGTATTCAAAGTCTGGTTGCGATCGGGCAGTTCGTACTACAGCGCGATTTAGGGCTCCAATTCCTGGGCGAACGGCCGCTCGTTCCCACCGTCGAAGGTATCTCCGTGCTTCTGGATAGCGAGCAACGTGTACTGCGTAGTTATGGTCTCACGGGCCATCCGAATTACCTGGGCGCGACCCTGGCCATCTTCACCCTCTTCTTATTGGATCAAGTAGAGGATGCGGCGTCTATCGAACGCTGGGAGATCGCCAGCGCGATTGTCGTAGGGGGCGTGGGGTTGGTTCTCTCATTCTCTCGCGCCGCCTGGTTGGGATTTGGCGCCGCTGTGGCTGCGTGGATTGGCCTGCAGCTGCACGCGCACCGGAACATTCGCACTGCCTGGCCCCAGGTACGGCGGCTCTGGATGTTGTTGCCGGCGGTCTTGATTCTTATCCCGGCGCGTAATCTCGTAGTGAGCCGTCTTTTCACGCTGGACAATGCATTGGAAACTCAATCGATTTC
>JAFGNR010000416.1 GCA_016926915.1 Anaerolineae bacterium
CATATTCAAGTGCGGCCACGCGTCGATATTGACGAAATATTGCATTTTGTTGCAACGCGCCGGGATAACTGCGCTATAATGGAAGTATGGATCCAGTACTGTCATTGCGCCGTAACTGGACGTTTCGGGCCAGCGGGCGCTAGGCGGTGTTCGTAAAGCGGCCGGGTGAACATCTGGCCCACGTGTTGATGAAAGCGTTCCTCTGGAATGAAGTGGAAGCATGGCGCTGTCTTGCCTTACGTCGTTCACCGTGTTATCATTGAGATGCCGTAGATCTTCCGGCGCTTTGTGATCCTGCGAGGTTCGATGCCTTCGAGGAGGTAGTGTATGGTTGACCCCGTCTGGCGTTTCCGGCTGGTGGTCCTGTTGTTGGTGATTGGCTTCCTGATCTCGGGATGCGGCTCTACACCGGAGTCCACTCCCGTTATGGAGACTGCGGAATCTCCGAGTGTTGCAACCGAAACGCCGGTGTTCCCTGACCTTCCCCCATCGGTTGTGGCGCATACGCCGCTTGCCGTGGAATTTGTTCTTGCGGAAAGCGTTGTCGTGGAGATGCGCTTTGATCAGTCGATGGATCACGCCGCGGTCGAGGCTGCATTGCGCATCACCCCGGAGGTCGAAGGGACGGTCTCCTGGCAGAATGATCGCACACTGCATTTCCGGCCCAAAGCTCTGGCGTCGGCAACCCGTTATCAAGTGACCCTGGGACCCGAGGCCCGGTCGACACTTGGTCTCGAATTGGGCCGCGAACTCTCTTTTGTCTTCTCGACGCTGTCGCCGCTGGAGGTGACGCAGGTCAGTCCTGAGGATGGAACCGCAGAGGTGCGGGGCGATACTGCGATCTTGTTGGCGTTCAACCATCCCCTGGTTCCCTTGAACTGCGTGGGTGAGGAGGCTGGCGGCCTTCCGGACTGCTCTGTGCTGCCTCTGGTGTTCTTGCCGCGGGTCAACGGCGCCGGGCATTGGGTGAATACTTCGCTCTATCGCTTTGCCCCACAGCCGGGCTGGGAAGCCGGGGTCAAGTATACGGTTCGGCTGGAGCCAGGAGTGACCAGTATCGCCGGTGTGGTGCTGCAAAAACCGGTAGAGTGGTCTTTTGCGACGGCCGCCCCGCGGATTGTGGACGTGTGGCCTGGCGACCAGGAAACCGACATTCTTCTTGACGACTACGTCTCGGTTGCGTTCAATACGCCTATGGATCCCGAAGCGACGGGCCGGGCGTTTTCTATTTTATCGGAAGCGGGGGAGCCGGTTCCGGGCGCTATTACCTGGCAGGATAAAGGCGCCCGCCTGATCTTCACGCCTACCCAGCAACTGGCCTTGGCGCAGCGGTATACTGTTGAGGTGAATGACCGGGCGCGTTCTGTGTCCGGTGCTTTGTTGGAGACCCCACAGCGTTGGGAGTTCACGACGGCGCTTTATCCCAGTGCGGCGGCGGTGACCCCCGCGACCGGAACACGCAACGTTGAGTTATACGCGCCGGTGCGGATCACATTTCAGGGTGCGATTAGCGATTCTGTGTTGTCCTACATTCGTGTAACGCCTGAACCCGAGGAAGAAACACTCTACTCGTATTGGGATGAGGAGACGTTTTTCGTCTCCTGGGAAAAAGCGCCTCGCACTGAGTATTGTATCACCGTGCTCCCCGGCATTCAGGACCGGTATGGAAACGCAACCCAGGAAACGTTGGAGACTTGTTTCACAACCGGCGATTTGCCCCCGGTGTTTTCGCCGGCAACTCCGCTGGATGTGATCACCCTGGACGCCGGAACATCCCCCGATCTTTTCGTCTTCTCCCGCAACGTGGGACGTGTGTCGTTTACGCTCGGTGTTCTGGATGAAGCGGATTTCGTGCGAGGAGATCCATACTCTGTTGTGACCCGCGAGTGGTCCGAGTCATTCGCGGGAGAAGCCAATGAGGTGGCGGTGTCGCGGGTGACTTTGTCGCGCCGGGGGGAGCCCCTGGCGACCGGATATTACCGCTTGCGTTGGCAGAGCGCCGATTACGATGGCTGGAGAAATGATCTCCGGTTGGCAGTTGTCGACCGTCATCTGACGTTGAAGCTTTCTACTGAAGAAGCCCTGGTCTGGGTGACCGATTTGCGCAGTGGCGAGCCTGTGACGTCAACGGAGGTGCGGTTGCTGACCGAGGATGCTGCCTTGCTGGCAGCAGGCACGACAGATCAGGATGGCCTGGTTCGCATCCGCCTCAGCCCGTTGGATAGCCTATGGGAACGTGTCATGGCCGTTACCGGGACTCCGGGCAAGCCGGGATTTGGAATCGCCATGAGCCACTGGGACGAGGGCGCCGCGCCATGGGATTTTGGTATTGATGTCGATTACGGACCAGCGATCCCATACGATATCTATCTCTACTCTGACCGGCCTATTTATCGGCCCGGACAGACCATTTTGGCGCGCGGCATTCTGCGGGAGGAACGTGACGTGCGCTACACATTGCCAGACATCGGGCGCACGGTCGAAATGCGACTGCGCGACCCTAATTGGGACATCGTCGCCACAACCACTGTGGAGTTATCCGACCTGGGGGGCTTCGATGCGGCAATCATCTTGCCGGATGAGGCGCAGGTGGGCGATTGGTCGTTACAGGCGACGTTGTCCGACGTGACGCTGCCTTACGATCACGTCTGGGAAATCCCGGTGACGGTGGCGACTTATCGTAAGCCTGAGTTCGAAGTGGTCGTCTCCCCGGAAAACGCTGAGCTTCTCGATGGCGATACGCTGCGCGCGCTTGTCGAAGCCGATTATTATTTTGGCGGGCCGGTCTCGGCGGCTCGCGTCTATTGGCGTATCACGCCGGAGCCGCTGAACTTTGTCTCTCCATTAGCAGGTTGGTGGGATTGGAGCCGCTCTGGCGGAGGCTGGTGGGAGATGCCGGTCGTGGCAGAGGGCGAAGCCCTTCTGGATGCCGAGGGTCGTTTCTTCGTGGAGCTTCCTGCTGTTTTGTGGTCGGAAGACGACCAAACGGATCCGGCCTCCCAGCGGTGGACCATCGAAACTACGGTTACCGACGAGAGTGGATTCCCTGTGAGCAACCGGGCATCTGTAAAGGTGCACGCGGCGCAGTTCTACCTGGGGTTGCAGCCGCGCGACTGGGTCTTGCCGGCCGGTCAATCTTCGACCATCGATCTTGCGGCGGTGGATTGGTATGGGGATCCGGTCGCAGCGCTTGACGTCGCGGCAACGCTGGTACAGCGCCGGTGGTACCAAATCCCGCCGACACAACCGTTTCATTCTCCCACTTGGGGATATACCGATACGGTCATCTCCACGTTGAGTGTCTCTACAGATGCGCGCGGTGAAGCGGAGATTGTTGTGACGCCTCCGCAGGGCGGGGCCTACGTCTTGATCGCTGAATCGCAAGACGCCGGCGAGCGTTCTGTGCGGGTTGAAACCTTCTTGTGGGTCAGCGGTCCCCAAGGGGCGGCCTGGCGCATGGCTGAGGGGCGAATTACGCCGGTTGCAGACGCAAAGACGTACCGGCCCGGCGATGTGGCCCGGATTCTGGTTCCGACGCCCTTCACGGGTCCCTTTCAGGTGTTGATGACGGTCGAACGCGGTACGATTATCGAGGTGCAACGCTTCGTCGTCAATGAGGCCAATCCGATGATCGAATTACCGATCCGCGAGGTGCACGCGCCTAATGTTTTCGTCTCGTTTGTTGTGGTGAAGGGCATAGTGCTTTCGGATGAAGACGATGATGTTGCGGCGCCCCCTGATGTGCGCATGGGGTGGGTGGCGCTGCCGGTCGAGCCGGTAGCCCAAACCCTGGGAGTTGAGGTGCTCCCGGATCAAGTAGCTGACTATGCGCCGGGCGACTCGGCGACGTTGACCGTGCGCACGACGGATGCTGCGGGCCGGGCCGTTGATGCCGAGGTGGGATTGGCCGTCGTGGACAAGGCGGTCCTCGCATTGTTGGAAGACCGGGTTCCTACGATTCTCGAAGGTTTCTACGGCGCGCGCGCGCTTGGCGTTCGTACCGGCGATTCGTTGTTGACTTTGTTCAACCGGGTGGGAGATGATCTTGAAGCACTGGCGGAAGATGCCAAACGTTTGGCGGAGGAGTTTACACTGGGAGGTATTGGCGGGGGAGGCGCCGGTGAAGCGCTGGGCTCTCTCGATGTGCGCCAGGAGTTCCCCGACACCGCGTTCTGGGAAGCCCGGATTCGTACCGGACCGGGGGGCGAGGCAACCGTAAGTTTCCCCTTGCCGGATTCTCTCACGACCTGGGTTGCCGATGCTCGCGCGGTGACGGCAGACACGAAAGTTGGCCAGGCTGAATCCGAACTGCGCGTAACCAAGCCGCTGGTCATTCGGCCTGTGACCCCCCGGTTCTTCGTTGCTGGGGATCACGTTACTCTTGCTGCTGTGGTACACAACAATACACCGGATGATTTGGTGGTGAATGTGCTGCTCGATGTTGCTGCGACGCCTCTTACCCCGGAAGGTATCGTGGGGATTTCGGTCGATGCCAACGTACTGCAAGAACTTGAGATTCCTGCCGGGGGCAGAGTGCGGGTTACCTGGCCTGTATCTGTGGCTGAGGATGGCGCGACCGGCGCTAGTTTGACTTTTGTGGCCACGGCCGGCGAGTACCAGGATGCGGCCCGTCCGGCGATTGCCCAGGGCGATGCTGGGGAATTGCCGATTTATCGTTACGTTGCGCCAGATGTTGTTGGAACGACGGGGATTCTTGAAGGCGGCGAGCGCCGGGTTGAGTCGGTGATGGCACCCCCTGATGCCGGTCAAAACACGCGCTTGACAGTGCGTGTGGAGCCATCTCTTGCGGCAGCCATGACCGACAGTTTTACCTATCTGCGAACGTTCCCCTACGATTGCACGGAGCAGATTGTAAGCCGCTTCTTGCCGAATGTCTTGACCTATCGCGCCCTGAGCAACCTCGGTCTCTCCGATCCGGCGTTGGCCGCCGAATTGGAGCAGCTGGTTCCGGATGCGCTAGGTCGTCTCTACGGACGACAGCTCAACGATGGCGGCTGGGGGTGGTGGCCGCAGGGGCCGGCCGACCTTCAGGTCAGTGCTTACGTTGCCCTGGGGCTGTTGGAGGCTGAGCGCGCGGGTTTTGCGGTACGAACCGACGTTCTGGATCACACCCTCGATTACCTGGCTGGAACCTTGCAATTGAAACTCGGTGAGACGCCGAAGACCTGGAATGTCAATCACGCCCTGGCATTGTACATTCTGACGCTTGCCGAACGCACCTGGCCGGTTGATGTCGTGGACTCGATGTATACGACGCGTGAGAGTATCGGCGTCACAGGTCAAGCGTTTCTGGCCTTAGCCTTAGGGGGAGCGGACGAATCAGATCCACGTGTGGCGACCCTGTTGGGGGATCTTCGTGATCAAGCGGAGATCTCGGCAACCGGCGCTCATTGGTCGGAAATCGATACGCGTTACTGGAGTACTGATGCGCGGACGACGGCGGTCATGCTAAAAGCCCTCGTCGCTTTATCGCCCGACGATCCGCTGACGCCGCAGGTGGTTCGCTGGCTCATGGTGGCCCGGCGGGGGGACCGTTGGGCGACGACCCAGGAGACTGCCTGGTCTCTAATCGCACTTTCCGATTTCATGGTGGCTACCGGCGAGCTCGGAGCCGGGTATGAGTGGGCCGTTCTGTTGAATGGGCAGCCGTGGGAGACCGGTGCTGTGGCTCCCGGCACGCTTCGTGATGTGGTGTCGCTCTCGACGGGCCTGGCTGGCGGTGAGACTGGCGGCTATCTCATCTCCGGTCGCGCGAACGCTCTCGAGATTGGGCGGAGCGCCGGAAAAGGAACGCTCTATTACACGGCGCATTTGGCGCTGTTCGAGGAAGTAGCTGCGATCAAAGCGGCGGATCGCGGCCTGACCGTGCAACGAGCCTATTGTGCTGTCAGTGCTTCTGAGGATGAGGATTTCGCAACCTGCGCGGTCCCGTGGCCGATTGTCGCCGGCGATATCGTAGAGGTGCGCCTGACGCTCGTGGTCCCCGGAGACCGCTACTTCGTCGTGCTGGAAGATCGTTATCCGGCGGGTATGGAGCCGGTTGATACTACACTGCTCACGGAAGCCCAGACTGGCGACGAATTCTATGAGCTGCGCCCGCCTGTGTCCCGCTGGTGGTGGTGGGATCCCTTCGGACAGCGGGAACTGCGGGATGAGCGGGCTGTCTTTTTTGCCCAGGCGTTGCCTGCCGGGACATATGAGGTCCGTTACCAGCTGCGCGCCACGATTCCGGGCAGCTATAAGGTGCTTCCGGCAACAGCTTCGGAGATGTATTTTCCGGAAGTCTGGGGACGGACGGCGGGTGAAGTCATCGACATTGCGCCCTAGCGGGCAAGGTTGGGAGGATCAAACATGGGCAAGGGAAAGCAGCATAATGGGATTGAGGGAAGCCGTATGGAGACTATCGATGCGGATCTAGCCTTGGATGATCCTCGTTTGTATATCAATCGCGAATTGAGCTGGCTGCAATTCAACTGGCGTGTGCTCGAAGAGGCGCTGGATGAGCGGCATCCTCTGCTTGAACGTGCCAAGTTCCTGGCAATCTTTGCCAACAACCTCGATGAGTTCTTTATGATCCGTGTTTCGGGCTTGCGGCGCCAGTTGAAAGCCGGCGTCGTGGAAGCGCCGCCCGATGGTATGTCGCCTGCAGATCAGCTGGCGGAGATACGGCGTGTGCTCAAGCCGCACCTGATGCTGCTTACCGAAGCATGGCGTTACGACGTATTGCCCAAGCTCAAGAAGTGTGGTATTGAAGTGCTGGACTATAGTGAGCTGCGTGGGAGACAGAGGAAACTCCTGCGCCGTTTCTTCAAACGTGAGATCTTCCCTACGCTGACCCCACTGGCGTTTGATCCGGGGCATCCTTTTCCTCATATCTCGAATCTGAGCATCAACCTTGCCGTGGTGGTCCGTGACCCCGTGAAAGGCGAGCGCTTTGCCCGTCTCAAGGTTCCGGGAACCTTTCCCAGACTGATACCTATTCCCCAGGAAGATGATGCCGATGACTTCGAACCGCTGGAGATGTTGCAAGCCCGCTCTACAATCTTTGTGTGGGTCGAGCAGATCATCATGGCGAATCTGGATTTGCTTTTTCCGGGGCTTGAGGTTCAGTCTGCGCATTTGTTCCGCGTTACCCGTGACGCCGATATCGAGATCGAAGAGGATGAGGCTGCCGACCTCCTAACGGCGATTGAGGAAAGCGTGGGTTTGCGCGCTTTTGGTTCGGTCGTGCGTGTTGAGGTCAACGAGTCTATACCGCGTGAGATCCGCGATATTCTCATCGATAATCTGGATACCGAACCTTACTTCGTTTACACCACCGAAGGCCCGTTGGGAATGCGCGACTTGATGGAACTTTTGAAAATCCCTCGATCTGATTTGAAGGATACGCCGTTTGTACACTCGACGCCGGTGCAGATTTCGCGTGAGGAGGATATGTTCTCTGCCATTCGCAAGCAGGATATCCTTCTCTATCACCCTTACGACAGTTTCAAGCCGGTTTTGGATTTTTTGAACCAGGCCACCCGCGATCCCCAAGTTCTGGCTATCAAGCAGACGTTGTATCGCGTGGGACAGAATGCCCCGGTTGTGAATGCGCTATTGCACGCTAGAGAGAACAACAAACAGGTTGCGGTCTTGGTAGAATTGAAGGCCCGGTTTGATGAGGAGAACAACATTGTCTGGGCCCGGGCGTTGGAGCGGGCCGGGGTCCACGTGGCCTACGGGCTTCTAGGCCTTAAAACTCACGCCAAACTGTGTATGGTGGTGCGGCGAGAAGGAGATGGCATTCAGCGTTACGTCCATTTGAGCACTGG
>JAFGNR010000417.1 GCA_016926915.1 Anaerolineae bacterium
CGAGCTCTTTGTAGCCATCGTGGTAGGTGCGCAGGCAGAGGTAATTCTCCCAGCGGACGCTGCGCTGGCACGACCACGCTTGCTGGCTGACCACGAGGTAGTCGCGCCCTGCTTCCCGACCTGCCCGGAAGGCCTCTGTAAAAGGAAGCGCATCCCAGTTTTCCGGAACGGACTGTCCCAGGAGTTCCAGCAGGGTCGCCGCCCAATCGAAGTGATAGTGCAAGGCCCCATCCACACGGCCTGAGGTCGCACCCGGCAGGCGGACGATCAGCGGCACCCGGCACGTGATCTGGTCCGCGGTCTGGTGATCTCCCCAGACGTTGAGTTCTCCCTGGTTCTCCCCGTGATCGGCGCTGACCATGATGAGGGTCTCGTCGAGCACGCTGGCGTCCGCCAGTGCGTTGAGCAGGTAGCCAACGTGCGTATCCGCGTAGCGGATGCCTGTGTCATAGCCGTCGATCCATTGGCGGACGGCTGCCATCGAATCGAGCTGCGCCGGAACCCGTGGCAGGCGGAGGTGATCCGTTTCCGTGCCCCATCCCTGGACCTCCTGCGGGCTGTGGGGACCGTAGCCTTCCCAGCTGCGCTGGCGCACCTCTTCGGTGAGCCACGCGGGCAGCGGATCGCCTGCGAAGGGCTCGCCAAACTCTTCCGGGGTGCGGTAGGGCGTGTGCGGGTCCCAGTAGTTGACGTGCAGGAACCAGTTGTCGCGGCGGGCGTTGCGCTGGATCCAGTCCAGGGCCAGCGGGGTAACATCGTCGGCGAGTTCCAGTCCCCCCTTGCCCGGATTGTAGACCTCGCGGTAGCCGGCGTACCACTGCCACGCCGAATGGCGCTCGCCAAAGGGACTGACGGTGACGGTATGCAGCCCGGCCTTCCGCAGGACGCTCATCCAGCTGGTGGCGTCGTAAGTATCGCGGAAGCCGCGCGTGGGGCCTTCGCTGAAGGGATCGGCTGCTGTGCCGCCATGGTTGACGACCCCTGTATGGAAGCCGAACCGCCCGCTCCACAACGCCGTCCGCGACGGCAAACAGGGGGCGTCGGTGTTGTAGCAGTTGTCGAAACGTACACCTTCGGCAGCCAACGCGTCGATGTTCGGGCTGGTGTTGCGGTGGTAGCCATAGCAGCCCAGATGATCTGGCCTCAGGGTATCGATATCAATGTAGAGTATGCGCATGAAAGAACCCTCCTGGTTTCTTTCCTCAATTGTACGTGAGGCTAAGGATTTGAAAAGGGGATCAGGTGGGTAGGCGCCAGTGGGACAGGTCGTAGGGAGACAGGGGGCGTTTCATTTCTCTACACCGCGTCGTCATGTCGAGCGCAGTCTTTGGGGTCAATGCTGAAGCCCTATAACAACACCTCCCTTGATTTCGTTCAAGGGAGGTGTGTAACAGGTTGGGATTCTCTCACGTCAGCACGTATTCTGAGCCAGCAGCTCCGTTTCGGCCTCGACGCCGGCCATGAGCAGCCCCAGGTATTCCGGGGTTGCGTCGTCGGCATCCACGACGCCCATGATCTTGCCCTCGTAGATGACGGCGATGCGGTCGGCCAATCCCAGGATTTCGTCGAGATCCTCGGAAATCAGGAGAATCGCCGTGCCCTGTTCTCTCTGTTCCAGGAGCCGGGCATGGACGTACTCCATGGCGCCGATGTCCAGGCCCCGGGTGGGTTGCGCCGCGATGAGCACCCGGGGGCCGCGCGAGATCTCCCGCGCCAGGACAACTTTCTGGATATTGCCCCCCGACAGGCTCTTTGCCGGCGTCTCCCGCGAAGGCGTCTTGACCTGAAATTTCCGGATCAGATCGTCGGCGTAACCCGCGATGGTGCGCAGCATCAATAGGCCGGAGCGGGAGAAGGGTTGCTTGTGATGGTCGCGCAGGATGGTGTTCTCGGCCACGCTGAATTCCTGAACCATGCCGTCTTTCATGCGCTCTTCGGGAATGTAAGCCAGCATCCGGTCGGTCAGCGTGCCGGGATCGTTGCCGGCGACGTCCTGTCCTTCGAGCAGCACTTTGCCCTCGGTCAATGGCCGCAGCCCGGTGACCACTTCGGCCAACTCTCGTTGTCCATTGCCGGATACCCCCGCTAGGCCCAGGATTTCGCCCGAATAGACCTCCAGATCGACTCCCTGGAGCGCCGGGGTGCCCCGGTCGCTCATTGCGTGGAGATTTTGCACGACCAGGCGGGGCTCTCCCCGATCGACGGGCGGCTTGTCGTGTTTCATGATCACTTCACGTCCCACCATCATGCGCGCAAGACTGGCTTTGGTACAGCCTGCCGTGGGACAGCTGTCGATGCGCCGCCCATCCCGCAGCACGGTGACCCGCTGGCTGATGGCCAGAACCTCGTGCAGTTTGTGTGAGATGAAGATCACCGAGTGTCCATCCTCGACCATCTGGCGGATGGTGACGAAGAATTCATCGACTTCCTGCGGCGTCAGAACGGCAGTGGGTTCGTCGAGGATCAGCAGCGCGGCGCCGCGATAGAGCGCCTTGATGATCTCGACGCGCTGGCGCTGTCCCACGGCCAGCTGCCAGATATAGGCTTCCGGGTCGACGTCTAGGCCGTAAATGTCTGCCAGCTCGAGAATGCGTTTGGAGACGCGTTCGAGATCGGTCAATGGTCCGCGTGACGAGGGCAGCCCCAGGGCGACATTCTCGGCCACGGTCAGCGTCTCGACCAGCATGAAGTGCTGGTGGATCATGCCAATGCCCAGATTGATGGCATCTGTGGGATTGTGGATCTCCACACGTTTGCCATTGAGCCAGATTTCGCCCTCGTCAGGGCTGTAGAGACCGTAAAGGATTTTCATCAGGGTGCTCTTACCGGCCCCGTTTTCCCCAAGGAGAGCATGGACTTCGCCGGAACACACCTCGAAGTCTATGTGATCGTTCGCCAGCACGCCTGGAAATCGTTTGACAATCCCCTTCAGCTCAAGGAGATCAATACGCCTCCGTCCTGATGGCAGCAGTTCGCTTTCTGACATACCCCGCTCCTGGATAGGGGCGCGCCGGACGCCCGGCGCGCCCCCGGTAACGACGACGCGTGGGGATTAATTGCCCACGCCGGTGGTGATACTTCCGTCGACGATTCCCTGTACGGTTGCCCCGGCAGCGTCCTTGACGTCGGCTGGCAGGTCGAAGGCGTCATTGTAGTCAATGACCAACCCTTTGTTCGCCAGGGTGATCTCATAGGCCTTGCCGCCATAGGTGCCTTTGTTGATCAGGTCGATGATGTCGTTGAGCACGACAGTCCACTCATAGACCTGGTTGGCAACGACGATTTCGGGCGCCAGCGACGTCTGGCTAGATTGCGTTCCGAACCAAAGAACGTCGTTGTCCTTGGCCACGCCGATCGCGCCCACTACCATCTGTGCCGTGCCTGCCAGAATGTCGGCGCCGGCCTTGATGTGGGTGTTCGCGGCTTCGGAGGCCAGGGCCACGTCAGAGAAGGATCCAATGTAGTTGACGTTTACTTTGACCGAAGGATCGGTGACGGCGACGCCGGCCACGAATCCGTCAATGTAGAGCTTCGCGTCGCCCGTTTCGATGGGGCCGACGATGCCGATGACCTTGCTTTCGGTGAGCATGGCAGCCATGACGCCGTTGACGTAGCCGCCTTCATCTGCTGCCGCCTCGTAGGCGAAGACGTTGTTGATGCCCTCATCGACGAAGGTGTCGACGGTGGTGCCATGGGCGAAAGCCGTCTCCGGGAAGTCGGGCGCAATCTCGCGGAGTGAACTGCCGTACTGGGAGCCGTGAGCAATGATCAGATCATAGCCCAGGGATGCGTAGTCACGAATGGCCGCAGCGGCATCGTCCACCACGAACATGCTCTCCGAGTAGACCAGTTCCATTTTTTCGGGACCGCCCATGTCTTCTTGAATTTTGAGTAGGGCATCGTACATGCTCTGGCTGAAGGCCAGATCGTTGATGTTGCTGGGCATGATGACCGCGACGCGGAAGACGCCATCGCCTCCTGTTTCACCGCCGCCGCAGGCGGCGAGCAGGACTGCTGCGAGTACGAGCAACGCTACGAATTTGATCTTGTGCGACATAATCTCCTCCTGAGAACTTGAATTGAAGGGTCGACCGGATACTTCTTACAGGGTTTGCAATCTCTCTGTAGTCTTCACCTCCTCTACTTCCTGAATCTCCGGAACGCGGGTTCTGATTGGATGTGGGTGATGTGCGCGTCACCCTTCCCGTTCGAAGGGTTTGGTCAACGCTGACGGAGACCGTACCCGCTGCGTGGTCAATACCAGGGCGATGATGGTCAGCACGTAGGGCATCATGACCGCAATGTCGGAAGGAATGGGAATGCCGAGCACTTGCACCCATAGCTGGAGCGAGTTGACCATGCTGAACAGCAGCGCGCCCAACAGGACGCCGCCGGGACGCCACCCGCCGAAGTAAACTAAGGCCACTGCAATGAATCCCAGACCGCTGGTCAGGTTCTGCTGGAAGACGTTCAGGAGGGCGATGGATAGGGAGGCTCCCGCCAGTCCTGAAAGCACGCCGCCCAGGATGACGGTGAAGTAGCGTACCCGGCTGACGCTCACACCCAGGGAGTCGGCTGCTTCGGGATTTTCGCCTACGGCGCGAATTTTCAATCCCAGGTTGGTTTTGTTGAGTACGAACCAGGCAATGGGTACGAGGATGAAAGCGCCGTAAACCAGGATGTTCTGGCTGAAGAAGATTTCACCGATGCCGGGAAGGTCGCTCAATACCGGGATATGAATCGGCGGGAAGCCGCTGACTGTTTCGACGGCGCCCAGCAGTTTTTTGAACAGCAAATCGCTCATGCCCAAGCCGAAGAGATAGAAGCCGATGCCGCTGATTCCCTGCACAGCGTGCAGATTGATCGTGACGAAGGCCATGCCCAGTCCCATGAGGCCGCCGACGATGAGGGCGGCGCCCAATCCCAACCAGAGGTTGCCCGTGGTGAAGGTCACGTAGAATGCAGCAAAGGCGCCCAGGAGCATTTGTCCCTCGACTCCTAGATTCAGCACGCCGCTCCGCTGGCTGAACGTCTCGCCGAGGGCGGCGTACAAATAAGGGGTTGCCAGGCGAATGCCCGA
>JAFGNR010000113.1 GCA_016926915.1 Anaerolineae bacterium
AGGAAAGTTCGTCAATTACCACATGGAACACGCCACCGACTCAATTCGTAACGTCCATGACAGGTCCACATTGTAGCACTATTCCGAGGCTTTGCGTGATCACCAGAACACCACCCGGGCCGCCAACAGCGCAAAGGCGCGAGATTACCTATGCGTCCTTTGCGCTCTAGTGTGAACTTCCCCGCACCGGGCGCCCGGTTAGTGCTCAAGGTCACGCCGATTCCCGAATTCCGTCTATTGCCCTCATTTTCCTTCGGTGCTATAATGATCGCGTAAGCAAGCTGGCTGCATTCGCCCCAGGTCTGGCGACTGAAAGGAGTCATACCTTTTGCTAGACAGATAAAAACTGTGCATTTGCCCAGATATGCTCCGAGTTTCGCGGCCTAAGCGTCCTTCATGACGGATGGCCCGAAGCCGATAGGGTATCGCCGGAAACAGTGATGCCTCCCGTATTTGGAAAGGAGCTTTGCCGGCACGTGTTGCCTGGGTCCATAACCTGAAGGCTGGCACGTGGGATATCAAAAACGACGGCGGCGTTCCTTTCCGGAACGCCGTTTTTTGTTAGGTGCCTGTGAAATGGGTGAGTTCTGTTCCCCAAAGCGCGCAGCTGCCGGGGACAGCGTGTGTCGTAGAGTATCCACATTCATGTTAGGAGGATGTTATGGAGAAGAAGAAACTCATCGTCAATGGTGTACCCCATACCCTGATCGTCGAGCCCGAAGCGTCACTGGCGACGGTGTTACGCGAGCAGCTGGGCCTGACCGGCACGAAGATCGGCTGTGGGACAGGACTATGTGGCGCGTGCTCTGTCATGCTGGACGGCAAAGTCGTCCGCTCGTGCATCACTAAGATGAAGCGCGTGGCCGATGGGGCCGAGGTTATCACCGTGGAAGGCGTCGGCACGCCGGACGCCCTGCACGTGATTCAGCAGGCGTTCGTCTTCCACGGCGCGGCGCAGTGCGGCTTCTGCACGCCCGGTTTCGTGGTTTCGGCCAAGGCCCTGCTCGATCAGAATCTCAATCCCACCCGCGAAGAGATCCGCGATTGGTTCCAGAAGCACCGCAACGTCTGCCGCTGCAACGGCTACAAGCCCTACGTCGACGGCGTGATGGATGCAGCCCGCGTGCTGCGCGGGGAACTGCTGCCGCAGGCCCTGGAATACACCCTGCCCGAAGATGGCAAGGTTTGGGGTACCAAGTACCCCCGGCCCTCTGCCGTGCCGAAGGTAACCGGCGCCTGGGACTATGGCGCCGACCTGGGCCTCAAGATGCCGCCCGGCACGCTGCATCTGGCGCTGGTGCAGGCCGAGGTCTCGCACGCCAACATCCTGGGGATCGACGCCACGGAAGCCGAGGCCATGCCCGGCGTCTACAAGGTCGTTACCCACCAGGATGTAAAGGGCAAGAATCGCATCACAGGGCTGATCACCTTCCCCACCAACAAGGGCGACGGCTGGGACCGGCCGATCCTCTGTGATGAGAAGGTCTTCCAGTATGGCGACGCCATTGCTATCGTCTGCGCCGACACGGAGGAAAACGCCCGGGCGGCGGCGAAGAAGGTCAAAGTCGATCTGGAAATCCTGCCCGCCTACATGAGCGCTCCAGCCGCTATGGCCGAGGACGCGCTGGAGATTCACCCCGGCACCCCCAACGTCTACTTCGAACAACCCATCGTCAAGGGCGAGGACACCGCGCCGCTGATGGAAGAAGCGGCCTACGTGGTCGAAGGCGACTATTACCTCCAGCGGCAACCCCACCTGACCATCGAGCCGGACGTGGGCTTCGCTTACTTCGATGAGGAGGGGCGTCTCACCATCCACTCCAAGAGCATCGGCATCCACCTGCACCACGCCATGATCGCCCCCGGTCTGGGCATCGAGCCGGAGAAACTGCGTATCGTGCAGAACAACGCCGGCGGCACCTTCGGTTACAAGTTCAGCCCCACCATGGAAGCGTTGCTGGGCGTCGCCGCCATGGCAACCGGGCGCCCGGTCTTCCTCAAATACGACTACAAGCAGCACATCACTTACACCGGCAAGCGCTCGCCATTCTTCATCCACCTCAAGCTGGGAGCAGATGCAGACGGCAAGCTGCTGGCGATGGAAAGTGATTGGTCGGTGGATCACGGCCCCTACTCGGAGTTCGGCGATCTGCTGACGCTGCGCGGCGCGCAGTTCATCGGCGCGGGCTACGATATTCCCAATATCCGCGGGTTGGGCCGCACGATCTGCACCAACCACGCCTGGGGGTCTGCTTTCCGCGCCTACGGTTCCCCGCAGTCTTTCCTGGCCTCAGAAAGCCTGATGGACGAGCTGGCCGAGAAGATGGGCCTGGACCCGCTGGAACTGCGCTACAAAAACGTCTATCGTCCAGGTTCGACCACACCTACCGGACAGGATCCCGAGGTCTACAGCCTACCGGCGCTAATTGACGCCATTCGCCCGCACTATGAGGCCGCCAAGAAACGCGCGGCAGAAACCTCGACACCCGAAATCAAGCGGGGCGTTGGTATCTCCATCGGCATCTATGGCTGCGGCCTGGATGGCGTGGATGGGTCCGCCGCGACGGTGGAGCTGACGCCGGAAGGCGTCACCGTGCTCTCCAGCTGGGAAGATCACGGGCAGGGCGCCGACATGGGTGTGCTGGGCACGGCGCATCAGGCGCTGCTCCCCTTGGGCATCGGTCCCGAGCAAATCAAGCTAGTGATGAATGATACCGCCATCACGCCCAACAGCGGGCCGGCCGGCGGCAGCCGCTCCCAGGTAGTCACCGGCAACGCCATCAAGGATGCCTGCGAGAAACTGCTGGCGGGCATGCAGAAGGATGACGGCGCCTTCCGCACCTACGACGAGATGGTCGCCGAGGGCTTGCCGCTGCGCTACGAAGGCAAGTGGGCAGCCTCGATGAACAGCAATTGCGACGCCAAAACGGCCCAAGGCAACCCCTTCGCCGTCTACATGTACGGCGCATTCCTCGCCGAGGTGGCCGTCGAGGTGAAGACCGGCAAGACCACGGTCGAGCATATGGTCGTCGCCGCCGACATCGGCAAGATCAACAATAAGCTGGTCGTCGACGGGCAGATCTACGGCGGTGTGGCTCAGGGCATCGGATTGGCGCTCTCCGAGGACTTCGAGGACCTGGAAAAGCACACGAACATGGTGGCCTGTGGCATCCCAGAGATCAAGGACATCCCCGACGACTTCAAGATTATCTACATCGAGACCCCGCGCGAGCACGGCCCGTTCGGCGCTGCCGGCGTGGGAGAGCTGCCGTTGACCTCGCCGCATGTCGCCGTGGTCAATGCCATCTACAACGCCACGGGCGTTCGCATCCGCGATCTGCCCGCGTTGCCCGAGAAGCTCTTGGCCGGATTGTAAGCCCGATCCGGAACACGGCTAAGATCGCAACGTAACTATCGTGATGCGTGAAACGGAACACGTGAGTCACACTCGATACCACGTCAGGTTTCACGCATCACGTTTCCCTTTATCCTCGAGGCGCCATGGACCAAAAACAACTACGTGAGTTGGAAGCCCAATGCATCCAGGAGCACGCGCCGCCCTGCACCGCAGCCTGCCCGATTCATGTCGATGTACGCGGCGTGTTGGGCGCGCTGGCGCGTGATGATGTAGACGGGGCGCTGCAAATTCTCGCCAAACGCCTGCCCTTTCCCGGCATTATCGGGCGGGTATGCGAGCAACCATGTCGCGCGGTCTGTAACCGCAAGAATGCCGGCGAGGCATTGGAAATCGCCGCGCTGGAACGCGCCTGCGCCGGCTATGGCGCCCGTTCCGGGCCTTCACGGCGCATCCCCCGGCGTGGGAAGCGCGTTGCCGTGATCGGCAGCGGGCTGAGCGGGATCACTGCTGCCTACGATCTGGCGCGGAAAGGTCATGCCGTCACGCTATTCGAGGCTTCGGAGCGCCTGGGCGGCGCCCTCTGGGAGACGCCGCAAGCCCTCCTGCCGCGTGACGTGATGGCGGCAGAACTGGCACAGGCCCTGCAGGAGGTCGAGGTACGGCTGAACAACCCCATCGACGCCGGCGGTCTGGAGACCCTGCAGGATCGCTTCGACGCCGTCTATCTCGGCGTGGGACGCAGCGGGCAGGAGATGTTCGCCTCCCTGTTGACA
>JAFGNR010000418.1 GCA_016926915.1 Anaerolineae bacterium
CTTCCCCTGAGAAGTGCACTAGAATGCAGTCCGTTCGATGAAGTAACCTGGACGCACCGCCTCCAACAGGTCGTGTGGCGCACTGGCGGGAAGGACATTCACAGTCATACTTGATAGGATGGGGATAACTGCGTAGGGATGTGGATCATAGCGTTTATCACCGCATCCGACGCAGCGCTCGCCCGCGTAGGTCCCCGGAAAGGAAGCCAGGGAAATGATTATCCGAGATATTGAGGATCTATTGGCCTTTCGAGAAACCTTGCGCATCTCCAATCACGCGCTTCGCGAAGCCCATAAAGAGAGCTTGCGCGCCGAAGACATATTCTACGCGCTTTTCAACGGCGCCATCCTCGAGCATTACCATGACCGTCAACGCATCTTGATCGCGGGCCCCATTCGCAAAACGAACCTCCACGTTCACGTTGTGTGCGACTATAGCGACCGCAACGAGGTGGTGATCGCCACAGTTTACATTCCGGACAAACCCAAGTGGCTCAACGATCTAGCCCGTGGACACCAACAGTGGAAACAGACGGCGTAACCGGCATGCAACCTCTATCGCACCAACAAGTAGGACTCTGGATTATCGTGATCGGGGCGGTCGCCGTTATCGCCGGATTGGTTATCTGGGCCGGAGGGTTTTCCTGGTTTGGACATCTGCCCGGGGACATCCATATCGAGCGCGAAAACGTCAAGGTCTATATTCCCTGGGTCTCGATGTTGCTGGTATCGCTGATCCTCAACCTGCTCTTGTGGTTGGTTCGTCGTCTGCTACGTTGAAGTCACACTCAGGTAGGACGCGGTGGGGCGCCGGCGCATCCCACCTGAGCGTTCTTTTCGCGAACTACAGGGCATGCATCCCCGCTTTCAGATCATGCCAGAATCTCGTCCAGGTCAATATCGGCGGTTGTGTCATAACGAAAGTGGGCGTGTCCGACGCGCTCCTCAGGGCCGACGCCGACAGCAATCATCCCTCCGGCCAGCGCCGCAACTACCCCGGATTGGGCATCCTCGACCACTACACATTGCTCTGGCAGCGCACCCATGGCATCGGCCGCAAACAGGAATACGTCGGGCGCCGGTTTTGCCTTCGTTACGCTGTATCCATCCGAGATCGCATCGAAAAAGTCGGCGATACCCAACCTCTCCAGAACCGTCATCGTGTTCTTGCTTGCCGAACCAATGGCCACCTTGAGCCCGCGCGCCTTGAGGGCGTCGAGCAACGCGCGGGCTCCCGGTAAGAAATCGCGCGCAGTAATCGTCTTCAACATCTCGCGATAGTAGCCATTCTTGCGATCCATCATCTCGAGAATCTCTTCTTCGGTATAGCGACCCAGATGCTCCCCCAGGAGCAATTCCAGGGACCGGCGGCGAGAAACGCCGCGCAATTGCTCATTGGCCTCCCGGTCGAAAGGCACGCCTTCCTCATCGGCCAGCCGCTTCCAGGCCAGGTAGTGATATTCCGCCGTATCGGTGATAACGCCATCAAGATCGAGAATAAACGCCGCTATGTTCTGCATCAAAGTCAACTCCCTTGAAAATAGTCGTCCGCTTTCAGCCCTCAGCAGGACAGAGCCAAACCGGAGACGTCAAGAAATTAGCCAAGTTGTAACCACCGGTAGCCATAGCCTTCCAGAGAGAAGGAAAAGACACTTTCAACAATAGACGGGAAACGCTCGCCGGTGAGCACATCCACAGGCGCCGTCCCTTCATAGTCGGGAAGGTCAAGAAGCACATCCTGTACCTCGCCGGACAGGTTGTTGAGCACCAGGAAAACCTCCGAACCATGTAGGCGCAGGTACGCCAGCACCGCAGAGGTCTTGAGCGCAAGCATCTGGAGCTCACCTCGCCCAAATACCGTGTACTCCTTGCGCTTCTTGATCAAGAACCGCATCCGGTTCAGCAATGAATCAGGATCGGCCTCCTGCGTTGCGACATTCACCCTTTGAAACCCGTAGGTTTCATCATCGATGACAGGGGCATAGAGCTGTTCGGGTGCGGCGTCAGAGAACCCAGCATTGAGGTTATCCGTCCACTGCATCGGCGTGCGCACACCATCACGATCTTCCAACCAGATGTTGTCTCCCATACCGATTTCGTCGCCATAGTACAGAAATGGCGACCCGATGAACGTGAGGAGAATGGAATTCGCCACCTCGATCTGCTCCCGCCGGTTGCCGAGCAAAGGCGCGAGCCTGCGGCGAATCCCCAAATTCAACCGCATGCGCGGTTCGGGAGCATAAAAATCCCACATGAACTCCCGCTCCTCGGGCGTTACCATCTCCAACGTCAACTCATCGTGACAGCGCAAGAAGGTACCCCACTGACAATCCGGCGGCAAGGGAGGCGTGCGCGCCAGGATTTCCTCGACCGGCGTCCGGTCGGCTTTCGCCAACGCCATGAAGATACGCGGCATCAGCGGGAAGTGAAAGTTCATGTGAAACTCGTCGCCGTCGCCGAAATAGGGACGAACGTCTTCAGGCCATTGATTGGCTTCGGACAACAAGAAGGTACCGGGGGCATACGCATCGACGAAAGCCCGTACCCGTTTGAGATAATCGTGCGTCTCAGGCAGGTTCTCGCAACTCGTGCCCTCCCGTTCGAAAAGATAGGGCGGCGCATCGACCCGGAACCCATCCACCCCCAAATCAATCCAGAACTGCACGATCTTGAGCATGGCCCGCTGAACTTCGGGGTTGTCGAAATTGAGATCAGGTTGGTGGCGGAAGAATCGGTGCCAGAAGTATTGACCTCGCACCGGATCATACGTCCAGTTGGACGGCTCGTAATCCAGGAAAATGATGCGAGTATCTGCATACGCTTCCGCTGTGTCGCTCCAGACGTACCAGTCCTTATAGATCTCATGCTGGGGGTGATTGGGGTCCCGCGAGGCCTGGAACCAGGGATGTTGGTCTGATGTATGGTTGACCACCAATTCGACCAAAACCCGTAGATTGCGCCGGTGGGCTTCCGCCAGGAGCGTCTTGAAATCATCGAGAGTGCCGTAATCGGGATGGATGCGCACATAGTCGGCAACGTCGTAGCCGTCGTCCCGGAGTGGAGAGGGGAAGATTGGCAACATCCAGATTGTATCGACGCCTAGCGCTTCCAGATAAGCGAGCTTCGAGGTAAGTCCGGCAAGGTCGCCAATGCCGTCGCCATTGCTATCTGCAAATGCCCTGACAAAAACCTCATAGAAAACGGCATCCTTATACCAATCCGTAACCATCATTCAGCCTCCTTCAAGATAGCGGTTAGCCGCCGGCCTCACAGGGGGCACCGGCGGCTTCAATTCGTTGAGGCATCGATCTCGTCGTAGATCGCCTGCCGGTCGATGTTGTCGGCAAGAGGGCCGACGGTAGCCAGCTTGCGCGACACAATCTCGCGCGCGAACAACGCGCAACGCTCCAGAGGATTTCCATCAAGCAGAGCAACCAGGAAACCGGCCCAGAAGGAATCTCCGGCGCCTGTCGCATCCACGACCTTCACTTCTCGCGCCGGAATGTGCGTCCGTTTTCCTTCATACGATAAGATAAGGCCCTCCGCACCCAGCGTGAGGACAATCACCTCAGGCCCCATCTCGTGGAAGAGATCGATGTAGGCCTCGGGAGTCTTACCCTCTCCAAACACCCGCTTTGCATCATCCAGTGATGGCTTCGAGATCGTCGCATAGGCCATCATCCGGCGCAGCACCTGGATTGCTTCCCGATATCCCGGCCAAATCCTGGGGCTGTAGTTTGGGTCGAGGGAGATGATCTTACCGTTCTCGCGCGCCAGCTTGAAGGCTTTTTCTACCGCCGATCGCGAAGGCTCGCGGGAGAGAGGCCAGATGGACGCGTGGACGATCTTTGCCCCAAGAATCGCTTCCTCGCGGATATCGCGCGGTTCGAGCTTGTAATCCGCGTCACGAATCGCTTCGAAATCAGGGGTGCCTTGAGTGTGAGAGACGAACACCACACTGGTGTGCACCCGGTGATCCATGACCATGAAGTCCGTCTTGACGCCGACACGCTGCAATTCGGCCTTGAGAAACCGGCCGAATGCACCAACGCCAGTTTTCGAAATCACCGCCGATGTGCCCCCCAGTTTCGCCACATAGGTAGCGATATTGGCCGGAGAGCCTCCGAAATACTTACGAAACGAAAATGCATCGATCAGGGAATCCGTCTCTTCCTCGGAGATTAGGTCAATCAGCGTCTCACCAATCACGACAACATCAATATCACCTTTCGGAATTTCGATCATGCGTCTCCTTTCGCCCTCAAACAGTTTACATCCTTATGCCCAGGCAACCGGGCACGTTTCCCATTCCAGCACAGTCAGGTTCATCAAGAACCAAAGTAGAGATCCGCCAGGGCATCCACCGGTAGAGCATTGCCGGCAGCCGGTTCCTCGAAAAACGGTGGAATCGCGAGCCGTGTCTCCGGTCTGCGTGCATTCGGGTCGGCGACAATGGACTCAAGATAAGTCAGATAGGCCGCCGCGGTGCGTTCCCACGTATAGCGATCAAGGACCCGCTGGCGCCCGCGCCGGGCAAAGGTCTCCCAGGTCTCCGCACCGCCGGCTAACCGGAGAAGCCCCTTGGCAATATCAACTGGGTCCGCAGGATCCACCAGCACGCCATACTCGATGTCGCCATCGTGGAGGCTTTCGCTAGGGCCGCCGTTTCGAGTGACAACTAACGGCAATCCGGCAGCCGCAGCTTCCAATGGCGCCAGACCAAAAGGCTCGTAGAGAGCCGTCAAAGCGAACACCGACCCCGGACGTTTTGCAAAGAACCGGTAAGCCGCCGCCAGCGCCGGTTGTCCTCCCAGCGCAAAAGCGCTCACACACCCCCATAGATTGTGTTGCGTTACGATAGCACGAAGTTCAGCCAGAACTTCTTTCTCACTATCGCTGGCGCGCGTGTCATCACGCAGCGGATCGTCAAGAGCGCCGGTGATGATGACCAGGTTCGCCAAACGGCGCAATGCCGGGTTTTCGGCATATGCTCGCACCAGCCCCACGTGGTTTTTCTTGGGATCCAGCCGGCTAGACGCGATGATGACCGGCAATCCCAACCGCGCGCTTTCAAGGTCGCGTTGCAGCATGGCGCCCACGTGAGCCTGCACACCCTCTTCATTCGCCGATACGACGTCTGCTCCGAAAATCGTCAAGTTGACGCCAGGCGGAATGACGGCAAAACGATGCTTATCTTGCACATCGACCGCGCCGCGATAGGCCTGGTGACCGTATTGCTCCATGCGCTCCTGGCGGGTGCTCGTGATATTCACAGCCGAGCGATTCATGCTGAGACGTTCCGCCGGAATACGCCGGCTGAAAAAGAACCGCGCATCCAGGTCTGCCAGGTTATCACGGGTAACGTGGAGTTTGTCCATCTTTTGGGCGCCCAGTGAGTGTCCGGTAAACGTGAAAGGAATCCCGGTACGAGCTTCGAGCAGCACGCCGCAGAGGCCGCCATCGCCGTAATGCGTCGTAAACGCATCCGGAAGCCGCTCCTCGCTCCTGTAAAACGCCAGAATATTGGGAACCCAATCCCGCACCAGGTGAGGCCACAGTAGTTCCTTGCGCAAGAACTGCTCAGGCCCCGCAGGGAGCCGCACAATCCGCACGTTCGGGACGCCGGGATAGGCATCGAACTGCCCCGCGAACTCAGGCCAATCGGGATC
>JAFGNR010000114.1 GCA_016926915.1 Anaerolineae bacterium
GCTCCTGATTGGCGCCGGCACGAGATTGAATTGCCCCAGTAGGGTGTCCCAACGCCCCTTGTCGGCGTTGATCATCGTCGAGGCTTCCTGGATGGCTGTCAGAAACCGTTTTACGATTTCAGGATTGGCGCGGGCGTAGTCCTCCCGGACGCAGAATACACTGGCGCCATACTGGGGATACTGGCGGTCATCGATGATCACAGAGGCGCCTTGGTGAATTGCCAGCGAAGCCAAGGGTTCGGGGAGCGTGGCGGCCTGGATCTCGCCGGCATTCAGTAAAGCCAGCCGCTCTGGAATTTTGGGGATGGCTACGGTAGCGATCTGCTTTTCCCCCAGACCTTCGGCCACAAGCATCCGCTCGGTAACGTACGCAATGACTGTGGCTTCCGATACACCGATTTCCACGGCGGCCAGCTCCTGGGCAGATTCAATGGAGATAGTGGGCGCTGCCAGGATGCGGAATTGAGCAAACTCCGGCGTGGCCTGCATGGCCAGCCGCACGGCTATGAGCTGCGTTTCCTCACGGTTGTACAAGGCAACCGCGACCAGGTCGGCAATGGTGATGTCGATCTGCCCGGCTTGCATAAGTTGATCGCGTTCCGCTGCTGAGGCAACGGGGATGAACTCGACCGCCAGGCCCTCGCGAGTGAAGAGCTCTTGAGTGTCAGCCACGTAGAGCGGCAGTGCATCCAGAATCGGCAATACACCGACTCTGACCGTTGCGATATCGGCGCCTTGCTTACTACACCCTGTCAGGGTGATGAACGCCATCAGTACCGGAACTGCACCCATCAGCCATGGGGTTCTCGGTCTGCGGCGTTTCTTCCGGCTCGTTCGTTTTCTATGCCATGGGAAGGTTCTTTTCATCTTTTTCTCTCTTGTCGGCGCACTTTACCGGCGCTCATTCCAGAAGCAGCGCGCCCAACACGCTCAAGAACAACAAGATACTGATGTAGCCATTAACGTTGAAGAAGGCTAGATTCAAGCGCGAGAGGTCGCGGGGATTGATCAAGCTGTGCTCGTAGATCAATAGAAGGCATGCTATGCCCAAGCCTAACCAGAATGGCCAGGCAAGGTTCAATCCCGCGCCCAATAGCGCGAGTAATCCCACCATTGCCACATGAGAGATGCCGGAAATGCGCAGCGCCGCCGCAATGCCAAACCGCGCCGGGATTGCATGCAGCCGGGCTTCGCGGTCGAATTCTGCATCTTGGCAGGCATAGATAATGTCGAATCCGCCGATCCAGAGTGTGACCCCCGCCAGTAATACCCATCCCGGCCAATCCCCCGCGGTGAAAAGCGAACCTCGCACGGCAACCCAGGCGCCCATGGGCGCCAACCCATCGGTAAATCCCAGGATGTAATGTGACATCCAGGTGAAACGTTTGCTGTAAGAGTAGCCCAAGAGAAAGAGCGCCGCGCCGGGCAACAGTTGCAAGGGTAAATCGCCTAGCTGCCAGGCTGCCAGGATCAGGATGGCGGCTGCAATGCCTGTTCCCCATGTCGCCGTTGCTACAGAGATGCGTCCGCTCACCAGGGGGCGTTGCGAAGTACGGGGGTTTTGGGCGTCGATATGCCGGTCAACCAGACGGTTGACGCCCATGGCACAGGTCCGCGCTGCCGCCATGGCAACTGTAATCCCAAAGAATTCTGCCCACGTAGGCCAGCGGCCTTGATCGGTGTGCGCGGCCAACATCATGCCCAGATAGGCAAAGGGCAGCGCGAAAATCGTATGCTCGAACTTGATCAACTCAAGAAAGTCTTTGGCTTTCCGCCACATGCCTCGATTATACCACGCACCCCGTTGCAGACGCGCTCATTGACGGCTCTCGACTCCGGGAACTTTTGCGCAAGTAAGAACGTCTGAATTGATGGGGATTGTTTCGCACTGGGTGGGCCGTTGTGTAGGGGGGAGGAACGTGACCAGTTGACGCGAGCATGGCTTATGTTACAATCGCAGTGTTGTCGAACGTTTAACTGAGAACCCAGTGTGATTCTTAATAGTAAGGAAGTGAAGGATAATGCCTAACAAGCAAAACCTATTCATAGGCGTCGCTCTGTTGGTGTTGCTGGCGGGTCTCGCAGGAAGCCCCGCCGCCCCAACACAAGCTCAGCAGCAGAACCTGCTTACCAACCCCGGCTTCGACTTGCCCTACAATAATGGTGCTGCTAATGGGTGGAATGCCTGGTTTGAGGATAGTGGGCAACTGTGTGCTACGAAACCGGATTCCTGGGACTTCGCGTGCCGGCCCGGCTTTGGTGAAGAGATGGACTATAATGGCCTTGGGCTAACGCAGGGCTCGCCTTCTCAACACGTGGGAGCACAGTACATTCCCTGGCATGCAGGTGTATTCCAGACCGTCACTGCGCCCGCTGGCTCGCGGGTGCGGTTCACTGTTTCCGGGTACTCGCGCTCCAGCCAGGAGCAGCCGCCAGCGCCGTCAGATGGCGGTCGTCCACCGCGCATGCAGGTGGGCATCGATCCTGAAGGATCCGGGCTTTGGAATGCTCCTACCGTTAGCTGGTCTGGTGAAGTGAATGCCATGGATAGCTGGCAGACGTTGTCGATTGAAGCGACGGTCGGTGCTGGCGGCAAGGTCACCGTGTTCACCTCCAGCAAGTTCCGTGGTGCGGTACCCCTTGCGCATCACGACAGCTGGTGGGATGGCGCCCGTCTCGAAGTTATTGACACGCCAACGGCTACGCCGGCGCCCCAGCCTACGGCGGCGCCTCAACCCACCTTGCAATACACGCCCACTCCCCGCCCGGATGGCGCGGTAGTTCATATTGTGCAGGCGGGTGATACGCTTTTTGGTATTGCGCTACAATATGGCGTTGATGTCGATGAACTGCGCCGTCTCAACGCCGGCACGCTTGGTCCCAATGACTTGATCAATGTCGGGGATGAGATCATCATCTCCGGCGCCCCGCTTGCGCAGGCATCTCCGACGCCACAGCCGACGGAGGCTACCCCGGAGGTGCAACCAACTCAGGATCCTGCTGCTACCCCCGAGGAACCTACGCTGGCTGCTCCTGCCGGCGATGCGGCGACCCTCTGTGTGAGCGCCTATCATGATCGTAACGCGGACATGTTGCAGCAATCCGATACGGAGGAACTCCTGCCCAACGCTATGATCTCGCTGGTTGGGACGGATGGCCCGGCGGGAACCTATACGACCGATGGCATTAGCGAGCCTTACTGTTTCCAGAACTTGGCGCCGGGTAATTACGTTTTGCGTCAAACGCCGCCGGCAGGCTATACGACCTCCGGGCCTGGAGAGATGGGCGTCGCCCTGGGGGGCGGACAAGTTTATGCCTTGCAGATTGGCTATGTGCGTGGCGAAGCTGTAACTGAACAAGCCCCAGTGGAACCGGGAGAGGTAGAGGAAACCCCGGACGAAGGTGCGTCTAGTTCGCTCAACAAGACGTTGAATACCATCATTCAGGTGAGCGGCATCATCGTTCTGGTGTTGGCGCTGGTTGTTGGCGGTTTGTTCATCGCGTCTCGTCGTCGCTCCTGATTTTGCGTATCCTAAAAAAGGACCTTCGAAGCATGAAAGCAAGACAGTATCGATTCATCGGAATGATGATGCTTGCCCTTCTGAGCGCGCTGTGGCTGTGCCTGTCTCCTATTCCCCAGGCGACGGTTGCGCAGACGGGGGCGAATTTGTTGGTGAATGGCGATTTTGAGCAATCCACCGGAGGCGCCTGGCCCTTTCAGGATGGCATTGCCGAAGTTCAGGTCGGGCCGGGATGGCGCGCCTACTGGCTCGATGAGGCGCCCTCCTATGTGACACCTTCATCCGCGTGTGCCGGCCAACCTTCAAGTTGTTACTGGGCGCGTCCCGAGTTCCGCGATGTCAAGCGCATCGAGTACGATTACCGGGTACACGGGGGCGAATATGCCCAGAAGTACTTCACGTTTGGCCGGCAGCATGAGGCCGGCCTGTATCAGACTGTGGGTGGAATTACCCCCGGTACACGGCTGCGATTTCAGATCTATATACAAACATGGTCCTGTCTGGCCGAGGGCGGCGCCTGGAATCATTGTCCCACCAGTCCACTGAGCAATCAACCCGGGCCTATGCATACCAAGGTGGGAATTGACCCGACGGGGGGAACAAACCCTTGGGCTGCAACTGTTGTCTGGTCCGGCGAATTCGAGACCTATGATGTCTGGACGCCCTTCTGGGTCGAAGCTGTCGCAGAGGCAGAATCGGTGACCGTGTTCACCTATTCCCGCGCCGATTGGCCTGATACTTGGACACGGTTGAACAACGACGTCTACATCGATGATGCTACGTTGGTGCCCGTGGGGGACCCTGAACCCACGGCTGCGCCTCCGCCGCCAACCCCTGAGTTCGCTCCCACGCCACAGGCTACCTCAACTCCACGTTCTGACGGCGCCGTCGTACACATTGTCCAATCTGGGGATACGCTTTTTGGCATCGCTTTACAATATGGCGTGGATGTTGACGAGCTCCGGCGCCTCAACGCTAATACGTTGGGGCCTAATGATTTGTTGTCGGTCGGTGCTGAGCTTGTGATTTCCGGCAGCCCCATGACGCCTGCCGCTACCCCGGAATCGACCACGGCCGCTCCTGAGCCAATTACGCCCACCTTGGTCGCTACCGCCGAGGCAGTGGCTGCCGCGCCTGTTGCGCCGGAGAGTGATCGTGCAGCCTTGTGTGTGTTGGCTTTCAATGACAGTAACGCCGATATGGTTCACCAAACCGAATCCGAGGGGTTGGCGCCCAACATCACTTTCTCATTGATTGGGACCAATGGCCCGGCCGGGACCTATACGACCGATGGCATCAGCGAACCTTACTGCTTCCAGAACTTGGAGCCCGGTAACTATGTGCTGCGACAGACACCTCCCCTGGGATACGTGCCTTCAGGTCCTCCCGAATGGGGTATCTTGTTGGGCGCCGGACAGGCGCAATCGTTGAAGCTTGGATACACCTGGGATACCACGACGGTACTGGCAGCTGAGTCAGGCGATGCTGTAGCGGGCGAAACTGTCGCTGCTGAATCCGTGGAGTCTGTCGAAGCCACTGCCGAAGCGCCGAAGCCGCCAGGCTCTGTGGTGAACACCATTATCAAAATCAGTGGCATTGTGGCGCTGGTTTTGGCATTGGCGGTCGCCGGGCTTTTCGTCGTATCACGCCGTCGTGCTGCGGTCTAGGGGTATGTAGAGACATAGACAAAAGCCCGTGACATCTCACGGGCTTTTGTCTACGGTCGTGTTTTTGATAGTATTGCTGTGAATTTTGACTTTCCCCTTTTGTGTGTTAATATGAAAGATAGGGCCGCATGTGAGCACTTATCCGTTTTTCCGATTCAATTTCATACTGAGAAGCGCCAAAGATGGGTAGGCGGCCATAGGTGGCCGCCTATGTTATTATCTAACTCAAGTTGCTACCTGCAAGCAGTCAATGCTAAAAGCGAGCACAAACAGCACGACTTTGAGTTCAAAGCCGAGGGCCGTAACC
>JAFGNR010000419.1 GCA_016926915.1 Anaerolineae bacterium
CCTCGGCAAAGAACGCAAAGGCAAGACCAAAAGTCTTCAAAGAATGGCCTGCATGTCTTCAGAAAATTAAAGTCTTCTTTGCGTTCTCTGTGCTATCTGCGGTGAATGCCCACTTTTTGCTGTGGAGCTATGAGATCAGGAGGTTCGCAATGTTCGAATTGCCCGAATTCGCGACGTTGGCTCGGCAACTGAACGAGACGCTGCGGGGGAAAACTGTCCGAGAGGGCCGGCTAGGAAACAGCCCGCATAAGTTTGTCTGGTACAACCGCAGTCACGAGGCGTTTGCTGCCCTGACTGCTGGCAAGGTGGTCGGCGAGACCCGCGCCAGGGGCAAATGGCTGTTCGTGCCGCTGGAGCCGGGCTATGTGCTGCTGGTCGGCGAGTGCGGCGGCAAATTGCTTTATCACGAACCGGGATCGAAAGCGCCCAAGAAGTATCACCTCTATATCATGTTCGAGGATGACGCCTTCTTCACCATCACCACACAGATGTGGGGGGCGATGGAGCTCTTCGAGGAGGGCGAAGAGCAGAACCGGCAGTATGTTAAGGATATGCGCGTCGCGCCCAACGAACCGGCGTTCACGTTCGCGTATTTCACGGCTCTGGTGGATGATCTACTCGAGGGCAAGAAACGGAGCGCCAAAGCGCTGTTGACCCAGGACCAGCTCATTCCGGGGTTGGGCAATGCCATTGCTCAGGACATCCTCTTTCGGTCCCGGCTGCACCCGCGACATCCCATCGACGACCTCAGCGCGGCGCAGCGCCAAGCCCTGTATCGTGCTATCGTGGAGACGGTGGACGAGGTCATCGCGAAGGGGGGACGGTACGACGAATACGATCTATACGGCCGGCGCGGCGGATACGTCCGCCTGATGGATAAGAATGCCGAGGGGCGCCCATGTCCGGCATGCGGCGGCGAGGTTCTGAAGTTTCAATACTTGGGCGGCGCCTGTTATCTCTGCCCGCGCTGCCAGGTATAAACCCGCGTGAAAGCCGATCTCAGGTGACCCTGCCCCACGACGTGTTGGAGATGCTGGCGCAGCTCTCCCAAGGCATCCGCCAGGAGCTTGGGGGCAACCTGGTGGGCATCTACCCACGCGGCTCGCTCGCTTATGGCGACTTCGACCCGGAGACCAGCGACCTAGACCTGTTGGTTGTCACCGAGCATCCTGTCGAGGACGTGGTATTCACGGAGCTGGCGGCGTTCCACCGGCGCCTTGCCCGGTCTGTGAATCCGTTTGCCACCCGGTTGGAAATTGCGTATGTCGATAGAAAGGCGCTGTGGACGTTCAGCTTCGGGCAGCGACATCCCACGCTTGAGCAGGGCGCGGGGGAAACGCTGAAGTGGCAGGAACACGGCGCCAACTGGATTCTGGAACGCTGGGCGGTGCGAACCCATAGCACGCCGCTCCACGGGCCAGACCCGCGCACCTTGATCGCGCCGGTCTACGCTGGTGAGATCGTGGCTGCCGTCTGCACGCGCCTGCGCGATTGGGCAGATTGGGCGCGGGATGTCGATGATCCTGATTGGCAGCTGCCCCGCAGCCACAAAGCCTATGTGGTGGAGACGATGTGCCGGGCGTTGTATACGCTGTATACCGGTGAATTGGCTAGCAAGCCCCGTTCGGTGGCGTGGGCGTTGCACACTCTACCGGAGCCTTGGCGCGAGCTGGCGGCGCGGTCCCAGACCTGGCGTCAGGATGAGACCGTCGATCTTACGCTGAACTCGGACATTCGGCGCTTCGTCCTGTGGGTGGCGGCGTCAGACCGGTGCGCTGCCCTGTACGACTAAAGCATGACTTGCCGCCAACACCCAGAAGGTTGCCGCTATCCTTCTGGGTTTTCTTTCCGGTTGGTTCTTGCGTCCTCGGTGGTTTTTTCGGCACTGCACCGAACCGTCGCCCGGCATTGACAGAAACCCAAATCGCGAGTACCCTGGATATAGGCCAAACCCTGAGTGTTGAAAACTGCCCGACTTCGTTTGTTAAGGAGGTCCCCATGCAGTGCCCGAAATGCCATACCGAGAACCGGCCCGGCGCGCGCCACTGTCGCCAATGCGGCAGCCCACTGCCCCAGGCGCCGGCCCCCGGCAGCCAACAACCCGGTTCGATCTGTCCCAGTTGCGGGTCGCCCGTGAAACCCGGCGCCCGTTTCTGCTCGCGCTGTGGCGCAACCGTGGGGGGTGCCCCCGCTTCGGCCCCGCCGCCTCAGGCGCCTCGGCCCGCGCCTCCGCCTGCTTATATCCCCCCGCCGTCGCAGGCGCCTCCACCGTCACAAGCGCCCCCGCCCATGCTGGACGCTTATCCATCCCCGGCGCCGCCGGCCCGGAAACGCAAGTTCCCGCTCGCTCTCGTGCTGGGCGGCATAGCCCTCGTGGCGATTTGTGTCGTTGCGGGAATCTTCCTTGGCCCCAAAGTGTGGGAAGCGCTTCCCTGGTCCGAGGGTACGGAAACCCCCACGCCCACCCAGACCGCGACGCCCTTCCCGAAGTCCACGGATACTCCAACTCCCGAAAGTACGGAATCCGCCTGCGACACGACCGACCGGCGGGCCTATCTTGAACCCGGCGGCGCGCTCCTGCACGTGCGCTTCGAGACCCCTGGCTGTCCCGAACAGGATATCCGCGCGGAAGTGTTCGGCTTTCAGTCCCGCACTGCCCGGATCGGCGGAGACCGGCTTTTCTATTGGGATGAGCTGAACGAGACCGGGCAGTCGATCACGCGCTCCGGCGACTTCCAGGCCGTGACCGCCCCGCCCGGCGCCTTTGTCGGCTATGCTATTGCGCCCGATGGCAGTCGCATCGCGTGGGGTATGTACGAGCAGAACGGCGAAAGCGTCACCTCGCGAATCTACGTCACCGATGACCAGGGAGGCGATGCGCGCATCCTTCTCGAACAAACCTTCGAGACCGCGGACGCGGTCTTGAACTTCGAGCCGCTTTCCTGGAGCCCTGATCTGAGCACCGTCTTCGCGGCGCAGCGCTATTGGGGAATCGGCGGCTATATCCTCTTCCCGATTCTGCCCGACCCGATTCGCATCGACGTGGCGTCTGGGACGGCGACATCGCTGGAGGCCCCCGATTGCAGCGAGGCGGCGGTTGCGCCTGACGGCGTGACCCTGGCCTATACTGTCTTCCAGGACGATCATTACAATGTGGTCATCCGTAACCTCGACGTTCCCGTGGAGATCATCGTGCCGGGTACTCCTGGCTTCTACCAGGCGGGTGACCTGACCTTCTCGCCCGACAGCGCGCGCCTGGCCTATGCAGAGGCATTGGGGGAGCCTGAGAACGAGGCTTATCAAATTCGCATTATCGACGTCGGCTCCGGGGACGTGCAGATGACGGTGACCGATTGGCGCCCACAATTCTTGAATGTGGCGGGCTGGCTGGACCAGGAGCCCATCGTTGTTACCGAAGAGGGCAGCTACCGGATCGGCCCCGCCGGGCGCGAACTGCTCTCGTCCTACCGTTTCCTGGGGGTGTGGCGAACTGCCCCATGAATACTCCAAGCCCGGCAATGCGGTCATGCGCCTGCATTGCCGGGCGGTGGTTATTCCATAACTGCATTAAGGGGGATCACTTTTATGCATTGCTTCACGGAGGTCGCTGACTCTCTTGAAAAAGGTCCCCTAACCGCAGAGTACGTCACCGACCGTAAGGTCTATTCCAGAATGGCATCGCGCACCTTCAAAGCATTAAGGTTTTCTTTGCGATCTCGGCGTTCTCTGCGGTGAATTCCCACTTTTTGCAGTAGAGTCATCCGCGGAATCCAATAATCCGTGCTGCTCGGTGCTTCAGACATTCCCGCTCACGATCAGTCCAGCGGTCTTAGAATTTCCAACAACTCCTCCCTTGACCATTCATGTGCATCTTGCTTGGCGGCGCCCATGATGCGATCGGCCATGTGGCGTTTGGCCGCCAGCAGGGCGTCGATGCGTTCCTCCAGCGTCCCTTCCGTCAGGATACGATAGACGTAGACGATTTGTGTTTGTCCGATGCGGTGGACGCGGTCGGTGGCTTGATCTTCGATAGCGGGGTTCCACCAACGGTCGGCGTGGATGACGTGGTTGGCCGACTGCATGTTGATGCCGAAGCCGGTGGCGCGCAGGCTGCATAGCGCGACAGGGGCGCCCCCATTGTTGAATGTGTCGATGAGGGTTTGCCGGTCGCGGGTGCTCCCGTCGATGCGAATGAAGGTGATGTGTTTGTGGTGCAGAGCCTGTCCCATCAGGGTTAGCATGTCGAGGAAGTGACTGAATACAACGACCTGGTCGCCTTGCTCTGAGATCTCGGTAATCTTGTCGATGATCCAGTCGAATTTCTCGGAACGCCCGTGGATTGGAGATTTGTGTTCCGTGACCATGGCCGGGTGATCGCAAATCTGTTTCAGTTTTGTTAGTACCGGCAGCACGTTGGTCGCATAATTGACGTAAGCGCCGCTTTGCAGTGCTTCCCGGAGTCCTTTGATGGTATCCTGCAGGCCCCCGTAGAGCTGGCGTTGCTCTTTGGTCAGCGAACACCATTCGTTCATCTCGATCTTTCCCGGAAGGTCGGTCGCCACGTCCTCCTTCATACGCCGCAGCAAGAAGGGCTTGATGCGCCGTCCCAGGCGTTCGGATGCCTGGACATCTCCTTGGGCGATTTGCTGCTCGAATTCTTGTGTAAAGGTCCCATATTTCCCCAGGTGTCCGCGCATCAGAAAATCGTAGATCGACCACAATTCGGCGGGACGATTCTCGACCGGTGTGCCGCTCAATGCCAGTCGGTGCGCCGAGTTCAACTTCTTGATTGAGGCGGTGCGCTTTGCGCCTGGATTCTTGATGAAACTTGCTTCGTCTAGAATCAAATAGAAGAAGGGGATGGTCTTGAGCACCTCTATGTCGTTGGCGGTCGTGGCGTAAGTGGTGATGAAGATCGTGGGGGTTGGGGCCTGGAGATAACTGACGCGTCGATCGGGACCGTGGTAGCGATAGACACGTATCTCGGGATAACACCGGTGCAATTCGCGCTCCCAATGGAGCAAGACGGAACGCGGTGCAATGATGAGCGAGTGTTGCCCGGATTGGGTGTGCTCGTAGGCCGCGCGGAGCACACTGATGGCCTGAATCGTCTTGCCAAGTCCCATGTCATCGGCCAGGAGACCGTGGAGATGATGCTGGCGCAACCAATGCAGCCAGTGGATGCCGGCGCGTTGGTAAGGGCGCAGGGTGATTCCCTTTCTTTTCAACTGCGCTTCGGCAGACTCGGAAAGCCGAAAAGCCGTGTCGTGGCGGAAATCGGTGAGCGTGTTCAGGAAGGTTTCGAACGCCGCCGATACTACCTGACGCCCCCCGATCTTCTGGACGAATTCCTCGAGGCTGGCAAATTGGGATGCCGGAACGCGAAAACCGCCTTCGAAAGGCGCGCCTTGCAGGTCCCGCAAGGCGGCATCGACCGTCGCAACCGTCTCAGGATTGACGGCTGCCCAGGTCGTCTCATCGAATCGGACGTGTTGGTTGCCGGCGCTTCGGGGGAGCAGCTCCGGCGGCAGCACGAATCCCTCGGCTTCATACGTGACCTTGAAGTCCAGCCAACCTGGCTGTGCTGCGCCGACGCTGACAACGGGCTTCAGCGGCTCCGCAATGACGTGGATTTCCCGCGCCCGCCCCACCAATACGGCCTGGAACTCTTCCTTCAGCACGACCAGGTCCCGGAGGAAGAACTCCGGGATGCCATCAAGGGGGACTTTGAAACGGGATCGGGCCAGGAGTTCATGCGCCTTGTTGCTTAACGCGCGCGGCAGCTGGATGAACCGGCGGCCAAGACGTACATACCGGTTGTCAGGTATGGGCTGCAGTTCATCAAAAGGCGTCAGAGCGCCGGTTTCATCCCGGTATCCCACGATCGCTTCCAGGCCCGTTTGCTCATCGAATGTCACTTCCATCACCGGCGGCTCTTCGCCCTCCGAGATGGTCAATTGCCTGGAACGTTCCCCCTCGTCGAGGTTGGGCCGGGTGCGTAGATAACGCAACTGGTCAGGCAAGACGTCCACGACCAGGACGCCGTCAGGGCGGAGTTCCGGATTCAGGCTCTTGATCGCCAGCAGCGTGTGCAAATCTCGCTGGGAAAGCCGGTACACGATATGCTCTTCTGAGGTCGTGATGTTGAGGGTATATCCGTAGCGCGCTATCTCCTGAAAGTTACGGATGGGCTCGCGTTGACCGTTGACGATTTGGAAGATGCTGACGTGATGCTTGCCGTCGACATCTTCTTCGACAAAGAACGCTAGCGGGAGTTCGCGAATTACCGTTCTCTCGAATAGCCGGGTCAACCAACTCATGGCCTGCTCACCTCGTAGGAGATAGCCTCCTTGAACCACTCCGGCACCGGTTCCCACTCTGCAAAACAGCCGCGCAGGTAGGTCTCGAGATAGCCGGGGTCGCGTTCAGGATGCAGGGCGGCGCGAATGAAATCCTTGCGCTTGATCTGCGAGAGGCTCGCGATCTCGGTGGCGAGCCGTTGGAGCAGGGCGGTCACTTTCTGCTGTTGCTCCGTGAGTTGCTCGATCTGTTTTCTCAACGGCGTCTGTTGTCCTTGATACCCGGCGTTGATCTCCGTCTTGCCCGGAAAATCTTGGGCCTTCAGCTGCGACCACCGGCGTTTATAAGACGCGACCCAGGCGTTGATATTAGCCTGCCGCCGGCGGCTGATACCATGGACATGATACGCGTAATGTAGGTCATCCAGACTGGTGCGAAACACGTGCCGCAGAATGTCATTCCGATACCTTTGTCCTATGCCGTCAACTTCAGTGAGCCGGGTGGTGACCAGAAACTGCGCCAGGGCTGTGTCGAGTGCTTGCTGCTGTTGGTGTTCAAGATTTATGAGCTGCTGTTTCCTCTCTGGAAGGGTTCTGTCGAGGTCCCGTTTTTTTTGGAGCAGGGCCGTGTGCGCCTGTTGCAGTATGGTCAAGTGCGCCGTGCCGCGCGCGTTTTCGTAATCTGCGTTGGCCTGCCGGCGCAGTTTTCTGCGTCGCTTCAGCCGGCCCAGCAGGCCCATCCGTCGTTTGGGCGTTGCAGCTGCCGGGGTTTCCAGCATTTCGTGAGAAGCCATCAGGATTTCTTGTTCCCCTTTACTTCCTATAAATACTCGTCACCGTCCCCGACACCCCATCGGCGGATTGATAGGTCTTGTACTCCAACCGCTGCAAATCGGCCTCGAACCCGTGCTGCCGCGCCACCATCGTCGCGATGGTCCCCAGCACGATCGGATTTTGGCAATCCCGGTTGACCTGTAATACCGCGCGCGACGACGGCAGCCCTGGATGGAACGCCTGCAGCGCCTGGCTCACGTGCGTGTCGCGTCCCCATGGGGGCTCGCGATCCACCAGGAATAACACCAGCGTGGGCCTGCCGTCGTCCGGAATCCGCACCTTTTTCTCCCGTCGCACGGGTAAAGGTTGCTTGTGAGACTCGCTCTTCTCCTTGGGTTGCTCCTCCGCCGGTTCTTGCGGCCCGAACAGCCGTTCCAGCCATGAGGTGCGCTCGGGTTTGGACGCCTCTAGCGGGTTGTCATGGATATTGGCGCCGCAATGGGGACAGGTGAAATGCCGGTTGCCTTTCTCGCGGGCTGCCTTATATGCACACGGTTGGCAGCTCACCTTGCCGCACTCATGGCAGCGCCGGCCTACCTTGCGGAGCAGCGCTAGAATTTCCGGATCATCTGGGCTTCCGATCAAAGGCTCCGTGGGTGGAGGTACGACCTCCTTCTTGCAGAACGCGCATTTGGTCATGGGTAACCTCCTTGGGAATGGTCAATGGGCGAATGTTGGTCGAGATCACGTGTGTATTTTTGCTGTCGGCCCAGTATATGCGAGGTTTATTAACACGCCATCCGCAACTCACTTCCCCTTCTCCGCCTCGATCAGGAAGTAGTGGCTCCGCACCTCCAGGCCGCCCTCCGCGACCATCCGGCGGTGCAGCGCCCGCAGCCGGTCGCGGTAGGCCGCGACGGAAAAATCGGGAATCTGCCACGAGATCACCTTGAGGTAAAAGACCACTGCCCCGATGTCATCGAACCGCAGCGACGGGAACGCTTCCTCGCAGTGCGTGAG
>JAFGNR010000115.1 GCA_016926915.1 Anaerolineae bacterium
CGTCAACAGCGCGTCTGGGGGCGGGATTTGGAGCGCTGGCGCACTGTATCTTGAGAATGTGTGGCTCGTGAACAACACCGCCAGCGGTGGTTTTGGGAAGGGCGGCGGGTTGTATGTCCGCGAGGGTAGTGCAACGTTGAGCGGGACGCAGGTACTCGACAATGAGGCCAACTATTTTGGTGGTGGGATATTCGTGGAGACAGGCCACACGACACTGAACGGGTCGCAGGTGTTCAACAACGTGGCGGACTTGATGGGAGGCGGCCTGTATGTTGTGGCCACTGCGACGTTGAACAGGACACAGGTGTTCAGCAATGTGGCCGGTTATGGTGGTGGGATGTGCATTGAGGATAGCGCGACGTTAAATGAGACGCAGGTATACCACAACGAGGCCACCAGTGACGGGGGTGGGGTGTATGCTGACTATGGTACCGTAACGCTGGACCAGACGCGGATATTCAGCAACACGGCTTCCCAACACGGTGGTGGCGTGTATGTGAGTGTTGACACTGCCATGCTGAACATGAGCGGCGGGGAGATCAACGACAACGTAGCTGGCGTCCATGGCGGTGGGATGTATATTCTCGAGGGTACCGCAGTCCTGACCGGGACGCAGGTGTTCAGCAACACGGCGCTCGCCGACAATGAGGGCGGGGGAGGTGGGGTATACGTTGATCAACCAAGCGCGACGCTGAGCGTGGTCGACGGCGAAATCAACGACAACACGGCCCTCTACGGCGGCGGCGTGTATATCTCTCAGGGCAGCGTGACACTGCGCCAGACGCAGGTGCTCAGAAACACGGTTCCCGATTTTGATGGCGGTGGGGTATATGTGGAGCAAACGGCTGCCACGCTGGATACGAGTGGCGGCACCATCGGCTTCAACTCGTCTGGTTACGAAGGCGGCGGGGTGTATATCAACGAAGGCAGTGCGACGCTAAGTGGAACGTCGGTGGTCAGCAACTTAGCCTTCAACGGTGGTGGGATTGACGTCAGATGGGGGAGCGCAACGCTGAACGAAGGGCAGGTGCTCAGCAACACGGCCTCCTCACAAGGCGGGGGCGTGTACCTGGCGAACAGCACTGCAACGCTGAGCGTGAACGGCGGTGAGATCAGCGACAACAAAGCCGACTACGGCGGCGGCGGAGTGTGGTCAATAGGTAGTATGACGCTGAATGAGACACTGGTGCTTCGTAATACAACCAGCAATGAAGGCGGCGGTGGCGTGTGGTCGGCAGGCAATCTGATGTTGAGCAAGGCGTACATCGCGCAGAACACTGCGTCTACCGGCAGCGCGATATACCAACATGCCGGCACGATCACCGCTACGACAGGCCTGACGGTTACGGGGAATATCTACCAGGCTAACGGGCGCTTCGCCGCTTCTGAGCACGACCTGCGGATCGAAGGCGCCTTGACATTGGCGGGCGGCGATTTCTATGCACCGTATGAGCCTTATGAGTTCGTTCTCACCGGCGGTTATACCCACTCTGGCGGTACCTATCACCAAATTAAGTCTGTGAATGGCAGTAGCGACGTCGCGTTCCCCAAGGCAGGCGGGCTGATCATCAATGCCAATGGGCAAGATCTGGGCAGCACCGAGGTCGCGGACACCGCGAACGGTGTTTGCGCGGGCGTGACCGCCGGCGATGCCGTGCGGCATTGCTATCTGATCGCTCCTGCCATTAACACTGGACGGGATGCGACGCTCACTTTCTACTATCGGAATGGCGAGATTCCCTCGGGCCAGAGTTGCGCCTCGATGGAAGCCTACCGTTGGACCGGCGCGTGGGATGCGCTGTTGACGCGGGACCTGACCTATGGCACGGAGGGGCGGATGTGCGGCAGCGATCCTTACTCGATTCGCGTGGTCGATGTCGATACTTTTTCACCCTTTGCCATTCACCAGCCGTTACCGGCAGATATCTCGGTAGAACCTTCTGCCATTGACTTTGGCGAGCGGATTGTGGATGCCGGGCCGACTGCATCACAGACGGTCACAATCACCAACGTTGGTGACTTTGACTTGCACGTCAGCAGTGTATCACTTGCCGGCGACGATGCCAGCCAGTTCAATCTGGTCGCCGATAGTGGCGTGATCACTTTGACGCCCGGCAGTATGCGCACGATCAAGATCGCCTTCGATCCCACCAGCCTCGGGGCGAAGGTCGCGCGTCTTACTATCACATCAGATGACAGCGATGAAGGAACCGTTGAGGTAGGCTTGAGCGGGCGGGGGATCAGCGGGTATAAGATCTTCTTGCCGTTGGTACTCAGAGGATTATAGTCGCGTTATTGGAAAGGCTGTGGTGAGCCACCAGCAAGCCAGGTGAGTTTGCGGGCGCACTGAAACAAAAAGAGGGCTGTCGGACAGGCGACGGCTCTCTTTTCTGCATGCCGATGATCTGCGTGATTCAGAATTGACCAGGCCTTCGCTTCAGTAATGAATTGACACCGGTGTGCCGATTTCGGCCCATGCGTAGAGCAGGCTGGCTTCATACGTTCCTAGGACGATGCAGCCGTAGGAGACCGGCGAACCCAGATATCCGGCCCAGAGCGTCGTCCCGTTCGCCATCACCGGCAGGGCGTGGATGCCATTTTCTGTCGAGCCAGCCCAGTAGATGCCGAGCCAATGCGGCATCCAGATATCCCATGTGGAGCCATAGGCGTTGGGGAACTTGCTTTGCACGCGGAATTCGCCCACGCGCGTGTAGTACGGTGCCGCCCCGCTGGAAGCCACGAAGGAATAGACCAATTGCTCCCCCTCGTAGGCGTAGAGGTGTTGCTCGGAGAGGTTGACCACGATGTACTTCCCGCCGCCGGATGGAGCAGGCGCGGTCCCGGTGAGGCGCAGCACCTGCCCGACGTAGATGTTGGACGGATTGGCGATCCCGTTAAGAGAGGCTAAGTCTGCGGGTGTCCTTCCGAAGCGCAGCGCAATCTGGATCAAGGTGTCGCCGGGACGCACCACGTAGGTATCGAGGTTACTTGTTTCTGGATCGGGCGTCTCCTCTACCGCAGCGCGTCCAGGGATGAGCAAGGATTGCCCTATGTAGATCGTGTGCCAGTCCGACAAATCGTTGGCCTGGATCAAGGCCCATGCGGTGACCCCGTGCCGCAGAGCGATGCTGCTCACAGTATCGCCCGGCTGGACGACGTAAGCGTCCGTGGAGGGTGTGGGCGGCGGCGGGGGGGCCGGTTCGCCGGAAGCGCCAGGGATGACCAGCTCCTGCCCAACGTAGATGTAGATACTGGTCAGCCCGTTTGCGGCCATAATTGCATCGACCGTCGTGCCGTAGCGCAGGGAGATGCGAAAGAGGTTCTCGCCAGGCTGCACCACGTGGATGATGGCTGTCTGCGCCTGTGCTGCGGCAGGACGGAATAACACACACAACAGCATCAGCGCGATGAGGATTCTTGTCAGGGAAGCCACGCATTGCAGTACAGCCGAAACCCGGCGGTGTGGGGTGGGTAATACACGCATATTGTCCAAAGGTGAAAATGGCCGGCTGTTTCTCATCGGCCTGATTCTATCGCTGTTATGCTTTTCGTGCAAACAGCGACGGGATTGCGTGCGATGCGAGGCGCTCACTTCGACTTGCCCTCATCGTCAATTGCCATATACTGCGAGCCAGCACGGCGATGTGCTTAAGGGACGCACTCGCCGAATACCAACAGAGGTGACTATGAGAAAGAACCTGTCGCTGATGCTCTCCCGCCGCACATTCTTGAAGGGGGTTCTTACCGCTGCCAGCCTGATGGTAGCGGGTTGCAACCGCGATCAACCTCCCACGCCGACTGCGCCTGCCACGACCTCCACACAACCTACTCTCCCCCCCACGCCCTCCGCAACCTCTACCCTTCCCCCTACGCCTTCTGCAACCTCTACTTCCCCCCCTACGCCTTCCGCAACTGCTACCACGATCCCCTCACGACCAGAAATCTACGCCAACCCCGCCTTCTCCTTCGCGGAGCGGGTAAATGCCCTGGTTAGCCAGATGACGATGGAGGAAAAGGTCTCGCAGATGGGCAGTGAATCGCCCGCGATCGAGCGCCTGGGCATTCCTGCGTATAACTGGTGGAACGAAGCGCTGCACGGTGTGGCCCGCGCCGGTATCGCCACCGTCTTCCCGCAGGCTATTGGCCTGGCCGGCACCTGGAACGCTGACCTGATCTATCGCATGGCCGCAGCAATCTCCGACGAAGGGCGCGCCAAACACCACGAAGCGGTCCGCAAAGGCCAGCGTGGCCTGTATGCCGGGCTGACCTTCTGGAGCCCCAATATCAATATTTTTCGCGATCCGCGTTGGGGGCGCGGCCAGGAGACGTATGGCGAAGACCCCTACCTCACCTCCCGGCTGGGGGTCAACTTTGTCCGGGGAATACAGGGTACAGATCCGCGTTATCTGAAAGCTGTCGCCACCCCCAAACATTATGCCGTCCACAGCGGCCCCGAGAAAGACCGCCACCGCTTCGACGCCCGCGTCTCGCAGCGCGACCTGCGGATGACCTATTTACCCGCCTTCGAAGCCTGTATGGTCGAGGGGCAGGCCGCTTCGATTATGGGTGCCTACAACCGGGTGAACGGGGAGGCCAGTTGCGCCAGTCCCATGCTGCTCCAGGACATTCTGCGCGACGAATGGGGGTTCGAGGGCTACGTCGTCTCTGATTGTGGGGCGATTGACGACCTCTACACCGGTCACCGCCTGGTCAATACCCCGGCTGAGGCGGTTGCGTTGGCCGTCAAGAATGGCTGCGACCTGGAATGTGGCTGCACCTATAACATTGCCTGTCATTATCAGCGCAGGCTCAGCGGGGCTGTCGAACAGGGTTTGCTGGCCGAAGAGGACCTGGATCGCTCGCTTAGCCGGCTGTTCATGGCCCGTTTCCGCCTGGGGATGTTCGATCCTGACGATCAGGTACCTTATGCTCAAATTCCCTATAGCGTGGTCGATTCTGCAGAGCATCGCGAGCTGGCGCTGGAAGTGGCGCGACAATCGCTCGTCCTGCTCAAAAATCAGGACAGCCTGCTGCCGCTGGACAAGGACAGTCTCAAGTCCATTGCCGTCATCGGTCCCAACGCCGACGAAACCCTGGTCCTCACCGGCAACTACATGGGCACGCCGGCTGAGCCGGTTTCTGTGCTGGCGGGTATCCAGGCTCTGGTCTCTCCTGAAGCCGAAGTTATCTATGCCCGAGGCTGCGAAATTGTTGATGCTGCTCAAACCGGGTTTGCAGAAGCCGTCGAGGCGGCGGAAAAGTCCCAGGTGGCGGTGATGGTGATGGGCCTATCACAGCAACTGGAGGGCGAAGAAGGTCAGACTGAGGGCAATCCGCGGGGAGTGCGCAGCCGTGGCGATCGCGAGACGCTCGACTTGCCGCCCGTCCAGGAACAGCTCTTGCAGGCCATCTACGAAACCGGAACGCCCATCATCCTGGTGCTGATGAATGGCAGCGCCGTTTCCATCAACTGGGCCGCCGAGCATATCCCCGCCATCCTCGAAGCCTGGTATCCCGGCCAGGCGGGTGGAACCGCCGTAGCCGAGGCGCTTTTCGGGCTGACCAACCCGGGCGGCAGATTGCCGGTCACATTCTATCGCGCCGTCTCGGACCTGCCTGCCTTCGACGATTACAGTATGGAAAACCGCACCTATCGCTACTTCACCGGCGAGCCGCTCTATGCGTTTGGGTATGGCCTGAGCTACACCACCTTCACATACCGCAACCTGCAAATCACCCCGGAGCGTGTCAAGGCCGACGATCCCGTTTCTGTCCAGGTGGAGGTGGAAAACACCGGACAGCGCCCGGGCGATGAGGTGGTGCAGCTCTACCTGAAGGACGTCGAAGCCTCGCTGCCCGTCCCCTTGCTCCAGTTGCAGGGCTTTGCCCGCATTCGTCTGTCACCTGGAGAAAGGCAAACCGTCCAGTTCACCATCACGGCAGCGCAAATGTCCTTTGCCGATGAGGATGGGAAATGGATGCTGGAACCGGGCGAGTTCCAGGTGTGGGTTGGCGGTCA
>JAFGNR010000018.1 GCA_016926915.1 Anaerolineae bacterium
CCGGCATGTATCGCTTCGGCGTGGCGTGGGATGGGCCGGTGCAGGCTTCGTACAACCTGCTGTGGCAGCCCGGCGAAATCGCAGTACCGGAGGTCAAGCCCTGGGCATTGTTCGGCGGGATAGGTATGGTGCTGGTGGCGCTGGGGTACACTGCCTATGCGTTAATGCGCAAGTTGGGGTGGGCCTACCTTGGCTGGGGCGCCCTGGCCTGGGTCGTGACCGTTGTGGTGAAATTCGCCATGGCCATACCCCTGAATCCCGTGATTTATCAAAGTCTCACCGGGATGTTGCCGGAATCTGCGGCGCTTCCCATCTTCAATATCTATGTGGGCCTGCTGACCGGCTTGACGGAGGTGCTTATCACCTGGTTGGTGTTGAAGAACACCAGGTTGGGGCGGGTTTCCTGGAGCAAGGCGCTGGCGTTCGGTATTGGGTTTGGCGCCGTCGAAGCGCTCCTGCTGGGAGTCTCATCCCTGGCGAATGTGGTGCTCGGTATGACCGCACCGGATATGGCGCCGCTGCAAGCCCTGGAACAGATCGCCCGGCTCAATAGTTTGTGGGTGGGCGCCGCGCCGGTGGTCGAGCGTTTCTTCACGGTGCTTATTCATATCCTGGCGAACGTGTTGCTTTTCTACGGCGTTGCCAGAAGTGACGCGCGCTGGTTCTGGGCCAGTTTTGTGTACAAGAGTCTCGTCGATGTTGTCGCTGCGTTTGGGCAATCTTGGGGCATCGAGACGCTGGCCAAGCTCTGGCTAATCGAAGCCTTCGTCATCTTGCTTGGTGTGGTCGCTTGGTGGGGTATCCAGCAAGTGAAGCAGCGTTATCCGGGTCCGGCTGTGTGAGCTGCTGCCGTAGTGATCGTATATGCACTGAGGGGCAAGGATGATTCCTTGCCCCTCGGGTATTCTGTGCCGTGTTCGTCATTCTTCCACTGTAATGATCACTGGCTGCTGCTCTCCGCGTGCATCGGGATTGTAGTAGTCGTAAGTCCGAGAGGCAGGCGCCTGCGCTTTCACAGGGAACCGGGCGCGCAACGCATATTCGAAGGTTAGCGGTTCGCCGTAAGTCAGGTTTTGAAGGTAGACGAGCACCTGCCGCCCCGTCAGTTCGTACTTCTTGACCCGCCCGCCGGGATACTCCTCGGGCAGGTCCAGATCGTGGTTGATGCGCGCTTGTAGGGCCTCCGGCAGGACGGTGAAGCCGGGAGGCGTCCCCAGATCGACGAGGGCCCAATCGACGGCGCCGGGCTCGTTGAGCGTAACGGTAACCTGCACCGCTATCATGTCATCCACCGCTAGCGTGGTGCGATCGTAGGCCACGTCGATTGTCATCACCGCGTCGTCGGGTCCGGTCACCGGGATTTCCGACCAGGGCAAGTAGAAACGTGTCGTGATCTGGGCCATCAGGCTGCCTTCGCCGTCGACATCGATGCGGATAACGTTGTCGCCGGGGCCGACGTCGCTGAAGGTCAGCACCCGCACCACGTCGTAGGTTTCCGGCGTCACTTCGATCGGATCCGACTGCCCGCCGTTGACACTGACCGTCACTGTGGCATTCGTTCTCTCGCCTCCTGCTGTCGCCGATTTCAACAGCGCCTTGAGCGCCAGAATCGTAGCTTGCGTCGAGTACCAGGTGCCGTTAGGATCTTTCTGCTGGATCAGGTAGAGTAATGCCTGGTTGGCAAGGTCGGGGTAGGCATCGGCTTGCAGGAAAGCATAAGCAGCCAACGCTGTGGTTTCCAGGGATCCGGTCTTACCTTCGGAGCCCATCATGGTGGCGATGCCGCTATCCCAATAGGCGATGTCACCCTCGACGGTCGCCAGGGCCGCCAGGCGTTCGAGCGTCTGCGCAGTGAAACTCTCGCCGGGTTCTGCGGCAACCAACGCGTTGGCGACCAAGGCGATGGCGTAAGGATCATCGACCTGGTGCGCGTGCTCGCGAATGTAGGCCAGCCCACGTTCTGCCGGCCCTTCGGCGTATCCTGCATAGGTCAGCGCCCAACTGATATAAGCGGTCACTGGCACCCGGTCATTGCCGAGGTTGGCCCAGGTTTGTTCGTGCACGAGGCCCCGGTCGTTTTCCCAAGAGCCATCGCTATCTTGCTGCGCTATAAGCCACTGGGCAGCGCGGTCGACAAAGGCCGGATCGATAGGAAAGACGCGGGCCATATCGGTGAATTCCATCAACCCGTAGGCGGTGAGCATCCGGTCGGGTGGATTGTCGCCGAAGAGGCTGAAGCCGCCGCCGGACACCTCGAAGGTTGTCAACCGCTGGTAGCCCAGGTTGATGTATTGCTCGGCTTTCAGCTGAATCTCCGGCGTCGTCTGGCCGGTGGTCTGCATGTAGTCCAGGACCAACACGTTGGGATAGGTCGTACTGCTGGTTTGTTCGAAACAGCCGTAGGGCATTTGCAGGATCGCATCCATGCCTTCGACCACCTGGCTCATGATGCCGGGATAAATCTTGACTTCGATCTGGGCGGCGCCGGGCGCCGCTGTGTCGGGAATCTCGACGGTCCGTTCCATGCCATCCTCGAGACGGTCGCTCCACGTCAACTCGAAGGGCTTGCCGTCCGGTGTGATGATCACGTCATGGGTAGAGGTCGTGGCATCGCTCATCTTCTCGCCGTACGCCCAGACGGTGGGACGGAAGCGGCCCTGCGTGGCTGTAACCTTGATGCGGAAGCGCACAACCTCGACGTCATTGGCCCCAATGGTGAGGGTTTTCTCGGCCTCATCGAGCAATTCGAACCAGCTGTCTTCCTCTAGTTCCAGTCGCACGGTTTGGGCTTCTTCCAAGTAGTTATAGACGGCGATGGGAAGCGCAACCTCGTCGTTCTGGGTCATGGCGTAAGGTAGATCGAAATCCACAAAGAAATCCTGGAAGACCCGTAGTCCGACTGTCGTGGCGCCAAGGCGTCCGTCTTGTGAGTGGGCCAGCGCCGTCAAGCGCCAGGTGGTGATGTTATCGTAGAGCGGCAGAGCGAGTTCCAGGGCGCCGTCATCGTCTGTGACGAGTTCGGGAATCCAAGCCATGGTTTCTCCAAAGAGCTGGCGCAAGCGCGGCGCCTCCGCTCGTGCAGGGGCTTCACCCGTTGTCGGGGCAGGCGTGGCGACGGGCATTTCTTTTTCCTGCGCCATGGGGGCCTCCTCGGCAACGTCGAAAGCCAGTTCTTCATCTATAAGCCACTCACCTTCCATACCCGGCTCCTCGAGACCGAATCCTCGATCCATTCCCATTTGCGCGCTGCCTGCCAACGTGCTGTTCTCCAGCGCGGCAACGCCCAAGAGCGGCGCCGCCAAGGCCAATCCTGCCAGCAGGAACGTGCCCAGCGCCGGCAGAGGACGGCGGCTCCACAGGTCGCCGGCAGCCCAGACCAGGAAGGCCGTAGGTGGGAGCAGCAATGCCAGCAACACAGGGACGACCACCCAGCCGTCCGCGCTTTCCAGCACGGTCATGGAGAGCAAGATGGCTAATGTAAAGACAACGAAGTGCGCCGCTAGTGTGACTTGCGCGAACAGGCGGCGCCATTCTTTCTCGCGGATGGCGCGCACCAACAAGGCGATCCAGGCAATCATACTAATGAAGGCCAGCATCGTGACTACTCCCAAAGCAAACTCGCTATAGAATATTTCATCCAGGAGATAGCCGATACGGTCCAGGGGGCCGCCTACCCAATCGGGCATGGGAACCACCATCACCAGACAGCCAAGCAGGAAGATCAGGCCGAGGGTCAGGAGCACGCTGCGTCCCAGAACTTTATCATGGGTCAGCGCGATCACGGTCAGTGCGGCGATGCTCAGCGGTAGTATCAGGGTGAACGGGAGCATGATCCATCCGACGACGCGCAGAATCGCCATCTGGCGTTCCTCGAGCTGGCGGATTTTCTCATCGCGGGTGTTGATGCTCAGGGTATGCCCGCCGCCGGTCGTCATGCCGGCCATGCTGGCTTGGGCCGCGCCGTCCTGTGCTTCACGCAGGAGGGTATCATCTTCCGGCGTGGTGATCATCTCCGGAAGGGTGAAGCCGTGGAGATCGTATTTCGGTTCGAGTAGTTCCTTTTCCAACAGGAAGTAGAGTTTGAGGAAACCGGGGTCTTGTTCCTGAAGGGCGAAGACGCTCTCATCGACGGCTGCCAGGCCCAACACCGAGGCGACGCCTGAGCCCTCGAGTCCTGTTACGGTAAAATCGAGCGCTGCCGTGTCGCCGGGTAGATACGTCTCCCGATCTGCATTGATGGCGATGTTCAGGTCGCGAGGGGCATCAACTACCACAATTCGGGTATCGCGTTGAATCTCGCCCCACTCGCTGATGGTGTACCCGTGCAGCTCCAGGGAGCCGTAAAGTTCCGGCGTCAGGTCGATGTCAGCCTGCGCGTGCCCCCCCTCAGGCTTGAGCGCGCGAGTC
>JAFGNR010000420.1 GCA_016926915.1 Anaerolineae bacterium
AGTTCGCTATTCATAGTTCCTCCACTCATTGTGTGATAATTGTTAGGGCGATTGCCCAAAGGCTTCAAGAGGCAAGCAGCCCCTTGACAAAGGCGTCGCGGTCGAACGGCGCGAAATCTTCCATCGTTTCCCCCGTGCCCACGAAACGGATGGGCAAACCCAGCTCGTGCCCGATGGAGAGCACCATACCGCCTTTGGCGCTGCCATCCAACTTTGCCAGGATGATGCCGCTGACCTTCACGGCGCTCATGAATTGACGCGCCTGGGCCAGGCCATTTTGCCCGGTGGTGGCATCCAAAACCAGCAGTGTTTCGTGCGGCGCCCACGCCACACGTTTCGATACGATCCGGCGAATCTTTTCCAGTTCTGCCATCAGGTTGTGCTGGGTATGCAGGCGCCCGGCAGTGTCGATAATCAGGGTATTTTTCTTCTGGACGCGCGCTGCCTGCATGGCGTCGTAAACGACGGCGCCGGGGTCGCCGCCCTCTTCTCCGGAGATAACCGGCACTCCCGCGCGTTGCCCCCAGATGCGCAGTTGATCGATGGCGGCGGCGCGGAATGTATCTCCAGCCACTAACATCACATCGCGCCTTTGTTGTTTGAGACGGTGCGCCAGTTTCGCGATACTGGTGGTCTTTCCGGAGCCATTGACGCCGACGATGAGGATTATCGCCAGTGGCCAGTCGAGGTTCAAGGGTTTCGGCTCCGGGAGCAACCGGAGCATTTCCTCTTCCAGAACTTTCAAGAGGGCCGATGATGTGTAGAGCCCTTCGTTCGTGACCCGTTCGCGCAGGCGTTCGACGAGCGTCAGAGAAGTCTGAACTCCTACATCCCCCTGGATCAGGAGCTCCTCCACGTCGTCCCACGTCTTCGCGGTGATATCGCCCATGCCCAGCAGGCCGGCAATTTGCCCAAAGACGGCGTTGCGTGTCTTACGTAGACTTTCGAAAATACCTTTCATGCTTCCTCCAGTGAAGATTATAGTCACGAGGGAGACATGCGTCAAGAATGGGGTGGTTTCACCACCACCGGCCCTGGTCGACGGAAACGCCCCATTCCTGCAAGACCTCGACGACTTCGTCCCATTTCGTGGCGTTGATCACTGCGATGGAGACGCCTTTCTCCAGGGGCCTCAGCCAGCGGGCCAGCCGGCGATCTGCCTGCCGCAGCTCGATCAATATCTCGTACGAAGCCAATTTGATCAGGCGCACCTCGGCCGTCGCTGCACTGCCGAAGTATCCTCCCCAGGCTTTCAGTGTCTTCTGCCATTCCGGCGACAGGGAGACGCCGCTAATTTCCTCGATCTTGGCGACGATTTCGGGGATCGTATAGCCGGTTATGATGGCTTCCTTGATCTTCGCCGGCGTCAGTTTCCAGCTATTTCCTTCGGCTTCTGCGATACGGTGCAAAACGCCGCTCGTGTAGAGACTGGGCAGGGCATGATGCGGGCGTAACATGCCTTCCTGCCAGGTCGCGCTGCGCGGCAGATCGGCCTGCGGTCCGCGTGAAACGGCAGGCCAGATATCCAATTCCCACAAACGGCGCTGGACCACGGCCCTTGACTTGGACTCTACCCAGGCGGTGGAGTCGTCGAGGGGATGGAGGTAGCGTTTGAGTTTTGCGTCGTCGAGCAAGGCGGCCATCCGCTCCGGTGTATCTACCTGTACCACCATGACATCCTGGTGTACTACAATGCGTTCGTGTTGGCCGCTCCATTCCCGGAGTGTGCGCTCGATATTTTGTGGCACGGGTTCTTGCGTCTCGGTCTCCAGGAAGTTTAGAATATTTCCGATAGTGTCTCCGGACTGGAGCGCTTGATAGATGCTGTTCTTGGTCAAGCGATAGCTCACGGCGGCTGCTTGCACGTCCTCGCGTTCGGCAAGGTGTTCCATGCTGGAGAGTGTGGTGAATGGGACCGGACCGAGCGCCAATAACTGGAAGTCTGGCTGCAGTACCACCTGTCCGGCCGCGGCGCGCATGGTTAGAGGCGTCTGGAGGAGCGCGGAGCACCCCGCCTCCGAAAGCCGGACCGCGATAGGAAGCTGGTCTGTATGCTCATATCCAAGGTCCACGGCGCCCAACTCTGCCCACTGCTGTAACATCGCCGCGAGGGCCGTCATCTCTACGGTCTTGAGCGTAGTAGCTAACAGGGTTTTCCGTTCTTCCTGTTGGCCCTGCCAGCTGTACCAGCTGATTTGGTTGAAGAAGCCTTTGATCGAAATCGGGTTGAAGATGAAGGCGCCATTCTCTCCGCGATTCAGCAGCGTCCATAACAGTGGAACCGGAAACCAATCCGTCCGTGCAAACGCTTTCAGCAGTATCAGCAACTCCTGGTGCAGAGAGCCGGCGCCCCGCATGCTCTCGGTGCTGGTAATGAACCCTGCGTTTACAAGTGGCGAAAGATCGACGAAGTTGACGTCAGAGGTCTTCGCGAGAGCGACCAGCAACTCTCCTACCTGCTCCGGCAATGCTTGATTCCAGAAAGGGCACTGCTCCCTGTCGGATACCGTGATGTGATTTTCATCTACTTCCAGAAGCCCGGTTGCCTGTGTCAGTTCGATCAGGTTTAGGATGTGAGGCGTGCTTTCTTCGAGACTCGCCCCCACACTCTGTGCGAGTCGTTGTAGATCTCTTTTGGCCACCTTTCCGCTTTTCAGGATTTTTGCCGGTCTGCTGCGCAGTTCAGCCCACACAAAGAAAATCTTCCGGATGAAATCCTCTGCCGGGCGGTGCACAATCTCAGCGGGTTCGGCGCTTCTGAAACGTTCGGGACGTGCTTGGGGAACGGCAAGCGCATCTTTGGCGATGACCTGGATCACTTCTGGGGGGATCGCCACCACGTCAAGAGGCGCAAAGCTCCTGCGCGCCCCATATCCTTGAGGTTCGGAGAGGTTGACCAACAACCCGGTGGATAGCAGCGTTTCTACAACCTGGTTGAGTGAGGGCTTGCCGGGATTGATCGTGTCGCCGGCTATCTCGACTGATACCAATCCGCTCATGACCATGGGGACCATGAAGTCTGCAACGTGGGAATGCCCGCCGGTATTCAACGCCAGGGCCAGAACGGCGCGTTCAGCCTCATTCAAGGAAGCAAGGTCTCGTTTTGAGGCGGCAAAACGTGGAATGGCGTTCAGGAGCGCGTGGATGGTGTTGGATTTGGTGGGGTTTGCGAGCTGTTCGAGCACCCCCAGCCGTTGTGCGATGCCGCGAACGGTTTCTACATTGTAGGTTTCCAGCGATACTTTGAGTGTTTCCATGGCGACCTGGCCCTTTCCCTACTTCTTTCCCACGACTTTGGGGAGATACCCGCGTTTCTCAAGACCGGTCACGACCTGGGTGATCTGGTGAGGTTGTAACAATGCTACCTGGGGATTCACCAGAGCTACCACCGCGTCTTTGAGCGCCGGGATTGCCACCTGGATTTCTTGCATCGTGAAGCTGTCTTCCGTCTCGATGATGGCCTGCTGGGGATAGAGGCGCACACAGCCATAGCGCTGCCATCTTTCAGCCCACCACATTGCCAGAGATTCGGGAGGCGCGCTGCCTGTGGCTTCCTGCCAGCTTTCAATCAAGGTGTCTAACGTATCCCCATCCTCGAATGTGGCGTAGAGACGTTCTTCGTCCGGTTCGTAGCGCAATGCATCTCCTATGGCGCCGGAGGGTTTGGCCCACTTGTGAACGTGATTGAAAACGCCGGCAGGCATGGGCAAAGTGAGCAATAGACCCTCTTGCGCTTCCCAGTGTATCTGCTTGAGGGATTCGGTCCAAGGCGTCTCGGTCAACGGGAAGGTGTCGGTCCGCCTCCAGAGGATATCCTGGAGGTGATGCAGCCGGAAGCCCACGAGGTCGCCATCGGGGAGCAACCTGACGTCGGCCAGGCCCAGCTGGTGCAGGGGGCCGATAATCAAGGCGCGGAGGTACTTTTCGAGGGCGCCCCGCCACGTGTACTCGGCATCCGTGAGAGACACAGATCCCTCTGCCGTCAGGAAGTCGTCGCCGGGGAGGAATTGCAGAAGTAGATTCACGGTTTCACTCACCAGAATCCACGTCTCGTGGGGTAGGAAAGCCAGGAAATCCAGGCAGGCTATTCGAAGCCCCATCAACGCCAACAAAAGTGGGTAGCCGAATGTCCTGGAATCGACATACGGGACATAGTTCCATTCAACCTGCACGTTTCCTTCGCGCCAACTGGGTAAGAGGGCCGACCACTCCGGCATAGCCCGGAAGGCTTGAATCAAGATATCGATCTGTTTGCCGGGTGCGAGGCCCCGGAAATGCTCCGTTGCCTCGGGTTCTAACCGCGCCGGCGATCCCATGCGCAAGATACTGGTTGACAATAACAGGTGAAACAGGAATTCCACGGCCGCTTCAGTGAGCGCCAGGGCGTTGCTCCATTGGGTAAGGGTCTCCTGGGACAACTGTGGCTCGGGAGCCATGAGTTTGATGGCCTCGAACGGCTCAGGTCTCTTCTTTCGCAAAGCGGCGGCAGCTTCCGGTGCGGGCAAGAAGCCCTTCCGCGGGTACAGGTAGGGGGTATTCTGGGCAGTCCAGTACAAGGGGGTGCGGAGCGCCGGTTCCTCGCGTTGCAGCAGTGCGAGCAGCTGTTGAATTTTGGCGATCAGCTGGATGGGTTTTGTTTGGAACTCCAGGATATAGGGCATCTGGGATGTGAAAAGCTCCGCCGGCAGATGCAAGGGGGGGATTCGTGAAAAAACGGCCTCTGGCACGGCCAGTCCATTTCCTGTCTCAATTACCAGACCGGCATCGATGATGTGCGCCATCAGATCTTGTGGGGACCTGGAAAGCTCTTGCGTGAGAAGAAACGGTTCTCCCTCTTCATTCCAGCGCCCCATTTTCAGATTGAGCAGCATCAGGGTGTAGAAGTACCGGGTGTCGTTGTCGAACCCTTCCACAACAAGATTCAATCGCCCCGGGTCCAACAAGATGTCGACGAACTGCTTTACGAGATCCTGGCGCGAACGCCCTTGAGGTTTGACTCCCAGAGCGCGAATGCGCTCTCTTAGGAAGTCCATAGGCCAGGATTCTGTCGTGATTCCATTTACGATCATTTGAATCATGGAGGGGGGGGGCTGTATCCACCAGACTTTGGTGAGATCCCAGGCGCCGCTGGATTCGGGAGGGCGTCGCTCGTAGCCCAATTCGGCTGTGGCTTGCGCCAGCTGGCGTTCCCGGTACGAGTTCTCAGTTTTCACATCTACGCTCCAATTCAAGCGACTTCAAAGTATGACCTGGATTTCATCCACGGGGCTGATGGCTTCGGGGGTGATATGACAGCGGAGCGCGTGGATCTGTACCCCATTCCGGGCCACCCGTCGCAATGTCTCCCCAAAGGCCGGGTCTGTGGCGTCGTGGGGGGAGAAAGACTGCGCATCCTCTCGCTGCACGACGAACATGACTTCAGCCTCTGCCCCTTGCGCGACCGCGCGTTCCAGCTCGAGCAGATGGCGTCGCCCCCGGTCGGTCGGGGCGTCAGGAAACCCCGCAACGCCGTCTTCTACCAATGTTACGGACTTGACTTCGAGCCAGCGGGTCCGGTTGCTGGCGGTCAGCAGGAAATCGATCCGGCTTGCACCTAGAGCCACCTCTCGGCGGATGGTGGAAAAGGGGGTGAATCGCGCGAACCAGCCGCATTCTAGCAGGCGCGCCATCAAAAGGTTGGGGAGTTGAGAGTCGATGGAGACCCAATGGTTCTGACTTTCGATCAATACCAGATCGTAGGCGGTGCGCCGTTTCGTTGGTCGGGAAGCTGGCCTTAGTTGTATCGCGCTTCCTGGTACCAGCAACTCTGCAAGGCGTCCCGGGTTGGCAAGGTGCGCGCTGACTATTGCATCGCCAATCCCAGCCTGTACCCGAAAGCGATTGTCGCGACGGAGAAACACCCCTGGCGCCAGTGTACCTAAAGCTACACGACAACTGTCAGGGGCGGTATCACGCGCGGGCCACATCGCTCTGGGTAAATTCCGGGAGAGCGCCCGTCACCTCGTCATCATAGAGAATGACATAGCGGTATCCTTGCTCGGTAAGGAAGCGTTGGCGGTTGGCGCTGAATTCCTGATCAATGGTTTCCTTGCTCACGATCGAATAGAAATAGGCTTGTCCCCCATTGCGTTTTGGGCGCAGGATGCGCCCAAGTCGTTGGGCCTCTTCCTGACGGGATCCGAAGGTGCCGGAAATCTGGATGGCGACGTTGGCATCGGGCAGGTCGATCGAGAAATTGGCGACCTTGGACACCACCAGGGTGCGGATGTCGCCTACTTTGAAAGCATCATAGAGTTGCTGCCGTTCTATGTTCGTAGTCTTTCCCGTGATCAGCGGGAAATCATAGTGTTTGGCGATATGCGCCAGCTGATCCAGATACATCCCGATGATCAGCACCTGATCATTCTGGTGGTGGTTCAGAATCTGTTCCACGATGGTGAGTTTGCGCGGATTTTTGGCGGCGATCGGATATTGCTGCCGGCGGCCTGCGACAATATACTCGAGACGGACATCGTCCGGAAGGGGTGTGCGGACCTCGCAGCAAATGGCCGGAGCGATCCACCCTTGTTGTTCGAGATCCCGCCAGGGGACATCGAATTTCTTGGGGCCGATCAAGGAAAAGACATCTTCTTCGCGTTGGTCTTCCCGCACTAGCGTCGCGGTCAATCCCAGTCGCCGGCGCGCCTGAATCTCGGCCGTGATGCGGAACACCGGAGCCGGGAGCAGGTGCACCTCGTCATAGATGATCAGTCCCCAATCGGCTTCATTGAAGAGCGCGAAGTGGGGAAATTCCTGCGCCATGGGGAGATTCTTGCCCGTTGTACCGCGTTTGCGGTGCGTGAGAATCTGATACGTCGTGATGGTAACGGGGCGGATTTCCTTGCGTTCCCCGGTATATTCACCGATCTGATCATCCTGGAGGGTTGTTTTGTCCAGGAGTTCCGCGCGCCACTGTCTGGCTGCAATCGTACTGGGTGTGAGAATCAGGGTGTGCGCCTGTACTTTTTCGATGGCAGCCATACCCACAATCGTTTTCCCGGCGCCGCAGGGGAGCACAATGACCCCTGAGCCGCCGGCCGGCGACCCGGCTGCCCAATAGATCTCGGCGGCTTCGTATTGGTAGGCTCGTATCAAGAACGGTTCACCCGCTGCGGTGGCGGGGCGGAGCGCTACCGCCAGAGG
>JAFGNR010000116.1 GCA_016926915.1 Anaerolineae bacterium
CCAGGTATTTCCACCGCTCACCTCTACAAGGTGGTGGTAGAGAAGGATTACCAATCCATCGGCGGCCAGCTCTTCATGGATGTCTTTGAGCGGATCTTGACACGTTCGGCAGCTGCATTTCCAGAGGTTGATCCGGTTCGACTGCGGTTGATTCAGGCCAGTGTGATCTCAGCGATCTTGTTTATGATGCTTGCGCCGGGCTATTTCAATCTCGCCGGGGAAGCACGGCATGGCTGCCCGGAGGGACGCCGGGCCTTGGCCGAGCATTTCACCCGCATGTATTATGCGGCGTTGAATGTCTGAAAATTGGGGCGAAAGGGGTGACTTCTATTACAATCCAACGGCGCACTTGACGCCATTACTTCTTCTGCCTATCATTACATTTCCATCCTCGAAAGGGACTTCTAGCTATGTTTGAGATGAGAACGAAACGGCTGCTTCTGCGCGATGTACAACACCTGGACTTCTTGGCGCTTCACCAGTTGCGTTCGAATCCGGTCGTGACGCGCTATATGACGTACCTGATCTCGGAGAATGAACAAGAAACCCGTGAATGGATACAGGGTACGATGTATCACAACGCGCTATCCCCACGGCAGTCATACAACTTGACGGTCGTGCGACAGTCTGACGAGGCGATACTCGGATGGATAGGCGCCGGACACTCCGATACCCCTCATTACGGTGATGTGGATTTTGGATACGCGCTGCTTCCGGTGTATTGGGGGCAGGGATATGCTACTGAAGCCGTTCGAGCCGTGCTTGCGATTGCATTCGACAGACTGGGCGCCCAGAGCGTCTATGGGGAATGCGATGCCAGAAATGTGGCCTCGGCGCGGGTGATGGAAAAGGCGGGGCTGCGGCGCATTCCCGCGGTGGATGATGATGACATCATTTATGCCATAACGCGAGCGCAATGGGAATCCTCATAGGAGGGAATGCCATCTGGCGTTGCCGGAATACGCTTTGAATCTTCCCCGCTTTGGTATATGTATGATGCCCGTGAATCGCGCGCTGCTTCGAAAAGTGGCTCTGCTGGCCTTATGCCTGGCGTGGATGGTCGGTCTCCCCGGCCCGGTCCACGAGCGCCCCGTTCAGGCTGCTGCAATGCCCGCAGTTGTTGCACCGGGGGCTTTTATCAAGGGGGTGGACGTCTCTTACGTCACCCGCGTGGAACAGCGCGGCGGCGTCTATCGCGACGCCTGCGGCGCGCCGGGCGACGTGTTCGAGATCATGCGCGAGAGCGGCGTGAACTACGTGCGTCTCCGGCTCTGGTATGCTCCGCCGGAAGGCTACTGTAACGCGGCGGATGCCCTGGCCTTGGCTGCGCGGGCCAGCCAGGAAGGTTTTAAGATTTTGCTGGATCTTCACTATTCGGATGGCTGGGCCGATCCCGGCAATCAAACCAAACCCGTTGCCTGGCAGGGGTTGACCTATGCGCAGCTCCAAACCGCGGTGACTACTTATACCTACCAGATCGTCAGCGATTTGATTCAACAGAACACTCCGCCGGATATGGTACAGATTGGCAACGAGATCACAGCCGGGTTGCTCTGGGATGATGGGCGGGTGGCGCCGTCTGAATTCGATACCCCGGCCCAATGGGCGAACCTGGCTGGATTGATTCGGGCGGGCAGCGATGGCGTCTCCGCGGCCGGTTCGACGGCCCAACTCATGATCCACATCGATCGCGGCGGGGACAACGCCGGCGCCCGGTGGTTCTTGGACAACCTTATTGCGCAAGACGTCGCATTCGACGTGATCGGGCTTTCATACTATAGCTATTGGCACGGACCCATGGCGCAGCTGCAAGCCACCCTAGATGATCTGGCGCTCAAGTACGACAAAGGGATCATCCTGGTAGAGACCGCCTACCCTTGGACTTTGGGTTGGAATGATTGGACTCACAATCTGATCGGTCTGCCTGCGCAGCTCCTGCCGGGGTATGCAGCCAGCGAGGCCGGTCAAGCGGCGTTTCTCCGAGATGTCATCCAGCACGTTCAAGCTACGCCCAACGGCAAAGGTCTGGGGGTGTTCTATTGGGGCGGCGAGTGGATCTCGACCGGGATCACAGATACGCAGGGCTCGAGCTGGGAGAATCAGGCGTTGTTCGATTTCGACGGGAATCCCGTGGCTGCGCTGAGCGTGTTCTCCGCAGATGCGGCTACCGGGATTTACCTTCCACTGATGCTCGTTCACCAGGCGCCTCGTTAGAGGCGCTTGGAATGGCGATCTATGGACGGTGCGGCGTGTCTGGCGTAAGCTATGGCACGATCGTCTCGCAACTTTCAACTCGTAACTGGTTTGGAGGCACGCATGATCATCGAAACGGGTAGACTGCCCCGTGACACGCTCAAGGGCCAGGCGGCGATCATCACCGGCGGCGGTCGCGGGATCGGATTTGAAACGGCGCGCGCGTTGATCTGGTTGGGATGTCGCGTCGTCCTTGCAGAAATCGACCAAACCGGCGGAAAAGCTGCTGAACAACGTCTGAATGCTGAATTCGGAGCGGGTTCAGCGGTTTTCATCCGGACCGATGTGGGCCGCTATCGTGATGTGATCAGATTAAAACGCCGTGTGCTGCAGCTCCACGGTCAGGTGGACATCGTCGTGAATAATGCAACGATCACCCCCATGGGCGCTGTGAAAGATGTCGCTATTACGGACTGGGATGCCAGCTACAGGGTCAACCTGCGCGGCCCGGTCCTGTTGGCGCGGGCTTTCCTGCCGGACATGCTGGAAAGGGATTACGGGGTTTTCGTCTGTGTTTCATCGGTGGGCGACGCCTACATGGGCGCCTACGAGACATTCAAGGCGGCCCAGGTGCACCTGGCCAATACCCTGGATGCAGAATTGGAAGGAACGGGCGTTCATGCGTTTACCATTGGCCCTGGCCTGGTTCGAACGCCAGGTGCACAAGCGGGGATCGCGCAGCTGGCGCCTCTGTATGGCAAGACCGTCGAGGCGTTCTATGCCATGAGCGAGGCCCATATCATCTCTGCTGAAGCCGCCGGGGCCGGGTTCGCGGCAGCCGTGGCATTGGCCTCCGAATTCCGGGGGCAGGAAATCAGCGCCAAACAAGCGCTCATCGCTGCCGGTATCGTGACGGCAGATCGACCGGGCAAGTGTGTGGCGTTGTCAGACGATCAGGTCGCGCAGGCGTTAGACCTCTCGCGCCGGATTCACCAAACCCTCCGGGAGCAGTCTGAAGGATGGCGAGAACGGTCTTTGTTTGAGCGCCAATGGATGTACCGGGATTTCAAGAAGGCCGCCGGCGCCACAGTGGAACAATGGCTGGAAACTCTGGCGCAACTGGAACGGGCTTTAGATGAGGGGCAGTTTATGATGGCGCGCACGAACCCGCCTCTGGCGCGACTGGAAGCCTATTATGCGCA
>JAFGNR010000019.1 GCA_016926915.1 Anaerolineae bacterium
ATAGGCTGAAAGCTTCTCATAGGCTGAAAGCCTATCATAGGCGAGCATCGGGAATCTCCTTCATTGCAACGACGGCGCCGCCGGCATCCATCGAGCGCAGGGCCGCCATCACCATGCGCGTGGCTTCCAGACCGGCGCGCGCCGAGACGGTGGGCGGCGCGCCTTCGCAGAAGCGCCGCAGTTCTTTCACCAGGGCGACGTCGGCCCCGAAGTGCGAATCCTCGAAATGCTCATCCCGGCAGTCGAACACCCGGTGCGTCGCGCCGTGATCCGTCGCCAGGTCGAGCGCACCCGTCTGGCGCGTGAGGATCAGCCGCCCCTTGGTCCCCACCAGCTCTAGCGTCTCCTGGTCGTCGGCGGGCGGGCCGAAGAGAGAATAGAAGTACGAGGCGATGACCCCGTTGGCATAGGAAAAGTGGATGCTGCCGTTGTGGTAGATGTCGGCGCCGGGGGCATAGACGCAGATGTCGTCGCTGTATTTCTCCTCCTCTTCGTCTAGCCACGAAGGTCCGAAGTGGGCTTGCATATCGTAGGTTGTGGGGGCGGCAGTGTCCGGCGCGCGGCGGCGGTAGGGGCAGTCGCGATAGCAGAGACGGCAGCGCGGCGGAGCGCCGGGATCGGGCCGGATGGCAGAACGCCCGCCGAGACCGTGCACTGAAACAGCCTGGCTGCCCGTGAACCAGTTAAAGACGTCGAAGAGGTGGCTGCCCTTATCGTTGAGGGCGCCGCCGGACCAGGCCCGTTTCCGCCACCAGGCCGTGAGGTAGCGATGATAAGGGATGATATCACGCACTTGCAGCATGATCAGGTCTCCGATGGCGCCCTCCTGGAGCAATGCGTACGCCCGCAGCCAGGCCGCCTCATACCGGCGTGTGAACCCCATGATGAGCGGGTTTTGCGCTTCTGCCTCGGCCTCCACGATGGCGACGGCGTCCTCCGCGTTCTGGGCCAGCGGCTTGTCGCAATAGACTTTCTTGCCGCTATGCAGCGCCGGAACAGCGAACGCCCGGTGGGTGTCGGTGACCGACGTGATGATGATCAGGTCCACGTGGGGATCGGCGATCAAGTCGCGGCCGTTCGCATAAAGCCGGGGCGCACTGTGCACGCCCTGCGCCGCGTAGCCCTGTCGCAGCACGGTCTCGGTTTCCGCCATACGCTGGGGATTGCGGTCGCAGAGCGCGGTGATGGCGAAACCGGTCTCGGAGAAGTGTTCGGCCATGATGCGCGCGATACAGGCGACGCCCCGCACACCCAGGCCGATGATGCCGGTATTGATAGTTGTCTCAGGCTGCATGCTGTCGGACCTCCCTGGCGCGTTCTTGCATGGTATGTCGCAGGCGCTCGACGTCGCCGGGCACGACCAGCGCCGTGACGCCAAAGAGGATCGCGCAAATGATCCAGGTACTGACACAGATCCCCAGAATGGCGGTATGCAGCGACGCGCGCATGGCAATGACGCCCGCCAGCCAGGGCGCCATGGCTGCGCCGCCGTCCTCGACCAATTTGTGCATGGAGCGGGCCGTGCTGCGCACTTCGGGGACGGTGGTATCGTGAACGGTTGCCATCACGTTGGGCGCAGCGATGGACATCGTGATTCCGGTGAAGGCCATGAGAACCATAAAGAGCGTGGTATTAGCGGCGTTGATGTTCATCGTGATGAGCAAGAAGCCGGCGCCCAGCAGGACGCCGCTCCCACCGACGAGCACGCGACCACGCGGCGAACGTTTGAACAGGGCATCGCCCAGCGACCCGCCTACGAAGTAGCCTGCCGCCAGGGCCACAATTGCGACCAACATGGTGGTCATGGCCTGGCCCGGGGTGTAGCCGCGTTCTGTCTCCAGGTAACGGAAGAACCAGAAGGTGAGGACGTTCCAGGGGAAGACGCCAAAGAAACCTTGCGCCATCAGCAGGAGCAGGGTTCGGTTGCGCAGCAAGCCGCGCACGGTCTCCCAATCGATGCGGTAACGCTCGGTGCTTTCCAGACCTTGGAATTCCGGCTCGGAACTGCCCCGGGGAACCTCTCGCACGGTGAAGAAGATAATCACGGCAACCACGATGCCCAGGCCCCCGGTGAGGAAGAAGACTTGTCGCCAGCCCATAACTGCACCCAGCTGCGTTGCCAATATGGTGCCGACCATGAAGCCCAGCGGCCCCGACATCTGCATCAGGCCGTAGACCTTGCCGCGCAGGCGCGGTTCAAAGTAGTCGGAGAGGAGACTGTAGAGACCGGGGTAGCTGGAATCGTCGATGCCCGTGCTTGAGCGGGTAATCATGAATCCGGTGAACGTGCGCGCCAGCGCGTTGAGCCACGTCGTTGAGCCCCAGATAAAGGACGCCAACGCCAACAGTTTGGCCCGCGCGTAGCGATCATAGAGGTATCCCCAGAGGGGATAGAGCACCGAAGCGACGACGATAGCCAGGCTGGAAACGGCGCCCATCTGGGCCTCGTTGATCTGGAAATCTTCCATAATGGCCGTGGTCAGCGGGCCGATGAGCAGCTTGTCAGCCTGATGGAGCAGGAGAAAGAGGAACATTACAGCTGCAACGTACCAGCGATAGCGAGGTTTCATCGGATACTAGCCTTTCACCGCGCCGGCGGTCAACCCGGCGACAATCCGGTTCTGGAAGATCAACACGAGCAAGACCAGGGGGATCGTGACGATCATGGCCGCCGCCATGATTTCGGCAATCGGCTCCTGCAGCGAATCGATGCCGCTGAACTGGGCGATGGCTACGGGGACAGTCTGGGCGGCGGGATTGGTGATGGTGAAGTTCAGGGCAAAGAGATACTCGTTCCAGGAGGTCACGAAAGAGAGCAAGCCCGTCGTTACCAACGCGGGCGCGGTCAACGGCAGCAGGATCATCCGAAAGGTTTGCATGTGGGTGGCGCCATCGATGAGGGCCGCCTGTTCGATTTCGGCCGGTAGCCCCCTGAAAAACGAGGTCAAGACCCACACCGTAAACGGCAAGGTGAACACCGGATAGGTCATAATCAACGCGAATGGCGTTCCGAATAACCCGGATTCTTGCACGATGGTATAGAGTCCCGACAAAATCGAGATGGAAGGGAACATGGTCATGGATAGAATCACGTATAGCAACGCGGTTCGTCCCCGAAAACGCAGCCGTCCCAGGGCATAAGCGGCAAAGGATCCCACCAGCAGTGACAAGACAGAGGTGGTCCCGGCCACAAAGGCCGAATTTCGCAGCGTGAGCACAAACTTGCCGTTGCGCAAGACGTATTGGTAGTTCTTGAGCGTGGGTTCTTGGGGGATATAGCTTGCCCGGCGGAACATCTCATTTTCGGTCTTGAAGGAGGTACTGAACGCCCAATAGAACGGAAACAGCGCGTAGACCGCGATGAACACGACCAGCGCGTAAAAGATCACCCGCTGTAACACATCCAGCCACTTCTTTTTCATTATTCCGTCTCCACGTTGAGTAATCGGACGTAGACGATAGCAAACACCGAGATCAACAAGAAGATAATCATACTGACAGCTGAGGCATAGCCATCCTGCTGATTGTTTACCAGGGTTTCGTAGTTATAGGTGGCCATAGATAACTGTTGGCGGCCGAAGAGTACGTTGAACAGGTCGAACACACGCAAGGCGTCCAGCGTGCGAAAGACCAGAGCGACCGCAATTGTCGGACGCAGCAGCGGCAGGGTGATCGAAAAGAGCTGCTGCGGGCGTGTAGCGCCGTCGACAGAGGCGGCCTCATACAGCTCACTGGAAATCGTCTGCAATCCGGCCAGCAGCAGTAGCGCCATAAAGGGGGCCGTTTTCCAGACGTCGACCATGATCGCTGCCGGTAATTGCAGGGATACATCCGACAGCCAGGCTTGGGGCGCACTTATCAGCCCGATGTCCATCAACACCCGGTTGATGATGCCGGCGCTCGTGTCTTTGAGTATCAGTTCCCACAGACGGGCCGAGATCACGGTAGGGATGGCCCAGGGGACCAACATTACCGCCCGCATCAGCCCCCGTCCTCGAAACGCCGAATTGACGGTCAAGGCAATGAACAGGGCGACCAGCAATTCGAAACTCACCGAGATTACGGCGAACAGCAGCGTGGTGCCGATGCTTTTGAGAAAATCCTGGTCGAGACCGCTGATGGCCAGCGCAGACGGGGAGGAATCAAAGGGCAGACGGATTGTCCAGACGGTGCGGAAGCCCTCTTGCAGCAGTTCGCGATCGATGGACTGCCAGCGGATCGAACCATCGCGCGCCAGGTCGCACCGGTCGGCGTCCTCTTCCAGCCGGCAGTCGACGATGTCCAGACGCATGCCCAGGAGATTCCCGTAGTTCTGCAAACCGACGAAATTCGGCACCGCTTGCCCGGCAAAGCGTTTGTCGGTTAGACTGCGAATGAAAGTTTGCTCCAGGGGACGGGCTGCGACCAGGACAAACACGGCCAGCGTCGGGATAAGCAGATTCCAGGCCTGCCTGATCTCGCGTGATTGGAGCGGCTCTTTCCCGGAGAAGATATAGTCGAGGCGTCGATTCAGCCAGACAAGGAGCAGCGCAAACACCCCGCTTGCGCCACTAAACACGAAAAATGGAGTCAGTTGTCCCAAGTTCAGCGGCGCGGCCTGCTGCTCTTGCTGTGAGACATAGTCGAATCCCAATCTGATCAGGGTAAAGATGGCAGCGATTGCGGCTGCAACGGCCAGCCACAGCAGGGCCGTCTGGGCCCAACGGGCAGCCAGGATGTCGCGTGATCGCAACCGGAAACCCAGCCAGATCGAGAGGGCGCTCATGCCAAGGATCAGCACAGGTAGGACAATGCCGAACTGGGTCAGAAAGGCGATGATTAAGGACGGCGACTGGCCGCTTTCCACGGCCGTCCCTTCCACAACCAGGCGAATCGCCGGATTGCGAATGACCGACACGACTAACCAGGCCAGAGCCGCAGCCCCCAGAATGACAAATAGGCCGCTAAAGATGTAGGCGAAGGGCTGGCTCGATCTATCCTTGGCGCCCAATGGATTGGCTGGGGAGGACGGTAAAGCGTTCATGTTCTGTCCTTTATCCATAGAGGGCTGAGATTGGGATGATAAGACAGCATCCCAATCTCAGCGGAAACGTCTCAAGGCTTATTCAATGCCCAACAGGTCCTGCAGGTCGAGTTCCAGCAGTTCGAGTGCGGTTTGCGCGTCCATTTCTCCGGTCAAGACGGAGTGGGCGGCGGTGAAGTA
>JAFGNR010000421.1 GCA_016926915.1 Anaerolineae bacterium
GGCGTCGAGGCCGGGTGGGAGCGCATCCCACGCGGGATGTTCAGGCGGAAACTCGTATTCGTCCAGGTTGCCGGTGGGGATCCCCTCGATAGCCTTGACCTGCATGGGCGTTGTCGCAGTCAGGTTGATATAGGGATCGGCGGCGAGATCGACGACGACGGCATAGCGGGGCAGGTAGGCCAGCAGCTCGTTGGGGAAGATGAAGCGCGTTGGATCACGGCGCGAGGTGGCGTCGACGAACATATCGGCCTGCGAGACCAACCGGCGCAACAAGGGCGGATTGGAGGTCACACTGCGCTCGATCAAGGAGGCGATCACCGGCGTCACCTCCTTCTGGCGCAGGCCGCGCGCCAACTCCTCGTCGCCATACTTGGCAGCGGCTTCGGCGGCGTAGCGTCCCACCGCTCCGGCGCCCACAATGAGCACGTTGAAGGGCGGGCGATGCGGGTCGGCGAAGTAGGGACACGTCTTCTGAAGGGCGCGAAACCCGGCCCAGATAGCGTTCCAGCTGGTGCCACGGATGTTCTCGATCAGGCGCACGCCGTCATCATCGACCACGCTGTCCATCGCCACCGGGATCAGGCCGAGTTCCTGCATTCGCTGCACCCGGGCCGGATGGGTGACGTAATGCAACATGGAGAACAGGACGGCGCCGGGCTTCATGCGGGGGAGCTCGTCGTCCTCGGGCGCGCGGACCTGCACCACGATATCCTGCTCGTAGCAGGCCGCATTGGCGGCGAAACGCACGTTGGCGGCCCCGGCGAGATAAGCCGCCGGATCGATGCCCATCCCCGCGCCGCTGCCTTCCTCCACGAGGATCTCGCGGGCAAAGGGCGCCAGATTGTGAATCAAGCGCGGCAGAAAATCGCGAACCTCGCCGCGTTCCTTGTGCATACGGGGGAAGCCAATAGAGAGTGTGTGCACCGGTAACCTCAAAACCACATGAAAAGAATCCAGAAGGGCAACCGCTGCCCAGAGGCAAGGGGCCTCGTATCGCGTCGTCTATGCATCATCTACAAACCTCCACTGCCCCAGTATAGCATCCGTTCCCAAATTCCCATACTCACGGAGGAAGGGGGAGAGGATGGAGGGAGGAATGGTCTTCTCTTGGCATCCCTGGCGGTTTTCCCAGCAAAGACAAACTTGCATTTCACGTCCTCAGAGGGCTAGAAAGCGGTCAGGCAGACGGGTTTGCGCGTCGCGGCGAAGATGCGGGTCACGACGTCGAGCCGGTGCGCATCGGAGATCTCCGCCAGTCCATAGCGATAGAGCGTCTCGAAATCGACCACGCCCATGATCAGGGATGAAAACTCCGAGACGCCGAGGGCGATCACCACGTCGGGATGGGCTTCCTCGTCGATCATCGCGCGCCCGCCGGCCACGCGCACGGTGGTCGCTCCGGCATTTTGGGGCAGGAAGGTGTCGGTGAGGTCGATGCGCACCGTGCAGGTCTGCCCGCCGAAGTCGTGCCCGGCGAGGGCGGCAAAAACTCGGCGCGCGTCCAACACCCGGTACATGAGGCCCACTCCTTGCACATTGCTTTCGTGGTAAACCGAGGGGACCAACGGCTCCGCCCTATTCCGGGGATCCGACAGCAGAAAGTGAAAGGTCTCATCATGCGTGCGGAAGTCGATCCTCGGCGCCTGGTCCGCCTGGGCGCGGAGGAAGGCCAGCAAGCCGAGCAGCGCCGCGCGGTCTTCGGCGACCAGTTCCCACACCCGCAGATCGTTGAGCAGGAAGTTATCGTCGCGGCGCGACTTGAAATCGAAGAGCAGGTAGCCGGTGAGCTGGCCGTCCTCATAGCCTACGGCGCGCAGGCTGCCGGATTTGAACTGCCGCTCGAAGTCGCGCGGGATCCGCGCCAGCATGCCATGGGTGCGCGCTGCATAGCGCTGGTAGCTGTCACACATAGCCGGGACATCCTCGATAGCAAGGAAACGCACTTTCGAGCGGTCGCCGATCGCCGGCAGGGCGGTAGGGATGAAATGGTAGTGATTCATCTTGGGACCATAACCATAGCCCATCTTGTAATAGAAATCGGGGCGGAAGGGATAGAGCAAGGTGAAAACCGCGTCCTGGGCGAGATAGTGCTGGTGGAAGTAAGCCAGCAGCTCTTTGGCGATATGCTGCTTCTTGTGCGCCAGATCGACACAGACCATACCAATGCCGCCGACGGGAACCGGGACGGTATGGAACGTCATCGTGAAGTCGAAAAAACGCATGCCGCCGAGCAAGACGCCGTTGCGGAACAGCCCATAGTGGGTGATGTGCGGGGCCTCTTCAGCCTCCAGGAGACGTTCCCGCAGGCGCTCGCGCGCCTCGGCGGATGAGACATCCAGCACGGGGAAGGCGTTGGCGGCAATGGCGACCAACCGGTCGAAATCTTCTGGCTGCAAGGGTCGGATTTCACTCATGGTACGCGCTCCTTCGAAAGTAGACAGGATTAACAGTACTAAAATCTCTCAAAATCCGCTCAATATACTGAGGAATTTTCACTTCTCGTGGGTGTGGTATTCCACATGAGAACTCCTTAGAAAGTTTGACAGGATTTACAGGATTGACAGGATGTAATGGTTAAGCCAGACACCTCTCTGAAAATAGCCGCCAGCAAGTTGGGCGTTGCAAGTCGTGGCGCCCTGCCGTTCTGGCGCGTAGCGCCGGGAGTGCCTTGTGTTAGGTAAAACGCGCGCATTCCTCAGCCCCACACTCCTACGTTGCCTAATGCCGCGCGATCCCAGTTTCGTGATCGTGGGTGTGGCATTCCACATGGGAACGCTTTCGCAAAGATGAACGTTGGGCATTATACCCTAAATACGAATCCCTGCCCGGCGGCGTTTTTCGAGCTTTGGAGTAGAATCGTCAAGAGGTTCACCACGGCGGCGCGGAGTGACACGGAGAAAAAGCCTGACCGCAGAGCGCGCGGAGGATGCAAAGTCAAGAAAAGGCTGGCAGTGCTTGTGAACCTTTGAGCGACATCGTTAAAAGGAAGCCAGTAAGCAAAGCCTCATCCTGGCTATGGAACATATCTGTTCTTTTCCGATTCAGCATTCGTGTATTCGCCATTCGCACATTCGCAACATAGGAGCGTTTCATGGATTTACACCCTGTCTCCGGTCTGCTGGTCTCGCAAATCGGCTATGATCTGCACGCCCCGATGCGCGCGCTCTATCGCGGCGCGACACGGGATGCCTGGGGCGAGGAGGCCACGTTTGCGCTGAGAAATGCCGACGACGAGGCGCTCATCCTCCGCAAACCGCTGGTCTACTGGGGAGCGTGCTGGCATAGCCACTGGTGGATCGCCGATTTCTCGGAGCTGGCCCAGCCCGGCGCCTACCGGTTGACGATCGCAGCCCCGGGCGCGCCCAGCGTCGCCAGTGACCCGTTCCGCGTGGCAGCCTACCTGCTCTGGGAAACGACCATCCGGACGGTAGCCCTGGATCAATTCGAGGCGCGCGCGGAACTGGCCCGCTACGGACAGGGCTGGAAGGACTGCGGTTCGGATTGGCGGGAAGTGGGCAGCCACACGGCTGCATTGATCGGCTTGCTCGATCTGCTCAATATCGGGTACGAGTGGCTCGGACGCGAGGATGCCCTGCGCCTTGCCCGGCAAGTCATTCACGGCTGCGACTACCTGGCGACCTGCCAGCAACGCGCTGGCGACTTGGGATGGCCAGAGGGCGCACTTGTTCACGAGATGCCCAACTATCCGGTGCTCATCCCCCAGGATCAAGGCCAGAGCGTCGTGGCCCTGGCGCGGGCCTCGCGGCATATCTACGAGATCGATCCCGCGCGCGCCCTGAACTACCTGGAGCGCGCAGTAAACGCCTATACCTTCCTGACCCGCCATTGTCGCCCCTCCAGCCTACCGAACTTCTCGGCGCGGTTGCACGGCGCGCCGGAGGGCTACATGCCGACGTCATTCATGACCGGCGACCTGCTGATGATGATCTGGGGCGCGGTAGCGCTGGCGAAATCCGGGCGACCGGCGCACCTCGACGAGGCAGTGCGACGCGCCCGGGAGCTGCTGCGCCGCCAGGTACCCCAGGAGGCTGCCGAAGGCGACTTCTATGGACACTTCTACGCCTTTGAGGATTGCGCCTTCACCGAAAAGGCCTTCATTCACCACCACGTCGGGCACGACACCAGTATGATGTTCAACCATTATATCGCGCCCTTGATAGACCTGTGCGCCCAGCTGCCGGACCATCCCGAAGCTCCGCGCTGGCGACAGGCCATCCACGACTTTGCCTATGGCTATTTCTTGCCCGCCTGCCGCAAGAACCCCTGCTATCTGCTGCCACAAGGGTACTACGCCGGGGAGGGACTGTTGAGCTTTGGAGGCCCGTGGCACGGCTTCAACGTCTGCTACGGCTACGCAGCCGCGCTGGCGGTGCAGTTCGAAACCTTCTTCGGCGACTCCCAGTTCCGCGACATCGCGGTGGGCAACCTGCAATGGATCGCCGGACTGAACAGCGGCATGACTGCCGAATCGTTCGAGGGCAGCGTCATGTGGCGCGAAGCGATCCCGGCAGGCGCGGCGATTCCCTACAGTCATATTCACGGCATCGGGACGCGCGCCGTCGAGACGTGGTCGAAGATTCCAGGCAGCATCGGCAACGGCTATTGCACCAACCGTCAATTCCGGATGGAGGTCCTCCCCTCCGTCGAGAACGACGGTCCCTGGCGCTACGCAGATGAGGATTGGATCCCCCACGCAGGCGGCTGGGTGAGCGGGCTGACCTACTTGCGCCAGGTGACGGGGTGGGAAGTAGGAGGATAGAGAGGGTGTTTGCACGATTGTATGTGCTCTCTATCCTCAGTATGCCATTCCTGCATTCACCATACGCGCATTCACCATTCGTACATTCTCAAGGAGTTCGACAATGTCATTGCCACGGATTCACGTGCATGCCGGGGGACGCTATCTCATCACTGAAACCGGCGACCCGTTCTTCTGGCTAGGCGATACAGCCTGGGAGCTCTTCCATCGCCTCACCCTCGACGAAGCCGGGCATTACCTCGACGCGCGGCGGCAGCAGGGGTACACCGTCATCCAGGCGGTCATTCTGGCCGAATTGGATGGGCTGCACACGCCCAATGCCAACGAGCACGTCCCCTTGTGCGGCGATGACCCGGCCCGGCCCAACCCCTTCTACTTTCGCCACGTGGATGCGATTATCCGCCTGGCAGCCGGCAAGGGGCTTTACATTGGTCTGTTGCCCACCTGGGGGGATAAGGTCTGCGAGGAGCTGTGGGGCGCCGGCCCGGTGGTCTTCAATAGGGAGAACGCCCGGCGCTACGGTCATTTCCTGGGACAGCGCTACCGCGACGACGCCAACCTCCTGTGGATTCTGGGCGGCGACCGGCCCGCGGCAGGGTACGAGACACTGTGGGCCGCAATGGCGGAGGGGATTAGCGAGGGCATGGGACGCCGCCCGTTCTTCACCTACCATCCCATGGGCGGCGCGAGCTCGTCGGCGTCGCTACATGAGGCCGGCTGGCTGGATATGAACATGCTGCAATCGGGCCACGTGATGTTCGACGCGCCCAACTGGGAGATGATCGCTGCGGACTACGGGCGCAGGCCCGCCAAACCGGTGTTGGATGGCGAGCCCAACTACGAACACCACCCGGTCGATCCCTACCTGCGGCAGTGGACGCCGGCGCTGGGCCGCTACACCGGTTACGACGTGCGCAAACAGGCCTATCGGGCCGTGTTCGCGGGCGCCTGTGGGCACACCTATGGCAGCCATTCCGTCTGGCAGATGTGGACGCCGGCGCGGGAACCGGTCAACTTCCCCATGCCATCCTGGGACGAGGCGATTTACGCACCGGGCGCAGCCCAGCTGGTGCATCTCAAGGCGTTGATGCTGTCGCGCCCCTACTTCAGCCGTATACCGGCGCAGGAGCTGCTGCCGGACGTGGCCCCCACTCCGCCTGTAGGCGACCTGGAGACCGACCGCTACACCCAGCGCCGCGCGAGTCACCCACGGGCCACGCGCTGCGCCAATGGGACGTACGCCATGGTTTACTTTCCGCTGGCGGAGCAGACGCTGCGGGTGGACCTGCAGGCGCTCCAGGGGCAGGTCCGCGCGTGGTGGTACGATCCACGCAACGGTAAGGCGCACCCAGCCGGAGAGTATCCCAACGAAGTGGTAGCATTTACCTCTCCAATCGCAGGGCCGGACTGGGTGCTGGTGCTGGATTCTATGGTGCAGGCGTTCGGTCCGCCGGGGTTTTGAACCGCGAGTGGGTCACGCAGTGGGACGACGGCTACTTGGGGGAGCTGAGATCATTTAATCGTTCGATGGCCGCATCATTGAGCGTTTCAGATCGTCTCGTGGTTTGGTTCACCTGCACAACCACGGTTTTCGCGGTCGCGGTAAGACGTCCATTCTGAAAAAGCGCTTGCTCAAACGTGATGGAGCTACGGCCCACCTTTGATACTCTTGTGCCAATATCCACGCGACCAGGCCAGGTAATTTCTGCATGAAAATCAAGCGTCAGGTTGACGATAACAAATGCGCAATTGGGACTGGCGAGGGGCACACTTGGATCATAGAGAATCTCGACACGTCCTGTCTCGAACATCATTGAGAACACAGCATTGTTAACGTGGCCCTGGCGGTCGGTGTCTGCATACCTAAGTTTCTCATAGGTCTTGATTGGGAAATGATCGAGTTCAATTGATTCACTCATGGTATCCTCCTGATTTATGCTAAAGATTACCAAGGCAACGGAGACGCCTTCCGCCTTGGCCTCGTGGCGGCGGCTTTTCGACACGCCGGTACGAGGCGCTTATCCCAAGAGCCGCCGGCGGATAGCGACCAGGTCTTCTTCACTGGCCCCGCCCATGGTCAGATAGCTCTCAACATCGAGCCTCGCCAATGTAGCGAGAATAACTTCACGAACCGAGGTCTGCTCGCGCGCCAGAATCTCATCCCGGTCAGGGTCGCGACTCAGCGCATAATCCGCAATCATCTCATCCGGCGTCACGCCAACGAGCGCGAGCAGCAACAGCGCAATGATGCCCGTACGATCATGTCCACGGATACAATGGAACAGAACGCCGCCCGGTTGCGCCCGCGCCACAGCAGAAATGGCAGCCGCGTGTCGCTGCGGCCAAAGGCGCAGCGCATCCTCGTAATAGAGCGGTGTGCACCAGAGCTCAGAGGACGCCCACCGTTGCGCGAATTCCGTATCCGTGACGTCTTCTATCGCCACCCGAACCATGGCGATATCAGCATAAGGCGGCGTGATGGTGAGCGCGTCTTCCACCATGCCCTTGGTGCACAGCGTGACAATCGTACGAATGCCATACGCGTACAACGCCGCCCATCCCGCCGCCGTGAGCCTGGCGGGCGTATCCGAACGGACCAGAGCTCCC